>PMLO01000263.1 GCA_003158895.1 Propionibacteriaceae bacterium
GGGGACCTCGTGCGATCCACGAGCGCGGCTCCGCACACCCGCCCTTGGGCATACCCGGCGATGGCGCCGTGCCGGCGAGCGTGGCTCCGGCGCGCCTCCCCGCCCACGACTGATCACTGCCGCACCGTGACGTGCTGCTGAGCCGGACGGAGGTCATGTCGAGGACACCAGGCGCGGCCGAAGGTGGCGACGGTGCGTGACCTCGCGCAGGTACGTCCCGAGCTCCGGCCGGATCCCTACGTCCAGCGGGTGCCGCGCGAGTCGACGACTGCCTCCCGATCGGGCCCGGTGAGCACGGCCAGCTGCCAGTAGTCGTGCAACGACGAGTCGCCCCGCGACCCGGCGTGGCGGTACTCCGCGACCCGGCGGGGGTCCACGATCGCCACAATGGCCTTCCTCCAGGTCGCGTCCGGACGTGCGTGCTCAGCCGAACCTGTAGGTGACCCCGGACCCGTTCTCCGGGTAGTTCCACGAGTAGCCCTCAGCGCCCGTGAACAGCCGGTCGCAGACGAGCCGGCAGTTGCCGCACTCCAGACAGCCGACATAGTCGAACGCCATGACGTCCTTGACCTCGTCCCACTTGTAGCGCTGCGCCGGGCAGGACAGCTCGCAGGCCCGCTCCGACGGGCATGTCCGGCATGCCTGCGGGTCGATCACGATGTGCGGCGAGCCCTCACCGACGTCGAAGGACGTGGCGGACAGCAGCTCGTCGATCTTCATGCGCCTCATAGCGACCGCACTCCCTTGACCAGGTTGAGCGCCGTGGACAGCTTCTTGGGGACCTTCTTACCGGCCGCGGCGAGCGTGGAGCGCACCGGGACGAGCGGACCGCCGTCGACGGTGAACATGTCCCGCATGAGGTCGACGGCCAGGCCTGGGTACGTGGTGAAGAGGTCTGGCGTGTGCGACATCCAGCCGTGGGCGTTGCGGACCTCGGCCATGTCGGCGAGCACGCTGCCGGCCAGCGCGTCCTTGTAGGCCGAGAGCCGGATCGCGCTCACGTCGCCGGCAGCCAGCGCCGCGGCAGCCGTCTCACCGGCGGCGATGCCACTGGCGATGGCGTAGTCCATCCCCCGGATCGTGAAGCCCCGGTTGATGCAGAACCCGGCGGCGTCACCGGCGATGAGCCAGCCGTCGCCGAACAGCTGCGGGACGGTGTCCACCGAGCCCTCGTAGACCAGGTGGGCGCCGTACTCGACGAGCTCCGCGCCCTCCACGTACCGGGCGATGGCGGGGTGCTGGCGCAAGTCCTCGGCGGTCTCGACGAGCGAGTGCCCGTGCTTACGCCAGGACGCCGAGTCGACGACCAAGCCAAGCGAGATCGTGTCGATGTTCGTGTAGAGGAACATCCCCCCGAACAGACCCCGGGTGATGGCGCCCATTCCGAGCATGGCCGTCCCGTGCCGGTCGCTCGTGGTGAACCTGCGGTCGATCTCCTCCTCGGAGAGCTTGAACAGGTACTTCGCCCCGACCGCGACGTCCTCGCGTGCCAACCGGCGTACCAGGCCCGCTCGCTCGAACACCAGCGGGTTCGTCCCTTCGGCGTCGATCACCAGCGCGCTGGTCAGTTCCTCGTCCCCGGTGCGCACACCGCACACGAGCCCGTCGCGGATCACCAGCCCGGTGACCGACGCGCCCGGGACGATCTCGACGCCGACCTCCTCGCACCGCTGGGCCAACCACTCGACGAGCGGGGTAGACAGCACGGTGAACGAGCGACCAGCAGGCTCGGCGAACGTCGTGTCGATGTTCATCGCCTCCCGCTCGGTCAGCAGGGAGATGATCTCCCGGTCGACCTCACGCTGCAGCGGCGCCTGCCGCCACTGCTCACCGAGCAGCTCACGCAGCGAATAGGTGTAGAGCCGCCCGCCGGTGAAGGTCTTGGCGCCGCAGGTCGAGCCGCGCTCGACCACGAGAACGCTGCGCCCCGCCTGGGCGACACGGTACGCGGCCGACAGACCAGCCAGCCCTCCTCCGATGACGATCGCCTCGAGCTCTGTCCCCGCCCTCGACCCCGGCGATCTCTTTATGTGCGCCTCGACCTCGCAAGCCTACTCGTGGCTCTTCAAGCTCCTCTGCGATCCAGGCGACGCTGTACTTGTGCCTAAGCCCGGCTATCCTCTCTTTGACTACCTCGCGGGTCTAGAAGCGGTCGATGCGCGGCCCTACCGCCTCGAGTACGCGCATCCCGCCGGCTGGAGGATAGACCTCGACTCGGTAGAGTCGGCCCTGAAAGCCGGGAGAGCCAAGGCAGTCATAGTCATCAACCCGAACAACCCTACGGGATCATATGTCCGCGGCGAGGAGAGGAGGGCCCTGATCGCTCTCTGCTCTCGCCACGGCTGCGCCATAATCGCGGATGAAGTGTTTTTCGGCTTTACGCTTGAAGGCGGCGCCGAAAGCCTCGCCGACCGCTCATCCTTCCTCGGCGAGAAAAACGTCCTCACCTTCGTCCTCGACGGCCTCTCCAAGCGCCTCGGCATGCCCCAGATGAAGCTCGGCTGGAT
>PMLO01000194.1:0-3085 GCA_003158895.1 Propionibacteriaceae bacterium
GCTCCGACGCGACCCGGACAGAGCACGGCTCAGGCGGAGATGACCTTCTGGGTCTCTCGGGCCATGGCGAGCTCTTCGTTCGTCGGCACGACGAGGATCTGGATCGGCGAGTCGGGCTGGCTGATGCGGCGGGGCTCCTTGGAGCGGATCTTGTTGGCGTCGTCGTCGAGCAGGAAGCCGAGGGGCGCGAGACGGTCGCACACCGACTCCCGTACAGCGTCGTCGTTCTCGCCGACTCCCGCCGTGAACGTGATCGCGTCGATCCCGCCGAGGATCGCCAGGTACGAGCCGATGTAGCTGACGAGCCGATGGATGTACACGTCGTACGCGAGCTTCGCCGCCGCGTCGCCCGCTTCGATACGGTCGGCCAGGTCACGGAAGTCGCTCGTACCACCCGTGAGCCCCGCGATGCCTGAGCGTGAGTTGAGCATGCGGTCGATCTCCGCCACGGACATGTTCGCCTCGCGCGCGAGGTACGCGTGCAGCCCCGGGTCGACGTCACCCGAACGCGTGCCCATGACCAGGCCCTGCAGCGGTGTGAGCCCCATCGACGTATCGACGGCCACGCCGCCGCGGATCGCAGAGATCGACGCACCGTTGCCGAGGTGGCAGACGATCTGGTCGACCTCGTCGTACGGCTTCTCGAGCAGCTCGGCGACCCGTTCGGACACGTACTTGTGGCTCGTACCGTGGAAGCCGTACTTGCGGATCGAGTACGTTTTCGCGAGGCCGGCGTCGATGGCGTACGTGTACGCCTCCGCCGGCAGAGTCGCGAAGAACGCGGTGTCGAAGATGGCGACGTGCGGCACGTTCGGCAGCGCGGCCATGGCAGCCTCGATGCCGGCGATGCCGGGCGGGTTGTGCAGCGGCGCCAGCGGCGACAGCTCACGCAGCTTGTCGATGACGGACGCGTCGATCCGTACCGGCTGGCGGAACGCCTCGCCCCCGTGCACCGCGCGATGCCCCACCGCGACGACGTCGGCCAGCGGCGGCCCGTACATCCCGAACGCGCTCACGATGAGCTCGAGGGCCTGCTGGTGGTCGGCGACCATCCGGTCGATGCGGTGCGTCACGCCCTCGGTGGTGTGATCGAGGCTGGAGTCGGGCAATCCGATCTTCTGTACGAGGCCGGTCGCGAGGCGCGACTCGTCGTCGACGTCGATGACCTGGTACTTGATCGAGCTCGAACCGCAGTTCAGGACGAGGATGGGTGTGGGCACGTGCTTCTCCTAGGCGCTACTGCTGTGCGAACGGTGAGGGGGTCCCGGCGGGTACCGCCTGGGCCTGGATCGCCGTGATCGCGACCGTGTTGACGATGTCGTCGATGGTCGCGCCGCGGGACAGGTCGTTGACGGGCTTGTTCAGCCCCTGCATGACAGGCCCGATGGCGACGGCGTTGGCCGTGCGCTGGACCGCCTTGTACGTGTTGTTGCCGGTGTTGAGATCAGGGAACACGAACACGGTGGCCCGGCCGGCGACCTTCGAGTCCGGCAGCTTCGTCTTGGCGACGTCCTTGTCCATCGCCGCGTCGAACTGGATCGGGCCCTCGACGAGCAGCTCCGGGGCGCGCTCCTTGACCAGCCGGGTGGCCTCGCGGACCTTGTCCACGTCGGCGCCCGTACCGGACGAGCCCGTGCTGTACGAGAGCATCGCCACGCGCGGCTCGATGCCGAACGCGACGGCCGTCTGTGCCGACGAGATCGCGATGTCCGCGAGCTGCTCGGCGGTCGGGTCCGGGTTCACGGCGCAGTCGCCGAACACCAGCACCCGGTCGGGCAGGCACATGAGGAACGAGCTCGAGATGATCGACGTACCGGGCTTGGTCTTGATGAACTCCAGCGACGGCCGGATCGTGTTCGCCGTGGTCGTGATCGACCCCGACACCATGCCGTCGGCCATGCCGAAGTGGACCATCATCGTGCCGAAGTACGACAGGTCGCCCATCTTCTCGCGCGCCTGCTCGAGCGTGACGCCCTTCTTGACCCGCAACCGCGCGTACTCGACCGCGAACTTCTCGCGCAGCTCGGGATCGGCCGGGTCGATGCACCGCGCGCGGGCCAGGTTGATGCCGAGGCTGCCCGAGCGCTGGTTCACGATGTGCTCCGGCGCGAGCAGGATGAGATCGGCGACGTTGCGCCGCAGCAGCACGACGGCCGACTCGAGGATCCGGTCCTCCGTACCTTCCGGCAGCACGATCGTGCGCTTGTCGGCGCGAGCACGCTGCATGAGCTGGTACTCGAACATCAGCGGCGTACGGATGTCGGCGTGGGACACGTGCATCGCCGCGATCAGCGACCGGGCGTCGACGTTGTCGCCGAAGATGCCGCGGGCGATCTCGATCTTGCGGGCCGAGTCGGTGACGGACCCCTCGAGGCCGAACAGACGCTCCGACGTCGTGTACGTGCCCGACGGCGTGGTCGCGATCGGCAGGTCAGAGTCGAGCGTGTCGATGAGCTTCTGCACGGACGGGGGCAGGTCGTAGCCGCCGACCAGCACGAGTCCGGCCATCGGGGGGAACGCGCCGGAGGTGTGCGCGAGCAGGAGGCCGGGGATGAGGTCGANNCGCACGGTCGGAGCGGGCAGGACCTTGTGCTCCGGGATCGCCGACACGAGCGGCAGGTCGATGCCGTCGAGGGCCGCCCTGTACGCGGGGAGCGCGTCCGGCGCGATGCGGGAGGCCACCACGCCGACCGCCTGGCAGTGGTGCAGGGCGATCTCGTCGAGCGCGTTGTCGACCAGGTGCCGTACGCCCTCGGGGGTCTTGTCGTTGCCGCGCACCACCAGAAGCACGGGCGCGTTCAGGTTCGCCGCGATGGCTGCGTTGTACGCGAACTCGGTGCTGCCCAGGACATCGGTGAAGTCCGAGCCGAGGATCACCATGGCGTCATAGCGCTGCTGCAGCTCGGAGTAGCGCGCGATGATCTCGCTGAGGGCCTCGTCGGGGTCGCGGTGCACGGCCGAGTACTCGACGCCGTACGACAGGTCGTACGACCCGTTGACCGCCGGTTGCTTCACCAGCGTCTCGAGGATCCCGTCACGACCATCGGAACGGATGATCGGGCGGAACACTCCCACCGACCGGACC
>PMLO01000194.1:3177-5618 GCA_003158895.1 Propionibacteriaceae bacterium
GGGCGCGTCGTCAGACCGAACCCCAGGAGGGTCGATGATGCTCGATATGGACGAGCTGCGGGAGCGGATCGTCGCCCGAGGTGCTCCGACCGTGGGGCGTTGCTGCGGCCCCTGGCCGACCAGTCGCTGTACGTGGTGGCTGTCACGACCGACAGCGACTGCATCACGCTCACGGATGGCGAAACCTGGCGTCGCCCCTGTACGCGGCCATCGCGTGGGGCAGGTTCGAGGCAGCGTGACCAGTGGCCTCGCGTTTGTTGTTATCAGAGCCGACGCGGCTCCCCTCGAGTCGTTCCGCCTCGCGTTCGTGGTTATGAGGCCCACAAGGCGCCTCGTAACCACGAACCCGTAGGCCGACCCCTCGAACTGGATCTCTGGGGCCCTCATAACCACAAACACGAGGCCTGTGGCCATGACGTCGAAGAACTCAGCGATTCCCGCTGTGCTGTGGCCGAGGTGCCGCATTCTCGAGGTCAGCGAGATCGATGACGGCGAGACCATCGGCTGTCTCGGGTAGGCCGCCATCGCACTGGGGAGGATCAACGCAGTGTGACCCGAGATCGACTGACCGCCCGCATCCCGTCCCTCACCAGGAGTGCCAGTCCTCCTGCGGCGGCCACCAGAACCCCTGGAAGTATGAGGTCCGGGCTCGGGCCCCACCAGTAGGTCAGGGCGAGCCCGAGCCACGGCACGCCGGCCAGGACGGCCGCCACCAACCAGCCCGGGCGGCGGAGCGACGCCAGCGCTCCCCCGATCGCCAGCGCCAGCGCGATGAATCCGCCGCAGCGTTCGACGATCCACAGCGACGACGAGCGATAGAAGTAGAAGCCGCCCGACTCGGGGGCGCCCCAGAATGCGGCGTAGAGGGGGAAGAAGCTGCCGGTGAAGATGGCGGCCAAGCCCCCGAGCACGGCGCGCGACGACCCCGTCATGACTTTTGGGGCCCCGAGCGCCGACAGGGCGAGCAGGCCCATGAAACCCATGAGTACGAGCGGCGGCGCAGCAATGATGTTCCAACGCGAAGCCACACTCGTGAGTCCGACAAAGCCGGTGAGGGCGACGAGAACCTTCGTGGCTCGTCGTGCATTGCGGACGACGCCGGTGGCCAGCAGGCCCACGGTGGCCAGCCATGCCACGTACAGCACGGTCCCCAACGAGTAGAACGGCGCGATGGTGATCAGCATGTGAGGGGTCGGAGTGTATGGAGGCGGGACCTCCCCATAGCGAAGGCAGAACGCGGACATGGCAGCGCCGCCGGCGAGGGACAAGAGCGACATCCGTGTCATGACGGTCTGTGGAACGGCTCGGGATGCGCTCGTGATGCGTGTCCGAAGGCCGTTCCAGATCAGGTCGAGCGCGTCGCGAACCCCCGGTCGGGTCTGATGGTCAGGTGCCCACTCCATGAGGACAGCCAGCAGCTCCTCACCGCGTTCCTCGCGCCATTCGACGGGGTAGGCGCGCAGCAGGCGCCGGTACGAGGCCTCGAGGGGGTTCATGCCGTCACCTCCCGGGTGCGCCGGCGGGAGGCGAGGGCGGTACGTGCCGCGCGGGCCCGGGCCTCCATGCGATCCACGGCCTCGGTGAGGCGGGCGCCGCCTTCCTCGGTGAGGTCGTAGTAGCGGCGGGGGCGGCCGTCGACGATCTCCTCGCCGGTGACCGTGATGAGGCCGTCGGCCGTGAGGCGGTCGAGGGCTGTGTACAGGGTGCCGGGCCGCAGGGTGACCTCACCCTGGGTCGACTCCTGGATCGACTGCATCAACGCGTACCCGTGCTGCGGCCCGTTGGCCAGGGCGGCGAGGACGAGGAACGTCGGTTCGCGGAGCTCTTTGCTTGCCATGCAGAGATCTTATAGTCCGATGATCGGATTATGCAGATCATCTGACTATTCGGCGAGTCGCTTGCTCAGCTCTGCGTACGTGCCGTCGATGTCGCCGGGTACGGACCGTACGTAGCGCACGTCCTCGTACGTCGCGAGCAGCTCGAGCAGCCCCGCGTACATGTCCTCGACCGTACGGGCGCCCGGCGCGGACTGGAGGTGTACGGCGTCGAGGTGGTTCGGGTCGGGAGAACCCACGCGCTCCCGGAACCGCGACGCGGCCTCCTCGGGGCTGCTCACGAGGGCAACGAGTACGAAGTCGGCACCGGTGTCGATCGCGACCGCGCGGACGTCCTCGATGAAGCCGGGCCGCTCGATGAACTGTGGGACGACGACGTCATGCCCGGCCACCAGGTGCGTACGGGCCATCTCCAGGGCGATGCGTCGAGCGGTCATCCCGGCTGATCCGGGGTTGTCACGCCACTGGCCCAGCTGGCCGCGCAAGGTGTCGACGTCGAGCAGCAACGCCAGCGGGCGGCTCTCGACGAGTCGCCGGGCGAGCGTCGACTTCCCGCTTCCAGGGGCGCCGTTGATGAAGACGAGCTGTGGCACGTACGCCCCTCAG
>PMLO01000129.1 GCA_003158895.1 Propionibacteriaceae bacterium
GCCTTCTGGAAGTGGCTGACGGTGCGCGCGTCCGCCACGAGCACGGCTGTCTTGCCGAAGTACGTGTGGGTGCCGGTGGCGTACACCAGCGCACCGATCTCTCCCCGGCGGATGATCGATCCGGAGTACACCGGGTCGCCCGGAGAGCAGGTCGCGGGCAGCGACTCGCCGGTCAGTGCGGACTGGTCGACCTCGATCTCGTCGCCGTCCAGGAGCCGGGCATCGGCCGGGACGATGTCGCCCAGCCGCAGCCGGATGACGTCGCCTGGGACCAGCTCTCGGGCGGGTGGGGTCACCCACGCGCCGTCGCGCCTGACGCGGGCGGTGATCGCGAGCTTGGCCTTCAACGCCTCGATAGCGTTACCGGCCTGGTGCTCCTCTGTGTAGCCGACCACGGCGTTGGCCACCAGCAGCAGCAGGATGATGAAGAAGTCGGGCCAGTGCCCGACGACGCCGGACAGGATCACCGCGACCTCGATCATCCACGGGATCGGTCCCCAGAAGTACGAGAGGAACTTCAGCACCGGGTTCGTCTTGTGCTCAACGATCTCGTTCGGCCCGTACTGCTCCAGACGCTTCGCCGCCTCGGCCTGAGTCAACCCGTCCGGAGAAGACTCCAGCCGCTTCTGAACCTCAGCCATCGGCAGCGACTTCAGATCCTGCTCCGGGTCAGGTTTCGACGTCTCGGAGCCGCCCGGCGTGGGCTCGGTTTGAGTGGACTTTGGGGCCTTCGCTTTGTCAGTGCTCATGATGTGATCCGCCTACTCGAAGCTGGTGCTGGTCCGAGACGGGCCTTCCCACGCCGTGCTCATCGCGCGTCGGGTTGCGGCGCGGCCCAGACCCAGTTGCGGATCTCGGGCAGGTCTTGACCGTGCGTGTTGATGTACAGGCTGTGCTCGATGAGCTTGTCGGCCATCGTCTGCTTGAGGTAGTCGCCTGTCGAGCCGAGCTGCGGCAGCCGGTCGATCACGTCCTGTACGAGGTGGAAGCGGTCCAACCGGTTCTGGACGCGCATGTCGAACGGGGTGGTGATCGTGCCCTCCTCGTTGTAGCCACGCACGTGCAGGTTGCGGTTGGTGCGACGGTACGTGAGGCGGTGGATCAGCGTCGGATAACCGTGGAAGGCGAAGATGATGTGCTTGTCGCGGGTGAAGAGCGCGTCATAGTCGCTGTCCGACAGGCCGTGCGGGTGCTCGCTGGCCGACTGGAGCTTCATGAGGTCCACGACGTTGACGACGCGGATCTTCAGATCGGGCAGGTTCTCCCGCAGGATCGTCACGGCCGCCAGCACCTCGAGGGTCGGGGTGTCGCCACAGCAGGCCAGCACCACGTCGGGCTCAGAGCCGCGATCGTTGCCGGCCCACTCCCAGATCCCGATCCCTTCCGTACAGTGCACCTCCGCCTCCGCCATGGTGAGCCACTGAGGCATGAAGTGCTTGCCGGCCACGATGACGTTGACGTACTGGCGGCTGCGCAGGCAGTGGTCTGCGACCGAGAGCAGGCAGTTGGCATCCGGTGGCAGGTAGACGCGCACGATGTCGGCCTTCTTGTTCACGACATGGTCGAGGAAGCCCGGATCCTGATGGGTGAAACCGTTGTGGTCCTGCTGCCAGACATGCGAGGCGAGCAGGTAGTTCAGCGACGCGATGTCGCGGCGCCACGGCAGCGCCTTGGTCACCTTGAGCCACTTCGCGTGCTGGTTGAACATCGAGTCGACGATGTGGATGAAGGCCTCGTAGCAGTTGAACAGCCCGTGCCGGCCCGTGAGCAGGTACCCCTCCAGCCAGCCCTCGGACTGGTGCTCGGACAGCATCGAGTCCAGCACCATCCCCGCCGGGGCCAGGAACTCGTCGTTCTCAACCGTGCGCGCGTCCCACTGCCGATCCGTGACGTCGAAGACTGCGCCCAGCATGTTCGACAGCGTCTCGTCAGGGCCGAAGATCCGGAAGTTGCGTTCTTCTTGGTTCAGCGCCACGACGTCGCGTAGGAACGTGCCGAGCACGGCTGTGTCCTGCGCTGCGACTGCGCCGGGTGCGGGGACGGCGACGGCGTGGTCCCGGAAGTCCGGCATCCGAAGGTCCCGCAGGAGCAGGCCTCCGTTGGTGTGGGGGTTGGCGCCCATGCGCCGCTGGCCGGCCGGCGCGAGTTCGGCCAGCTCGGGGAGCAGCCGCCCGTTCTCGTCGAACAGCTCCTCGGGATGGTACGAGCGCATCCAGGCGTCGAGCAGCTCGACGTGGCCGGGATGGTCGCCGTCCACAAGGATCGGCACCTGATGTGCACGGAACGTGCCCTCGATCTGCAGCCCGTCGACCTCTTTCGGCCCGGTCCACCCCTTCGGGGAACGAAGCACGATCATCGGCCACCGCGGCCGGGCCGTTTCCCCACCTGCGCGCGCGCCAGTCTGGATGGCGCGGATGGCCTCGATCGTCGTGTCGAGGGTGCTGGCCATGAGCTGGTGCATCGTCTCGGGGTCGTCACCCTCGACGAAGTACGGGTCCCAGCCGCAGCCGCGCAGGAACTGCTCCAACTCCTCATGCTCGATGCGGGCCAGTACGGTCGGGTTGCTGATCTTGTACCCGTTGAGATGCAGGATCGGCAGGACAGCCCCGTCGCTGACCGGGTTGAGGAACTTGGTGGACTGCCAGGCGGTCGCAAGTGGTCCTGTCTCAGCCTCGCCATCACCGATCACGCACGCCACGATCAGGTCCGGGTTGTCGAAAGCCGCGCCGAACGAGTGGCTCAGCGAGTAGCCGAGTTCGCCACCCTCGTGGATCGACCCCGGTGTCGTCGGAGCGACATGGCTGGAGNNTAGAACATGTCGAGGTCGTACTTCTTGATCGCACGGTTCAGATGGACGTAGATGAAGTTCTGCCCCGGCGTCGTACCCCAATGACCGACCACCAGCGGCTTCACATCAGACAGCGCAAGCGGTCGCTTCAGCAGAGGATTGTCATAGAGGTAGATCTGCCCGACCGCCAGATAGTTGGAGGCGCGCCAGTAGGCATCCATGGCGTGGACGACCTCGGCGCTGAGCACCGAGGTCGGTGCGGAAGTGGTTGTTGCCGGCTGAGGGGTCATGGCGGTGGTCATGGCTTCACTCCTTCTCGACTCGAGGAGCCGGCGAGGTCCTGGAGGATTTGCGAGGCGTCGTGGCAGGCAGGCCCTCCGGTCGGACCTCCTGTGCGATCACGCTGGCGGCGGCTTCCTTCTCGCGGGTCAGGAAGGCACCCAGCTCGCCGATCGTGCTCATGAGCGGAGCAGGGAAGACGACGGTGGTGTTCTTGTCGACGCCGATCTCGACCAACGACTGAAGATTGCGCAGCTGCAGCGCAAGGGGGTGCGCCATCATCGTGTCGGAGGCCTCACCCAGCGCGGCCGCNNCTCGCCCTCGGCGTTGATGATCTTGGCGCGCTTCTCGCGCTCGGCCTCGGCCTGCCGTGCCATCGCGCGCTTCATGCTGTCGGGGAGCTGGATGTCCTTGAGCTCAACCAAGGTGACCACGACGCCCCAGTCGCTGGTGCTCACGTCAAGGATCTCGCGGATGTCCAGGTTGATCCTGTCGGTCTCCGAGAGGGTCTCGTCCAGCGTGTGCTGACCAACCACCTTGCGCAGCGTGGTCTGGGCGATCTGGTCTATCGCGCTGTAGACGTTCTCGATCGCGACGACCGCCTTCACCGCGTCCACGACCTTGAAGTAGGCCACAGCAGACACATCCACGCTGACGTTGTCCCGCGTGATGATGCCCTGCGACTGGATCGGCATGGTGACGATCCTCAGAGAGACTTTGTGGAGCACGTCCACGATCGGGATGATCGCCTGAAGGCCAGGGACTCGTACGCCGACGACGCGGCCCAGTCGGAAGAGGACTCCGACCTCGTACTGCTTGATGATCTTGAGGGCGCTGGCGGCGACGACGACGAGGACGACTACCAACGCGACGATGATGGCGATAAGGGTGCTCATGATGAAACTCCTGGTGGTGCGGTCGAGCTGAGTACGCATGGATGGGAGGAGAGAGGAGCTCGGTGTCCGTCCCTGGCGCGCAGTCCTCGCGGCTGGCTCGACGATCCGAGTGCCGCTCAGAAGGGCCGAGGTGGGGAACCGAATGCCTTGATCGCGCGGAGGGCTCGAAGGGCACGACAACCATGCTCTGCACGAGCCGTGCAGCCTAGGGCGCTCATCTTGCTGATGTGAGGGGCTTGGAGCGACTGCTCCTGGGGGCGGCGGCGGACAGCCGACCCTTCCCGAACTCGCTGATGTTCTCAGCGTCTTTGACGTTACACCTGCAGGCATAAGGTCGAGACCCGGTCGCACTGTGGGTCGCGTCCCTCGGCCAGCATCAATGGCGTCCTCGTCTGCACGGACTCGTACAGTGGCCGTGACGGAAGAGGACTGGTCGGCGCGTAGCTTCGAGGAGACCGACGAGGCCGGACTGCGCCAGCCTGACGGAGTTGGCCGGTTTGGTCACCGGCAGCCAAAGCCTCGACGAGGTCCTGTCATCGGTGGCCATGCAGGCGGTCCACGCCATTCCCGAACCTGACGCGGCCGGCGTAGCGGTGCTCCGCGTCGAGTACCCAGCCATCGAGTGGAAGCACGCGCCGCCAGCCACCCACTCGTCGCCGAGATCGACGACATCCAATACGTCCCCTCAACGAAGGCCCGCGCATCACCGCGGCCGTGGAGCGACGTACGGTCCGTTCAGGTTCACTCGGCGGCGAGAAGATGTGGCCGCGATTCGGGCCCCGCGTGGGACGCCTGGGTGTCCACAGCGCGTTGTCGGTGCCGTTGCTGCTGCAGGGAACAGTTGCAGGAGCGATCACCGCCTACTCGCGTGACAAGGACGCCTTCACCGATCAGGCGACCCACCTGGGTGAGCAGTTCGCCTCACCCGCTGCCGTCGCGGTCCACAATGCCCAGGTGCTGGCCCAGGCTCAGGAACTGACCCGTCAGCTCACGACCGCTCTCAGCACTCGGCCCAACATCGACCAAGCAATCGGGCTGTTGCGCGGACGTACGGGCAGCACCACAGAGGAGGCTTTCGCACGGCTACGGGAGCACAGCCAGGCAGAGCACACCAAGATCGTCGTCGTGGCCCAGCGACTGGTCGACGAAGCCGTCCGCAGAGCTCTGGCTAACCAGGCAGAGACCTGACAGGTCAGGTCGGCCTCATCGGTCGCGTGTTCATGAACAGCGGCTCGACTTGGTGGTCCGGGTCGACCTGGGTGAGGACGACGTCGCCTGCCTGAAGGCGAGTCGAGTTGCGCACGGGGACATTGCGTCCGTGACGGCTCACAACGCTGATCCACGACTCGTCGCCGACCGATAGTTCATCGATCGTGTGGCCGTCGGCAGCCGACCCCTCCTGCACGATATGGCGTTCCAGGCCATCCGGCTCTTCGGCAAAGCGCACGTCGACCGTCCACGGTCGCGACTGGACGAGTCTCATCGGGACCCTGAACAGTCGCGCGAACAAGGGCACGAGGCCGCCTTGGAGGAGCACCGAGACGAGCACAACGATGAAGATGATGGCGTAGATGGTCGGGGCGCCATCAATGTTCGCGGTGAGGATAAACATGCCGAGCAGGATCGGCACAGCACCCTTCAGCCCCGCCCAGAGCACGAACGCACGCTCGCCAGGTTTCAGCCGGATCGGCAGCGTCGCGAGCCCGACGAGCACCGGCCGGATGACGAAGATGAGCAGCACAGAGATCAAGACGCCCGCGAGCAGTGTCGAGGGTTGGAAAACGTCGCGGAGCTGGATGCTCAGGCCGAGCAGCACGAACACAACGATCTCGGCCACGCTCGCCAGTCCGGCGGTGAAGTTGTCGATCTCCCGTCGGAACGGCGCCCGGACGTCGCCGATCAGGATGCCGGCGATGAACGCCGCGAGGAATCCCGAGCCTTGTAGTGCTGACCCGGCAGCGTAGATCAGCACGGCGCTCGCCGCGACGAAGACGGCACTCAGGGCTCCGGTGGGCAGCTGAACGCGCCGCATCACCCAGCCCAGTGCGAGTCCGAGTGCGATGCCGACGACGGCGCCGACGAGCATCTGCGTGGCGAACTCCTGGAGGCCTGCGAGCACGGGGGAAGCCCCTGTGCCGACTGACGCGGTCCCGGCTGCCAGCAGGCTGACCAGGAGCGCGATGCCGACCGGATCATTCGCCCCGGATTCGCCTTCCAGAATCGTGCCGGACCGGCCGGAGATCTCTCGCCTTCCGAGCACCGAGAAGACCACTGCAGGGTCTGTGGGCGACAAGGCTGCGCCAAGGAGCATCGAGATCTGCCAAGCGAAGCCGAGCAGGAAGTGGGCCACCACAGCGAGGGCCGCGGCGGAGATCGCGGTGCCTGCGATCCCGATCCACGCGATGGGGCCGGCCGCGGCTCGGAATCGGCGCCAGCCGATGTGCATGCCCCCGTCGAAGAGGATGAGCACGAGTGCGACCGACACGATCCGCTCGTCGATGTCTCGCGCCGCGGTTCCAGCCGCGGGCCCGAGCGCGGGCAGGAAGAGAGCCACCACCGCGGCGACGATGAGGAACAGACCGGGCGCCGGGATCCGCAACCATGCGGTAAGGCGACTCGAGAAGGTGCCGGCGATAAGCACTGCCGCCACCAGCAGAACGATGATCGAAAAGGCGAACTGGCCAGACACAACACTCCCGGACGTCAGCGATGAGATCGCCGACCAGACTTCCCGGCACTCCGTGTTCTGAATGTACAGGCTCGAGACGGTCGCCGCTTCTGCAACTTGCTCCGTGCCAACGCGTCCCCCAACGCGATTCGCGAGTCTACCCCCGGGGGTACGGCGTGTTGGCGAAGGTGAGCAACCCCCCATCTACGGCTCACGCCGCACATAAGCCGAACCCACGACGACTCAGAGACGCAGGAGTACCGGACCGAGTTGACCGAGACTGAACACGTGTTTAGTATGCTGAACATGAGTTCAGTCCTTGACGACGGCGACCTTACAGGGCGGGCTGCCATACGCAACGCCGCGCTGCGGCTCTTTGCCGAGCGCGGCCCGGATGCGGTGACCGTCCGTGAGATCGCCACGCAAGCAGGCGTCTCCCCTGCTCTCGTCCTGCACCACTTCGGCAGCAAGGAAGGCCTGCGCGCCGAGGTCGACGCGTTCGCCGCGAAAGCCTTCGACGCGCTGTTCGAGGAGACGCCGACCGAGGACCTCGCCGAGATGCTCTCCGGAGGTGCCCAGAGGGGCTCCCTCGCAGACGCGTTCGCACGGTCGTTCCCGCCTGGTTCGCCGCTACCCGCATACCTTCGCCGGCTGATGTTGACGAACGACCCGGCAGGGGCAGCACTGTTCGGACGGTGGTACGCCGCGACCCGTGGCCTTCTCGACACGATGGTCGAGTTGGGCGTCGCCCGCCCCAGCCAGGACCCCGATATCCGGGCCGCCTTCTTCCTCGTCAACGACCTGGCACTCATCCTTCTGCGAAACCCAATCGCAGTGGCCATCGGGGCCGACCCGCTGACACCCCAGGGAATGGAGCGGTGGGCACGGGAGGCAACCGTCGTCTATACCGAGGGCGCGTTCCGTGCCCCGGGTGAGGAGATGCAGCCATGAGTACAGCCCAGCCCGTCATCCGCGCCGAGCGGCTGACCAAGACCTTCGGTCCGGTCCGAGCCCTCGACGGGCTCGACCTGGAGGTCGCTCCAGGAGAGGTCCATGGCTTCCTGGGCCCCAACGGGGCCGGCAAGTCGACGACCATCAGGGTCGTCCTCGGCCTCATCCGCGCCAGCGGCGGTCACGTCGAGCTGTTCGGCGGAGACCCGTGGCGCCAGGCCGCAACCCTTCACGAACGGCTCGCCTATGTCGCCGGCGACGTGGCCCTGTGGCCCGGCTTGACCGGTGGGCAGTGTCTTGACGTCCTCGGGGCGACCCAGGGCGTGCTCGACGAGACCCGTCGCGCCGACCTCATCGATCGGTTCGAGCTGGACCCGACCAAACGGGTCCGGGACTACTCGAAGGGCAACCGCCAGAAGGTCGCACTCATCGCGGCGCTCGCCGCTGACGTGGAGCTTCTCGTGCTGGACGAGCCCACCTCCGGGCTGGACCCGCTCATGGAGCAAGCGTTTCAGGAAGTCGTCCGAACGCGGCGCGAACAGGGCTGCAGCGTCCTGCTGTCGAGCCACATCCTCGGCGAGGTCGAAGCCCTCGCGGATCGCGTGAGCATCATCCGCCGAGGTAAGACCGTCACGACCGGAACCCTTGCTGAGCTGCGACGCCATACCCGCACCCACGTCCATGCCGTGACGGTCGACGAGCCCGCTGGACTCGCCGACGCCCCAGGGCTTACGGACTGGTCCTCTGAGCGCCTCGATGGGCATATCGAGAGCAGGTTCAGCATCGACGCCGACCATCTCGACGCGGTGATCGGCCAGCTGCATCACGCGCAGATCCACACCCTGACCGTCACCCCGCCGAGCCTGGACGACCTGTTCCTGCGCACGTACGACGAGGAAGTGCCGCTGCACGACGTCCCCGGCCTCGAACAGCCGGAGGAGGCGCTTCGATGAGGGCCACAGGACTGCGGACGATGCTCGGCGTCCACTGGCGAACGCACCGGAGTGGAACTCTGGTGTGGATCCTCGCCCTCATCGCCAGCATGGTCGGAACGGCGGCGGCTGTCGCCGGCCTGTACACCACCCCGGAGAAGATCCACACCTACGCCGCAGCCGTCACCACCGGTTCGGCCCTCGTCGCGATCAACGGCAGGGTCGAGGGCATCGACAGCCTCGGTGGGGTCATCCAGGACGAGTCAGGCTTCCTCATGGCTCTCCTCCTGCCGCTGCTGGGCATCAGCCTGGTCGCGAAGGTCACTCGACGTGAGGAGGAGGACGGCCGGCTCGAGGCGGTCCTTGGCGGCCGGGTGGCGCGCTACGTCCCCGTACTGGCCGGGCTCATCGACGCCTCCGCCGCCATCCTCGTCACCGCCCTCGCGTTCACCCTCGGGATCACATTCTGCGGCGTGCCCGCCGTCCGATCAGCCCTCTACGCTGCATCCCTCGGCGGCCTGGCCTTCGTCTTCGCGGGCCTCGCGGCACTGGTCGCTCAGATCACCCGACACTCCCGGGGCGTCTACGCCTGGAGCCTGCTCGTCCTCACGGTCGCCTACCTGTTACGTGGCGTCGGCGATGTGACGAAGACCTGGGTCACCTGGCTGTCGCCGCTGGGCTGGGCCGAGAAGGCTGCCCCATTCGGAGCAATGCGGTGGTGGACACTCCTCATCCCACTCGCCGTCGGTGGCCTGCTCTGCGCCGCAGCCGTCCTGATCGCCGGGCGCCGCGACCTCGGCAGCTCACTCGTCCGGGGGCGTCCTGGATCAGCGCGGGCGAGCGCCTGGCTGCGTAGCCCCGTAGGACTGGCGACTTACATCCACAGCCCGGCGGTCCTGGGTTGGCTCGCCGGTGCCTTGATCATCGCGGGCATGATGGGCGCCCTCGCCAAGCAGTTCGTCGGTGCCGTCACCGGCAACCCGGCGATGGCCGACGCCATCGGGATGTCGACCGCGCACCCGGAGGACGGCTTCGTCGCCGTCACCCAGCTGTACATCGCCATCATCGCCATGGGCTATGCCGTCCAAGCGGTCGGCAGCCTGCGCGGCGAGGAGACCGCCGGACGGCTCGAGCCCCGGTTGTCCGGCACCCTGTCCCGCATGGGCTGGATCGCTGCCCATGGGCTGGTCATCGTCACCGGCCTCGTCATCATCGTGGCTGTCTCCTCCGTCGTCCTTGCCGCGTCGACGGCGTGGTCGATGGGCACGCCGCTGCACCTGGCTCGTGTGATCGGGGCAGGGGCGGCCTACCTGCCCGCGGAGCTCCTCGTCGGAGGTCTGGCGCTCGCGCTCTTCGGCCTCTGGCCTCGGGCGTTCCCGGCCGGTTGGGCAGTCTTCGCCATCGTTGCGTTCATCGCCTTCCTTGGACCAGGCCTCAAGCTCGCTACCTGGGTGCTCGACCTCGCCCCCACTACGCATATCGGCAACCCGCCCCTGGGAACGGTCAAAGCACTGCCCCTCATCGTCCTCAGCGCCCTCGCCGCCCTCCTCGCCGCAACTGCTGCAGTCGGCTTCCGCCACCGGGGTGTGCCGCGTGGCTGAGTCATTGAAGAGTCGTCGGCCTTCGGCCGCCCATCAGCCGCGGTGCCACCACCTGCCTAGGCTGGAAACATGGACTCTCTGACAGCGCTGGGCGACGGACTGTACGTCGTGGATGGACCAGTAGTGCGCGATATGGGCGTCCACTTCACGACGCGGATGTCGGTAGTCCAGCTGTCCACGGGGGACGTGTGGGTCTCCTCACCTGTGGAGGTGCCGTTCGAGGTGCTCTCCGAGATCAGGCAGCTTGGTCCGGTCAGATACCTGGTCTCGCCAACACCCCGACACTTCTGGCGCCTGTACGCCTGGCACACACTGTTTCCCGACGCGGAGCTGTGGTCGAGCCCGCTGACCCCGATCACGTTGAAGCACGGCAACCTGCCGCTGACCGGCATCCTCGACGACCAGGCCACCCTTCCGTGGACCCCCGACCTCAAGCACGCCGTCATCCGTGGCAGCAACTGGCTCAACGAGGTGGCCTTCTTCCACCGACCCAGCCGCACCCTCCTGATGGAGGACGTGATCCAGATCCACGACGCCCGGCCCGGCCATCCTCTGCGAAACGCCCTGATCGACCTGGGAGGCGTCGCAGCCCCCGGCGGTGGGGTCAGCCGTGACATCCGACTGACGTTCCGCCACCGCGACGCGGCCCGGGAATCCGTGAAACGGATCCTGGCATGGGACTTCGAAACGCTCGTGATAGCCCACGGCCCCCTCGTCACCAGCGCCGCGAGGCTGACCGTGGAGAACGCGTTCTCCTGGCTGACCCAGTGACCGAGGTCCCTGCCGGATAACCATCACCTCCGGCAGGGACCTCTGCCCCGTGAGTCACGCCTACGCGCGTCAGCGTCTCAACGGCGACCGCTCCCGCGCTTGCGACAGCGAGTCGAGCAGCA
>PMLO01000014.1:0-10433 GCA_003158895.1 Propionibacteriaceae bacterium
AATCTATTCTCAGCAGGGGTTTTGGATCGTCAACAGCAACGAATCTTTCCCTGAGAGGAGCCCCGCACCAGTCAGGGCTTGTAGATCACCTGTGTGCCGTTCTCGTCGCACTGGCCGCCGTAGAACTCCTTCGGGATCGTCGAGGTCCACCCGGCATGTCGAATGTCCGAGCAGACGGGTTCGGACTGCCCCCCGATGACGACTCCCCACTTCCCGGCGATCTTGCCCCACAGGATCGTGGCCCCACCGCCGGCGCAGTTGGGCTCCCCTACGCCGAACTCCCCACCGTCGATGAGGTCCGCGACGCGATAGCCCGACACGGTGAGTACCCCGCAGTCGTTGCCGTCCCCCGCACTGATGCGGTACTCCTTCTGTGCGAGTTCCAGCTGGCCCACCAGGAAGGTCTTGGCGTCGCTCGCGAGCCATGCCGTGGCGTTGATCTGGGCTGCCGTCGAGAACTTGACACTGTTCCCGGCGAGGTCCACGACCGTGCCCACCGACGTCGACATTGTTGCCGTCGCCTTGCTCGTTGTCGCGTTGGGGAGCGTGGCGGCGGTCGTCGGAGCCTTGGAGGGCGAAGGCGCCGCGGGTACCGAGGCCGGGCTCAGAGAGGTCGCGGGCACCGTAGAACCTGCGCTCGGCGTCGGCGCGCACGCAGCGGCCAGCAGGGCCAGTGCAACGAGAGAGAGGGGGCGAAATCTCATACGAATATTGTTGTCCCTGCAGGGGTCCCGCGGGCCGGGCCCGCAAGCCGTCCCGGCGACCTCAGGGCTTGAACTCGACGTCCGCCCCCTTGGCATCTCTACAGGTGCCGCCGAAGAACTCTTTCGGGATGGTGGTCTTCCAGCACCCGTTGAGCACGATCGAGGCGCACCTGTCGCCCGCCCCTGGAAGCCAGCCACGGGGATGCGAGCAGTTTCGCGGCGTAATCCTTGCCTGAGCAGTGATCCTGCACTGTGGAATGCTGGTGTTCCTATTCCTGAGACCGCACCACCCCCAGCGCTCGACCCTGAGCCGACATGTCCCGACAACCGGTGAATCCTCCGGGAGGAAACCCTGATGTCAGGTTCATAGGCTGCTCATAGGGTTGGCGTCGCAGCACACACCTCGAGGAGAACCCCCATGGCCGTCACCGCCGTCGACACCCCCCACGCACCGACACAGGGGCGAGCGGCTGTCCGTACAGAACATTTGACAAAGATCTACGGCAAGGGCGAAGCGACCGTCCACGCGCTCGACCGGGTGACGCTCGAGATCTTCGCCGGGCAGTTCACCGCGATCATGGGCCAGTCAGGGTCCGGCAAGTCGACGCTGCTGCACTGCATCGCAGGCCTGGACTCACCGTCCGGGGGCCGGGTGTGGATCGGGGACACCGAGATCACCGCACTCGCCGACAAGCCGCTCACGCTCGTACGTCGCGAGGCCGTCGGCTTCGTCTTCCAGTCGTTCAACCTGTTGCCGACGCTCGACGCGAAGGACAACATCCTGCTGCCGCTCAAGCTGGCGGGGAAGAAGCCTGACCAGGAGTGGTACGACCAGGTCGTCGACGTCCTCGCGCTGCGCGACAGGCTCACGCACCGGCCGTCCGAGCTGTCCGGCGGCCAGCAGCAGCGCGTCGCCGTCGCCCGCGCCATGATCACCAAGCCGACCGTGATCTTCGCCGACGAGCCCACCGGGGCGCTCGACTCGGCCTCAGGCCTCGCGTTGCTGCAGTTCCTCCGTCACAGCGTCGACAAGCTGGGCCAGACCGTGGTCATGGTCACCCATGACGCGCAGGCGGCATCCTTTGCCGACCGTACGATCCGGCTCGCCGACGGCCACGTCGTCGCCGACCAGCGGAGGAAGTGATGCTGCGCGAGCCCCGCAGGCTCATCGCCTCCATCATCGCCATCGCGGTCGGCGTCGCCTTCGCCGCCGCGACGTTCTTCCTGTCCGCCTCGCTCGAGAAGAGCATCAACGCACAGCTGGCCGGACCCGCCGAGGGCGCATCGCTTGTGGTGTCCATGAATATGTCCGGTGGTCAGATGGTCCCCCCGACCGTCGTGGCGAAGGCGAAGCAGCTTCCTGGGGTCAGCCGTGTACGCGCCGAGGGCTACTCCTCCCTGCAGGAGAAGACAGCGAAAGGCTCACAGCCGATCATGCTGCGTCAGACCCCCTCCGAGTCCGACACGACGTTCACGTCAGGACACGTTCCCACGGTTGCAGGAGAAATCGCCCTGTCGCAGGTGCTGGCGGACCAGCGCAAGCTGGCACTCGGAGCGGCGATCCAGTGCGTGGACGCCTCGGACCAGTCCAAGACCAGGACGTTCACGGTCGTCGGGATCTTCACGCCCGGCAAGGAGTACAACGATCCCAAGGGGATCTTCGCCATCGTCATACCGGAGGACCTCTTCTGGGGGCAGGGCGATCAAGCCGGCTACTTGTACGCGTACGTGTTCGGTGGCGACCCGTCCAGTCTGAAGACAGCTGTCTCGGCCATGTCCGAGGTCAAGGCCGCCGGCCTGACAGTCCAGACGGGGACGGAGTTCCTGGACGAGCAGCGCCAGGTTGTCAAGCAGACCCTCGCTCTCATCACGAACTTCCTGCTCGGCTTCGCAGCAGTGGCACTGTTCGTCGGAGCCCTCGTCATCGCGAACACGTTCTCGATCCTCGTGGCGCAGCGCTCGCGCCAGCTTGCGCTACTGCGCTGCGTCGGTGCCGTACGGAGCCAAGTGTTCCGTACCGTCATCGGCGAGGCGTTGCTCATGGGCGTCATCGGTGGAGTCGCCGGCGTCATCGGTGGCGGCCTCTTCGCCTTCGTCGTCGTACAGATCGGCAAGGCGGCGAGCTGGGGTCTCAACGACTTCGCCATCACCCCCACCGCGATCCTCGTACCCCTCGGCATCGCCGTCGCCATCACGCTGTTCGCGGCGTTCCGCCCAGCCTTGCGCGCGACCCGCGTCTCACCCCTCGCGGCGCTGCAGCCTCAGCTCGAGCCGGTCACGGGCCGGCGTGCCAGCCTGCCCGTACTGGTCGCGGGTGCGGTGCTGACGGCGGCCGGCATCGGCGGCCTCCTCTATGGCGCCATCAAGCCTCGCTGGACCTCGGACACCAATACGAGCTTCGTCGTCATCGGCATCGTCGGTGGGTTCGCCGGCATCGTCGGCATCCTCATGCTCGGAACGGTCATCGTGCCTGCGCTCGCCCGGCTGGTCGGCATGATCCCGACCCGGCTCGGTGGCGTACCGGGGCGGCTCGCCGCGGAGAACAGCCGTCGGAACCCGAAGCGCGCCACGGCGACAGCCAGCGCCCTGCTGATCGGTATCACGCTCATCTCGATGGCGACCGTCGGCGCCTCCACCGCCAACGCCACCGAGCAGCGGGCGCTGGACCGGAAGTTCCCGTCCGACCTCACGGTGCTTGCCGACGGGGGAATCTCCACGTCTGTGCTGCAGCGGATCCGTCAGGTGTCCGTCGTCTCGGCGGCGGAGATCGTCGGGATGAGCGGCGCGCAGATCAACGGCGGTACTGAAACGGCGACGATTCTTGGGATGGACTCCAACGTACGTGACGTGCTCCGCTACCCGGCGTACGTTGACGGGCTCGCCGACGACACGGTCATCGTGCCCGCCCAGATGAAGATCGCGGCTGGGTCCCTTGTCACCCTCGTGGGTGACAAGGGCACCGTGTCGCTTCGCGCGGTCGTACTGAGCGCCTCGCCGGAGTCGCCGGTGGTCACCTTGACGACGCTGAACCGGATCGACAGCTACGTCGAGCGGCAGGCGTGGGTGAAGCTCACCGACACGAGCGACCCGAACATCAAGATCGAGACGTTGTCGTCCGAGCTTCAGGACGTCCCTGGGGTCCAGCTCACAGGTGGGGTTCAGGAGCGTCAGGGGATCCAGCAGATCCTCAACATCGTGCTGGGTGTCGTGATCGGGCTCCTCGGCGCCTCCGTGCTGGTCGCGATCGTGGGCATCTCGAACACGTTGTCGTTGTCGGTTCTGGAACGCACGCGCGAGTCGGCGCTGCTGCGAGCCCTGGGGCTCACTCGCCCGCAGCTGCGCGCGATGTTCGGGGTCGAGGCGATGGTGCTCGCGGGCGTCGGCGTACTGCTCGGCATCGCTCTCGGGATCGGCTTCGGCATCGCGGGCAGCTTCGCACTGCTGAACAAGTCCATCTCCGAGGTTGTGGTCGAGATCCCCTGGTTGTACCTGGTGGGGATCCTGGCGTTCGGCCTCGGGGCGGGCTGGCTCGCGTCCGTCCTGCCGTCGATCAGGGCCGGCAAGGTGCAGCCCGCCAGCGCTCTGGCCGCCGAGTAGCCGATCCTTGGCCCATATGTCGACCGGACGGGCATCTGGATGCCTGTCCTGTCGACGAAATGCCTGTCCGGTCGCCTGGGTACGCTCCGGCCCGTTGCCGCACGTACGGGCCCTGTCGGTGCCATCGTGAAGACATGGCTGCACTGTCGCTGACATTTCTGGGTGCCGCAGGCACCGTCACGGGCTCCAAATACCTGGTCGATCTTCCCGGGAGGCGGATCCTCGTCGACGCGGGGATGTTCCAGGGCGAGAAGGAATGGCGGGAGATGAACTGGGCGGACTTCCCTGTACCGCCCAGCTCGATCGACGGGATCGTCCTCACGCACGCCCATGCCGACCACTGCGGCTACCTCCCGGCGCTTGTCAGGGACGGCTTCGCAGGACCCATCTGGTGCACGTACGGGACGGCCAAGCTCGCCGCGATCGTCCTCATGGACGCCGGGCACCTCCAGGAGAAGGAGGCCCAGTACGCGCAGGAAGGCGGCTACTCGAAGCACGAGAACCCGCTCCCGCTGTACACGGTCGCCGACGTCGAGAAGACCACCCCGTTGTTCAAGGTCGTCCCGTTCGACACGAACGTCGACCTCGGTGCCGGCATCGCGATCCGCATGACCCGCGCTGGTCACATCCTCGGGTCCGCGTCCGCGACGCTCTCCACGCCCGAGGGCTCGGTGCTCTTCTCCGGCGACCTCGGCCGGATCGACCATCCCGTGCTCCGGCCTCGCGACACACCGCCGGGCTCGCCGTTCGTACTCATCGAGTCGACGTACGGCGACCGCGAACATCCCGACCCCACCAAGGGCGCCGAGCACGAGGCGATGGCCGACGCCATTCGTCGTACGATCGGGCGCGGCGGATCAGTGCTCATCCCCGCCTTCGCCATCGACCGTACGGAGATCGTCCTCAAGGCGCTCACCGAGCTGCGCGAGGCAGGCAGGATCCCGCACGACGTACCGATCTATGTGAACAGCCCCATGGCGGTCGCGGCGCTGGCCGTCTATCGCGAGGCCGAGGGCCGCGGCGAGCTGCGCGACGACATCCAGCCCGAGGACTTCTTCAACCTGCCGAACCTGCGCGAGATCACCGACGCGGAGGACTCGAAAGCCCTGAACCATCCCGACCATCCGAGCATCGTCATCAGCTCGTCCGGCATGGCGACCGGCGGCCGTGTGCTCCACCACCTCGAGGCGATGCTGCCCGACCAGCGCAACTGCGTGATATTCACCGGCTACCAGGGCGTCGGTACGCGCGGTCGCACACTGCTNNTGTCGCCGAAGCCGGAGACGGTGTTCGTGACGCACGGCGAGGAGGGCTCGTCCGACGCGTTCGCCGCGAAGGTACGTACGGAGCTCGGGCTGACCGTCGTCGTGCCGCGCTACCAGGAGAAGGTGACGCTGATCCCCCGCGGTACGTGGGTGCCGCTCAACCCGGTCAGCGGGGCGGTGCCGGAAGCGCCCACTCCGCATCCCGTACCCGCTCCGCATCCCGTACCCCATCCGCCCTCCGTCCCCCACGCGCCGACGCCGGGCGGGAAGCTGCCGCAGGTACGGACGGTGGCCGACACTCATGCCGACGACATGGAGCAGGTCGAAGTGATCCTCGAAACCGCGATCGGCCAGGTGCCGTTCCTCCCGGAGGAGAAGCAGNNCGGGAGGGCGTCAACCTCGCCCTGTACGCAGCGGCGGGTGCCGTCGAGACCCCCGGCGGCCAGTCCATCGTCGCCCTGCTCGCGCACGTACCGAAGGTGCTGGGGTGAGAGTCCGGTTCATCATGTTAAGTGGGTGGCTTGTATGTTCACACGGCGAATTTGTCATGTGAAGATCCGAATTGGCTACTTAACATGATGAACCGACGACACCCTGAGAGGTCTAGGGGCGAAGGGCCCGCTCGATGACCGCCGCCGATGCGGCCGCCCAGGCCTGCGGGTGGCAGGCGGCGGGGAAGGGCAGCGGGGTCGGGGTCTCGTCGGCGCCGTACCCCGCGTACAGCTCGGGGAGGCGGTAGTCGTACGCGGTCGCGGCGCGGAGCAGCTCGGCGGCGAGCAGCCTCGCCTCGACCACGAAGCCGTCGCGCAGCATGCCGGACAGGATCACGCCGTTGTCGTGGGTCCAGATCGCGCCGACGTGGTAGCCGAGTGGCCAGTAGCCCTTGTTGTCGGTCGACAACGTGCGGATGCCGAAACCGGAACGCAGGGTGGGGTGCATGAGCCGGTCGACGACGACCCGCGACTCGTCGCGCGACAAGATGCCGGTCCCGAGCAGGTGCCCCATGTTCGAGGCAACGCCGGTGACCGGCCGCTTGGTCGCGTCGAGCGCGATCGCCGGGTAGGGACCGAGCTCGTCCCGTACCCAGAACTGCGCGCGGAACCGGTCGGCGAGCGCGGCCGCCCAGGTTCGCCATCCGGCGGCCTCGGCTGTCTCCCCTTGTCGCTCCAGCAGTCGCGCGCCGACGAGCGCGGCCTCGTACGCGTACCCCTGCGCCTCGCACAGCGCTATCGGTGACGTGGCGAGGCTGCCGTCGGCCCAGCGGATCGAGTCGCCGGAGTCCTTCCAGCCCTGGTTGGACAGGCCTTTGCCGGTGTCGGCGTACTCGAGGAAGCCGTCGCCGTCGGCGTCTGCGTGGTCGCGCAGCCAGCTGAGCGCCGAGCGTAGGTGCGGCACGAGACCCGCGAGCTCGTCCCCGGCAAGGCCTCCGTCGACCAGGTCGCCCAGCAGGATGATCCACAGGCACGTCGCATCGATCGTGCCGTAGTAGACCGGCGGCAGCACGATGCCCTCGGTTCCGGCGTGACGGCCCGGCCCGTACAGGGGGAGCGGCTCGCCGCGCACCTCGTGCGGGATCTTGCCGGGCTGCTCGGCGGTCGTGACGTCCGTCGTCGTCCCTTGTCGGGCCGCGAGCACCTTGAGCGTGCCGAGCGCGACCTCCGGTGCCCACGACTGGCTGAGGCGCGCCGACAGGAGCGAGTCGCGACCGAACATTGTGAGGAACCACGGGGCGCCGGCGCCGTAGAACACCTGGTCAGCGTCGCCCAGGGACGTCATCCGGAGTGCGGCGAGATCGCGGGATGCCGTCTGTACGAGGAGGTCCAGCGGTTCCGCACCGGCTGTCTTGAGCACAGCGCAAGGGCTGTGTACGAAGGGGAAGCTCGGGTCCGATGCGACCAGCCGCCACTCCACGGACGTCTCGCCGTGAGCAGGCACGATCACATCCCACTGCGCGTGCAGGTCATGGTCTCCCCGCGACACGATGGCACCCGGTGCGAGGAAGCAGGCCTCGCCGTTGTGTCCGAAGGACCAGGTGTACGAGCCGTCGTCCTGCGCCGTCGCGGCGGGCCTGTCGTCCCCCGACACACTGGAGCGGATGGCCGCCATCGGCGTCGAGTCGGGCCGCACCTTGAGCAGCAGCGGGAACGTACGGTCATCGTGTGCGGCGCTGTGGATGACGATCCGTTCGCGCAGACCGTCTGCGGTGAGTCGTCGCTCGCGGCGGCACACGATCGCGGGGTCGGCGCCGAGGTCCGGGGTGCGCCACACCGTGTCGAAACGGGCTCGACCGCCCCCGGGCTCGATAATGCCGATCGCCTCGTTCGCCACGCCCAGAGCGCTGAGCACCACGGAGTCGGCGATCCGTACGTCGGCGCAGTACACGCCCTGGACCGCCGACTCGACGATCTGCCCGTCACGGCCCGACCAGCACTGCTGGGGTGCGGCCAGCACGACGCTGAGGTCGTGAAGATAGGGCTGCTCCATCGAGTCCCTCCGGGTTGGCGTCCATACACGCTATCGCCGATTTGAGCGATCCAACCAGAGGCCAGGTGGCATCGTTCTCCGCCTNNGTGCTCGTCGTGAGCGTGCTCGTCGCGTACCTCGTGAAGTCCGACCGACGCAGCCAGCTCCCGTTCGTCTGGCTCGGTACCGGACTCGCCGTGGCCGTGTCGCTGGGCTTCGGGGCCCTGCTGACGTTCGGCCCGCGGGGCCTGAGCCAGCAGGGTGAGGACGCGATAGCCGGCAGCCTGTCGGTGCTCGCGGTGGTCTTCGTCACGTGGATGATCTTCTGGATGGCCAAGGCCTCGAGGACACTCGCCACGGACCTGCGGGCCCACATCGACGCGGGCGCGACGCCGTGGTCGCTCGTTCTCATCGCCGCGCTGGCCGTCGGCCGCGAGGGGCTTGAGACCGCGCTCTTCCTCTGGGCAGCCACCAGCTCCGCGGTTCGCGACGGGGTGCCCACGAGCCAGCCGCTGATCGGTGCGCTGATCGGCATCGTGATCGCGATAGGTCTGGGGTACGGGCTGTACGCAGGAGCTGTACGGATCAACCTCTCGAAGTTCTTCTCCATCACCGGTGGGGCACTGATCGTGGTAGCCGCCGGAGTCCTCGCGTCGGGTGTCCGCGACCTTCAGGACTCCGGCGTGCTACCCGGCGCGAGCACGATCGCGTACGACGTCTCCGCGGTGATCCCCCCCGAGAGCGCGGTCGGGAGCCTCCTCAAGGGGATCCTGAACTTCTCCGCCGCACCGACGATGCTCGGGGTGGTTGTCTGGGGCGGGTACGTGGTCGTGGTGGGTGCCACGTTCGTACGCCGTGTCACGCGTCGTCGGCAGGTGCCCGCGCGAGCCAGCTCGGAGTCGGCCTCCGTCTGACCCGGGGGAGGCCCCCGAGGGGAGGGCCTCAGCCTGAGAAGCGCACCAGGACGACGCCGAGAAGCACCAGACCCGCCCCGAGGAGGCGGCGGCGGCTGAGGTGCCGCGCGGGGAAGCCGAACGCGCCGAAGTGGTCGAGCGCGAGGCCGCCGGTGATCTGACCCAGCAGCGTGGCGCTGATGGCGAGCGAGGTGCCCAGGATCGGGGTCACGTACGCGATCGAGAACACGAACCCGGCCCCGATCAGGCCTCCGAGGTAGCTCCACCAGGGGGCTCGGCCGACGGGTCGTGGCCGATTGCGAGCGACGAGGTTGATGAGCACGAGGCCCGCCAGGCCGACCGCGAACGACACCAGTGCCGCAGCGAGTGGCGACCCCATAACCGTACCGAGTCGCCCGTTGACGGTCGCTTGTACGGCGCCGAGCACTCCGGCCCCGATCCCCGCGGCCCACAGGATGGCGGTCTTCCAGGTCGGGCCGGAGCTCGCCGGGGCAGAGCGATGCCGCAGGTTGACGAGGACGGCGCCCAGAGCGACCAGCAGAACGCCGACGACGCGTCCGATAGTCAGCGGTCGCGGGGTCGTGCCGAACGCGCCGAGCAGGTCGATGACGAGCCCGCCGACCACCTGTCCGAACAGCGGCAGGATCACGGTGGCGGACGCGCCGATGCGGGGCAGCAGCACCATGTTCATCGTCAGGAAGATCAGTCCGCACAGGCCGCCGACCCAGATCCACCAGGGCTGGGACTCCGCCGTCGCCCGTAGTGGCAGCGGGGTCCGGGTGGCGAGCAGGACGATGCCGAGCCCGAGCGTGCCGACCCCGAACGACACCAGCGATGCGAGCAGCGTGACCCCGATGTGGCGAGCGAGGCGGGTGTTGACGCCGGTCTGGATCGGGATGATCGCTCCGACGACCACCGCGAGGACCACAGCCATCAGCGCCACGTGCAGAGCCCTTCCCTCGTCGTCAGGGCCTCACCCTACGGCGTCAGTCCGACACGTCCGTCCTCGATCCTGCCGACCCTGTGGGTCAGAGCCGACCGTTGCCCCTCAGCGTGACCTCGGACTCGATGGTCACCCAGCCCCGCCGCTCGGGGGTGGTGATCGGGGGTCCAGGACTCGAACCCGAAGCCCCAGCCGCCGGCGGGCTGGTCCGCACGCGGTCGGTTCATCACGTTAAGTGGGCGAACAGGCGCTTACCATGGCGGATCCGCCGTGGTAACCACACACTCGCCTACTTAACATGATGAACCGAGGCCCGGCCGAGCCGTACGGGGATGCGGTGCGGGCCGAAGTGGCCGGGCNNGAGCAGCTCGTACCGGTCACGCTCGATGAGTGCCAGCTCGCACGTCGAGCAGTACGTGATCTCGCCGAGCCGGTGCGAGATGTTGCCCGTGTACACGTGGTGGAGCCCCTCGTCGAGCAGCACCTCCCGGGCGCGCAGCAGCGTCGACGCCGGTGTAGGCGGTACGTCCCGCATCCGCCAGTCGGG
>PMLO01000014.1:10443-18502 GCA_003158895.1 Propionibacteriaceae bacterium
TCGAACCAGACATCCGTGGTCGCGAGGTAGCTGAGCGTGTCCAGCACGGGCCGAAGCTTCGCCCCCGTCACCTTCTCGTAGAACTCCTCCGTGAAGCCCTTCAGGTCGACGTTCGCCGCGTCCATCACGGAGAAGAAGTCGCGTCGCGTCTCGGGGTTCACGTACCCGGCGGTGACCGCCACCGAGGAGATCCCGCGGTCGTGACAGGCGATGGCGGTGTCGATCGCGTACTCGGCGAAGATCACCGGGTCGTTGTACGTGAACGCGACGCTCTGGCAGCCGAGATCGACGGCCGTGGAGGCGATGAGTTCCGGTGACGCCTGGTCCATGAGCGTGTCCATCTCGCGGGCCTTCGACATGTCCCAGTTCTGGCAGAACTTGCAGCCGAGGTTGCAGCCGGCGGTGCCGAACGACAGCACGGACGTGCCGGGATGGAAGTGGGCCAGCGGCTTCTTCTCGATCGGGTCGACGCAGAAGCCCGACGACCTCCCGTACGTGGTCAGCACCATCTCGTCGCCCTCCCGGGCGCGGACGAAGCAGAAGCCGCGCTGCCCGTCGCGGAGCCGGCACTCGCGCGGACAGACGTCGCACTGGATGCGGCCGTCGTCGAGCCCGTGCCACCAGCGCGCGGTCATGTCTGGTCGAACGCCTTGACCGTGTAGCGGGACAGGCGGGCACCGTCGTCCCACCAGCCGGCCGGCAGCCCGGCCTTGCGGACCAGGTGGTTGAGGAAGTCATCGGGCTCGGGCAACGAGTCCCAGACCTGCGGCAGGAACGTGCCGCGGTGCGAGCCGTACTCCAGCGTCAGCCCGTCGATGCCAGGCCGCAGTCGCGACAGCGCGTCGGCGCGGTCGGTGTACGGGTACGGCTCGGGATCGGACAGCACCGACACCTCGAGGTGGGTGTCGGGGAGCTCCTGCGCGGTCAGCGGTGGGAAGCGCGGGTCGCGGAACGCCGCGTTGACAGCGTTGGCGGCGACATCCTCGCGCAGGGGCCTGTACGCGGTGAGGGTGCCGATGCAGCCGCGCAGGTCGCCGCGCTGGGTCAGTGTGACGAACGCGGCGCCCGGGGTGTCGAGCCACGGATGCGCGGTTTCGTGCCCCGGATGCGTCGTGGACCCCGGATCGGCGGTGGGCGGGCCGCCTGGGGTACGAGAACGGGGATCCGCCGCACCCAAGCGTGCCGCGATCGCCGAGCGAGCGATCCCGCACAGCAGGGGGCCGGCCTCGAGCGGCAGCTCAGCCATGCTCGGTCCTCAAGCGGAAGGCGGCATAGCCGACGACGCCGTCGCGCGTACCGGCCGTGTCGCCCGAGCTGCACGCCGACAGCAGCTCAGGGGTCCAGCTGTGCCGCTGCGCCGCGACGAGGGCGCCGTTGAGCGGGTACGCGCCACACGCACGGTCCGGTGGGATCGTACGGTCGAGCGCGATGATCCGTTCGATGGTGTCGGCGTCGAGGACCGCCGCGTCGGCGTACGGGTGGTAGTGGCTCAGGTCAGTCGAGACGACCAGCAGCGTCCCCGGCACCCCGAGCGCGATCTCAATGACGTCGGCGACGGCCGTGGCATCCGCCGCTCCCACCGCGACCGGTACGACAGGCACGCCGGGTGCGACGACCTGGAGGAACGGCAGCTGCACCTCGAGGGAGTGCTCCTCGGCGTGGACGTCGGGACGTACGCAGACGGACGGCGACTCCTGCAGCGCGGCCACGAGCTCCGGGTCGGTCCCGACCACGCCGAGCGGCGTCTCGAAGCCATCGGCGCCGGACAGCGCCAGGCCCTCCAGGTAGACACGATGCGTCGGCCCGAGAAGCAGGATGCGGGCGGGCGGATCGAGGGCCAGCGCGGCGTACGCATGAGCGGCGGTTGAGCCTGAGTAGATGTAGCCGGCGTGAGGCACGACGTAGCCTGCAGCCGGTACGGATTCGGGGCTGACAGCGCCGAGCAGCTCCACGATCATGCGTTCCAGGCGCGCTGGTTGTGCGGGGTAGAACTGCCCCGCCACGGCGGGCGACCGTACGGTCATGCTGTCAATCTACGCCGCGCTCCCCAGCGCGTACGGAGATCGTGGAGGCTCAGGAGGGCGTCTTGGCCGGGCGGAACGCGGTCGCGATTCCCTGGTCGACCCAGCGTCGTAGCTCCGGCAGCTGGAGCGCGCCGCTGTGACGGCCGATCTCCTCGCCCTGCCAGAGCAGTATGAGCGTGGGGACGAGGCGTGCCTCGTGCTTCGACTGCACGCGGCGTGCGTCCTCGACGTTGACCCTGACAAGCTTCATCCGACCCGCGCGCTCGGCGACGACGCGCTCGAGCAGCGGCCCGACGAGACGGCTGGGCTGTGCCCACGCCGCCCAGAGCTCGACGCACACGACGACCGTTGTGGAGTCGGCGATCACCGTGTAGTCGGAGTCCACCGCCTGCGTGATCCACGGCAAGAAGCCATGGCACTGGGTGCAGCGAGGAGCCTCAGCCGCCACAAAGGCCACCTGGTTCTTCGTCCTGCACGTGGCACAGGTCACCGTTGCCGCGTCCATCTCACTCCTCGTTGCTGATGGGGCCACGTTAGCCCCCGGAGAGGGTATGGGTCCGCGCAGCCCCTCGCGCGTCGCCGACCGCGACCTCGCCGCGTCGATTCTTGTGCGCCCGGACGCGATCCGCCACTTCCCACGGCGCGTACATGACGGCGAACATCACGATGCCCACGACGAACAGCCCCGGGAGGTAGGCCGGCCAGGCCGGCAGCATGTCGAGCATGCTGGCGGTCTCCGGTTTGTGCGCGAGGAACATGTAGTTCGCGCCGAGTGCTTCGTCGATGCCGAGGACCGCGACCATGAGGACGACGCCCGCGATGAGCGACCGCACGTACGAGCGGCGCGTGGGGCGCATGCCCTCTCCGTACGTCATCCACGCGACGGTCGTCACGATCAGACCGTGCGAGAGGAAGAACGCGAAGTAGCGGTAGTGCGGGAAGCCGTACACGCCGAGGTCCGGTGTGGCGAGGGCTTGGAGGGCGCCGGCGGCCCCGAGGAAGTACGCGATCTCATACACGCGTCTCGACCGCGTCAGCAGCATGATGCCGCCGCCCCACACGAAGATCGAGCACAGCTCGAGCGGCAGCGCGTGCTGGAGGTTCCATGTGCCCAGCCGCATCATCCAGGTGTGCCAGATGACCTCGTTGGTCCACAGGACGGCCACGATCCCGTACCGGATCCTCCGCTTGACGCGTTCGGACGAGTGACGGAAGCGGCTCAGCCAGAGGTTGAGCGCCACGATGGCGGCGAGAGCCGTGAGGTGTGACGTCGAGAGCAGGACGAACGGTGCTCCGGACCATTCGACGCTGAAGAGATCCATGGCGAAGAAGGTACGGCCTCAGCGACCGCCTCGTGCCGCAACAGCGGCGTGAATCAGCGGAAGTCGCCCCGGTGGACGGTGATGAACGGCGCCAGCTGGGGATCGACCCAGTCGGGCATGCCGCTGAACCCGCGACCGACCCGGCAGAACACCTCGTAGATGTCCATCGACCGTACGTCGACGAACTCGATCGGCTCGCTGTACTCGTCCGGACCCGGGTAGCGCTGGTAGCAGGCGTACTCGTTGCCCTCGCGGCGCAGGATGAACGTGCTGGAGTTGAACTCGATGGTCGCGAGCACGCGCTCCTCGCCGAAGCGGAGATCGGTGAGCGGCGACGCGCCACGCAGCGGGACCTGCTTCGGCGGCAGCCACTGGACGCCCGGCAGGTTCGCCATCCACCACGTGTGGGCGTCGGCGGAGAGGTTGTTCCAGGGGATCGTCCGCGTACGCAGGAACGCGAGGGACGACTCCATGAGGTAGTCGGTGTCAGGGGTTTCGATCGCGCCGATGATCTCGCCGATGAGGCGGATGGCGCCGTACTCGACCCAGCCGCCGACCGGCTCGGAGACCATGCGGAGCTCGTGGCAGAAGCGGAGCGGGTCGGACTTGGCGAAGATCTCGAGGTCGGCGCACAGGTCGAGAGCGCGCTGCTCGGCGGCCGGAACAGCCTCCGCGCGACGGATCCAGAAGCGGCCGAAGAAGTCGAGGTCCTTGACGATCGTGCGAGGCAGGGCCCTGAGGTCGCGGCCAACGCCGAAGCGGCCGTAGTCCGCGTCATCGAGTGTCGCGGTGCCGCCTCGCAGCCAGCTGAAGATTCCCACAGCGTTTCCTTCCCCCGATGGCTCTCCCCCCGAAGGGCCACAACCCAGACAGTAGGGAGGACTACACGACGTAGTAGGAAAGATGACAAGGTCCACATGAATGTTCCTGAGACGTCCTCAGGAAAGGCCACCCGGCGGGGTTCGCGGCTGCTTGACGCGGTACGGCAGACTGAGGGGTGTCAAGGAGGTTCCCATGACGAACCCGCTCGAAAGCATCCAGCCGAGCCTGCGTTACGTACGTGAGCAGCGTGAGCTCGAGAAGGTGTTCGTCGTCGACACGCCTGAAGGCGCCGACGGCTTGGGCCGCGTGGACCTCAAATCCGGCCATATCAAGATCCCCGTACGTCACTCCCTCGAGAAGCCGGCGCCCACGGAGGAGTAGCGCTCGCGGGTTCCCGCTACGGCGCCGAGAGGTCGGCGAAGCGGCCCATGTGCAGCGGCGTCGTCTGCCACGCGAGGCCCCCGCCCTTGTCATCGAGATCCACGAGCAGCACGTGCACCGTGTCGGTCATGCAGAGCCGAAGCCGTACACCGCCGCGACTGGTGATGGCGGCGGCCAGAGCGACGGGTACGTCGATGCCGCCTGTACGGAGCGGCTGGCGCCGCCATGGGCCGGGCGTCGTCAGTGTGACGGGCTCCCCGTCGACGCGGAGGTCCACCGTGAAGCCCGCCGCATCGCGGATGACAGACACGTCGGAGAGGTCCGGGACGGGGGACTGGTCGGCCCCGAGGCCCAGCGACGGGCGCACCGGTACGGGCCCGGCGTGGTGCCAGGAGCCGTACGAGCCGGCGTCGCGCGGGATGGGCAACGACAGGTCCGCGAGACGCTCCGCGCGCAAGGCCGAGGCCGGCGTGCCCAGGCCCGGGACGAGGTGTTCCCAGACGAGATCGAGCAGCGGCTGCGACGTGACCGGTTCCGCCGAGGTGATCGCGATGACGGTCTCCTGCTCGGGGAGGATGAGCGCGTACTGGCCATGGGCACCGTCCATGCGGAACCCCTGGCGACTCATCCAGACCTGGTAGCCGTACCCGTACAGCCACTCGGAGCCCGAGTCCGCGCGGTCGTCCGTACGGATGTGGCGGGTACCCGCGAGCTCGGCCCAGCCCTCAGGCAGCACCTGCTCGCCCTGCCAGCGCCCGCCGGACGCGTACAACTGGGCGAACGCGGCCAGGTCCGGCGTCGTGATGTGCACACCGGACCAGCCCAGCTCCCCGCCCAGGACGTCGCGCTCCCAGTCGATGTCGATGCCGATGGGCTGCAACAGGCGGGGCCGGAGGTAGTCGGTCAGGGTCTGGCCGGTCACTCTCCGTACGATCTCGCCGATCGCCCAGCTGGCACCGTTGTTGTAGACGTGGCGTGACCCGACGGGCGTCTGCGGATCGGTGCGCCAGAACTCCGCGGCGACATCGCCCTGGGGACCGGGTGTGAAGGCGATCGAGTCGGCGTCGTGCCCGGTCGACATCGACAGCAGATGGTGCAGCGTCAGTTCGAGGCGCCGACCAGTCACGGGGTGGGGGGGTTCGAGGAGGTCGACGACGCGGTCCTCGAGGTGCAGCAACCCCTCGGCGATCGCGAAGCCCGCCGCGGTCGCCGTGAACGTCTTGCTCACGGAATACACGAGCTGCCGGTCGTCTCTCCGGTACGGATCCCAGTACGCCTCCACCTGGATGCCGCGAGGGTCACGGACGACCAGGGTGTGGAGGGCGGTGGACGGGTCTGCCGCAGCGGCATCGATGAACGCGAGGACGGAATCGGTCACGGCCACGACACTAGCGTCGGGAGCGGCGTGCCCCGCTGGCCGGAGCGGGGCGCGCGACCGTACGATTCGGGGGTGCAAGAGCCGAAGAGGGTCGCGATCGTGGGAGCCGGCCCGTCCGGCATCTTTGCTGCGCAGGCGCTGCTGGCGCACCCCGGGATCGCCATCGATCTGTACGACCGGCTGCCGACCCCGTTCGGACTGCTCCGGTACGGAGTCGCGCCTGATCACACCTCGGTCAAGGGCGTCGGCAATGCGCTGGCTCGCGTGTTCGAGTCGCCCGCGGTCCGGTTCCTGGGGCACGTCGAGTTCGGCCAGGACATGTCCCGCAAGGAACTGCTCGGCGCGTACGACGCGGTGATCTACGCGGCGGGTGCCGCCGAGGACACCGAAATGGCCGTACCGGGCGAGAACCTCCCCGGCAGCGAGTCGGCGCGCTCGTTCGTGGCGTGGTACTCCGGACACCCCGACGCGGCACCCTTCCGCTTCACCGGTGTGCGATCCGTCGTCACCGTGGGCGTGGGCAACGTCGCGGTCGACGTCTCCAGGATCCTGTGCAAGACGGCCGCAGACCTGAGCCCGACCGACATGCCGGACCCGGTGCTCGACGAGCTACGCGGCCACGTCGTCCGGGACGTGTGGATCGTCGGGCGTCGTGGGCCGCAGCACGCGTCCTTCACCACGCCGGAGCTTCGCGAGATGCTCACGCTGCCGCATGTACAGCCCGTCGTCCACGACGATCTCGACGCCATCGACCTGACGACGCTCGACAGGCGCCCCAAGGCGAATGTCGAGGCGCTGAAGATCGCTGCCGAGCGATTGGTACCCGACGCGTCCCTGCGTCTCCACCTCCTGTTCTGGCACCGGCCGATCGAGGTCGAGGGCCGCCACCGCGTCACGGGGCTCACCCTGGAGCGGACCGCGCTGGACGCCGACGGACGCCTCATCGGCACGGGCGAGGAACGCACGATCGAGTGCGAGCTGGTGCTGCGGGCCATCGGCTACCGCGGCCGGGCCCTCGACGGTGTGCCGTTCGACGAGAAACGTGGGGTCATCCCGAACGTCCTCGGCCGGGTCACGGATACGCGGGGGCGTGTCCAGCCCCGTGAGTATGCGGCCGGCTGGATCAAGAGGGGTCCGACCGGCGTGATCGGTACGAACAAGTCCGACGCCGCCGAGACTGTGGCGGCGCTGGTCGCCGACCTCCCCGAGGCACCCCTGGTCGTCCTCGAGCCGGTCGAGAAGCTGCTGCACCGCAAGGGGCTCCGGCCGACCTCGTACGAGGACTGGATGCGCATCGATGCGGCTGAAGGCGAGCTCGGATCCCGGTTCGGCCGGAGCCGGACGAAGATCGCCTCCTGGCCGGAACTACTCAACATCGCCCGTGGTCGTGGGTCTGACGGTACGGCGACGCCCCGCGAGCGCTGACCTGTGGATAATTCGGTGAATCGTCTGTGTGCAACATGTGCGCAAAAGGGCCGCTCACGCGCGTGACCAGTGGATAAGAAGTTGGCTCAAGAATCTTTTCGAGAACCGCTTGACGACTCCACATCGAGACGGTAGAAATTACCCATCGCAAGCCCGCAAGGGATTGTGATGGAGAACAGATGAAGTGCTCCGTACGGCGGGTTCGCCCGTCGCGCCGCCCGATGGCGGGCCGTGGGGGCAAGGAGTCGGTGCTCCGATCGGGAGGTCATCGTCCGATCACTGGAAGGGCCCGTCGAACGACTCATACTCGCTCGCGGGCCCTTTCGCATGCCACGGGAGTGGCCGCACCGCCCCGGTCGTGGCGGATGCCTCCCCGCAACTCCCCTGCCACCACAGAGGTGCCGAGCGTTCGCGCGGTCCAGGGGGCTGTGCACAAACCTGTGCACCAACGGTGGAAAGATGGTGTACAACACCGGCATCCCGGTGTACAAAAGTCGTATCTAATTCCAACCATGTAATTTGGTGTATTCGCTTGCGAGGTGGCTCGCCATGGGGATATAAATCTCTTACGCGATTCCGCAAGGAAAAGCGGGGCAACACGAAGGAATGATTGACACCGAGGACTTCGGTCTGAGGACCTGCACGGTTGGGTGCGGGGTCGGTCAGGAAAGCGAGTTGTCGGTTTGGCGGCCACCACGCTGACCGAA
>PMLO01000014.1:18515-21805 GCA_003158895.1 Propionibacteriaceae bacterium
AGTTCGAGAACCCCACCAAGCCCACTGCCGCGCCCACTGCACCGCCGCCGGTGATGGAGCCCGGTTACCAGGAGCCGGTGGTCGGCGCCACCCCGTACGCCGGGCAGGAGCTCCAGGTTCCCGAGCCTGGCATCGTGACCGCCGCCCCCGTGGGACACAACGGCGTGCGCGTCGCCGCGGAGGAGCGAGACGCGTGGTCGATGCCGGGAGGGATCGCCCTCATCGTGCTGCTCGCGCTCGGAGCTGTCGCCCTCGGCATCACCATCTTCGGTGCCGCGGCTACTGCGCCGCCGTTGATAGTGATCGGAGTGATCCTGTTCATCGCGACGTACTTCGGGTTCACGTCCCTCTCGGTCATCCAACCCGGTGAGACCAAGGTGCTCCAGTTCCTTGGCGGGTACGTTGGCACGATCCGGAAGCCGGGCCTTCAGCTCACCATGCCGTTCACCTCGAAGCGCCGGGTGTCGGTGAAGGTCAACAACTTCGAGACCCACGAGCTCAAGGTCAACGACTCCGACGGCAACCCCGTCAACATCGCGGCGATCATCGTGTGGCAGGTCGCCGACACCGCGAAGGCCACGTTCGCCGTGGAGAACTCGCAGCACTTCGTCGAGGTACAGGCCGAGGCCGCCCTTCGGCACGTAGCCAGCACGCATCCGTACGACAACGCCGCTCCCGGCGAGGAGAGCCTGCGAGGCTCGACCGAGCTCGTCGCCATGGAGCTCGCCCAGGAGGTTGCGGCGCGCGTCGCGATCGCCGGCATCGAGATCGTGGAGGCGAGGATCTCGTCCCTCGCGTACGCACAGGAGATCGCCCACGCGATGCTGCAGCGCCAGCAGGCCGCCGCCGTGATCGCCGCCCGGTCGATGATCGTCGAGGGCGCGGTCGGGATGGTCGAGCAGGCGCTGCGTCGTCTCGAGACCGACTCGGTCGTCCAGATGAGCGAGGAGCGCAAGGCTCAGATGGTGGCCAACCTTCTGCTCGTCCTGTGCGGCGACTCGCGCGCCACACCGGTGATCAACACCAACCCGTAGGGGCTCAGTCCTCGTCGACGGTGGCCGGTTCGAAGGCCTCCTCGACGAGGACTTCCTCGGACTGCTCGATGCGCCGGCGCCGGACGACCATCGTCGAGATGAGCGCGGCGACGAGGACGACGACACTGGCCAGACCGAGGGCCCAGCGGACGCCGAAGCGATCCGCCATGACGCCGATGATCATGGCGCCGATGGGCGCGCCTCCCTGGTTGATGGCCATGTACAGCGCCATCACGCGGCCTCGCATCGCCGGGTCGCTCGTGACCTGTACGGTCGAGTTCGACGTGGTCAGGGCCGTCATGCTCGCCAGCCCCGACGGAATGAGGATCAGCGCGAACACCCAGTACGAGGGCGCCAGGGCCATCAGCAACGTGCAGACGGCGACACTCGTCATGGCGATGAGGAGCGTGCGGAGCCTCGGCGTGGTCCGTCTCGCGTTGAGCAGGGCTCCGGTCAGGGATCCGACGGCGAGCATCGAGCCGAGCAGGCCGTACGCGGTCGCGCCCATGTGGAACACCGTCGTCGCCATGAGCGCGTTCGTCACCTGGAAGTTCATCGCGAACATGGTCAGGCAGAAGATCGTCGCCATGATCAGCTGAAGATCTGGTCGGCTCTTGAGGTAGACGATCGCTTCCTTGAGTGCTCCGCTGCCCCGCCGAGGCGGAGAGGGGTGCATCTGGGCGCCGTTGAGCGAGATCAGTGCGACGAGCACAGCGAGGAACGATGCGGAATTGACGAGCATGCCGACGCCGACGCTCCAGCGGGCGATGATGATGCCGCCCAAGGCCGGTCCGACGAGCCTGCCGATGTTGAAGGACGCCGAGTTGAGGCTGACGGCGTTCATGATGAGGGGGGTCGGCACCATCTCCGAGGCGAGCGTCATCCGCGCCGGACCGTCGAACGCCGCGGCCATCCCCTGGACTCCTGCGAGGGCGTACACCTCCCACAGGGTGACTCGCCCGCTCATGGTGAGGAGTGCCAGCGCCAACGAGGTGAGCAGCATCATCGACTGGGTGACCATCAACGTGCGGCGCTTGGGGAAGCGGTCGGCGACCATGCCGGTCCACGGCGACAGCAGCGGCATCCAGATGAACTGGACGGTTGTGATGAACCCGAGGGCGAACGCGGAGTTGTGGGTGAGGATGACCAGTACGAGCCAGTCCTGGGCTACGCGCGACACCCAGGTGCCGATGTTCGACACCAGTGCTCCGGAGAAGTAGCGGCGGTAATTGGGTACCCGAAGAGAGGCGAACATCGTTCCCGCCGCGCCTGCCACAGTCCTCATCACCCCGCGGTGACGCTACACCCGGCCCCCATGAACCCGGTTGCTGACCGGTCACCATGTGATCACAGAGTGTTCATCCTCGTGACGCCCGACGAGGTGGATGCCTCTGCCCACGCGCGCCGTCGGACCAGCGCCCGTCGACTCAGATCAGCAGGTCCGCGACGGCCTCGGCGTTGGCGCGGCCGGCCCCGTGCGCGTACACGATCCTCTCCGCGTCGGGAGCCGCGGCCGCGAGTCCGGTGTGTACGACGACGGTGTCCGGGCGAGCAGCGAGCAGCGCAGCGAGCGCGTCTCCTTCAGCGGTATCCGCGCGTGGTTCCCGTACCACCGCGACCACCGGCTCCTGCGCGTCGAACGCCTCGTGCGGGCCCCTGACGAGCCTCGCCAGAGCGCCTCGCCGCTCGAGGACGTCGGCCAGCGCCAGCGGCGCCGGACCCGCCGCGATCGACACCCGATGGCGCAGGTCGGCCACGACGACAGGGGCGTCGCAGCGGACGAAGCCGCCTGTACGGACCGCGCGGGCCGCCGCCTCGCTGCCGACCGCGTCCAGCCTCGCGAGGATCTCGTCCAGCGGTTCGGCGGGGGTCGGCGTGCCCGTGAGCGTCAGATTCCGTACGTGCGAGGCGCGCAGGGCATCGGCCGACAGGCGCCCGCCGTCGACGGCTGCCTCGATGCCGGCGACGGCTGCCTCGAAGTCGGCCCGCGGATCTCGGCCGGTGGGGGAGTCGAGGCAGAGCAGGTCGGCACCGGCCTCCAACGCCCGTACGGACGCCTCGCCCATGTCGTACAGGTCTGCGATCGCTCGCATCCCCAGCGCGTCGGTGATGATCGGTCCGTCGATGCCCAGCGCCCGGATGTGCCGCGCCGACCAGGGGGACAGGGTCGCGGGGTCGGGGCCGAGAGCGGGTACGACGACGTGCGCGGTCATCACCGAGTCGACGCCGCACGCGAACGGTGCCTCGTCGCGAGAC
>PMLO01000089.1 GCA_003158895.1 Propionibacteriaceae bacterium
AAGACGGCCATCGTCGAGGGGCTGTCGCAGGCCATCGTGCGCGGCGACGTGCCTGAGACGCTGCGCGACAAGCAGATCTACACGCTCGACCTCGGTGCTCTCGTGGCCGGCTCCCGTTACCGCGGCGACTTCGAGGAGCGGCTCCGCAAGGTGCTCTCGGAGATCAAGACCCGCGGCGACGTCATGCTGTTCATCGACGAGATCCACACCCTCGTGGGAGCGGGCGCGGCGGAGGGGGCCATCGACGCCTCCTCGATCCTCAAGCCGATGCTGGCCCGGGGCGAGCTTCAGACGATCGGCGCGACGACGCTCGACGACTACCGCAAGCACATCGAGAAGGACGCGGCTCTCGAGCGCCGGTTCCAGCCGATCCAGGTGGCCGAACCGTCCATCGCGATGACGATCGAGATCCTGCGTGGGCTGCGTGACCGTTACGAGGCCCATCACCGGATCACGATCACCGACGAGGCGTTGGCTGCTGCCGCGCAGCTGGCTGATCGGTACATCTCCGATCGCTTCCTGCCGGACAAGGCCATCGATCTCATCGACGAGGCCGGCGCGCGGCTTCGTATCAAGCGGATGACCGCACCGCCTGACCTCCGCGAGTTCGACGAGCGGATCGCATCCGTACGCCTCGAGAAAGAGGCGGCGATCGACGCCCAGGACTTCGAGCGGGCCGCCGGGTTGCGCGACCAGGAGAAGAAGCTCCTCGCGCAGCGCGCGGAGAAGGAGCAGGCCTGGAAGATCGGCGACTCCGACATGCCGGCCGAGGTCGACGAGGAGCAGATCGCTGAAGTCCTGAGCTCGGCGACCGGCATCCCGGTCTTCAAGCTCACCGAGGAGGAGTCCGCTCGACTGCTCCACATGGAGGACGAGATCGGGAAGCGGATCATCGGCCAGAAGGACGCCGTCAGGGCGCTGTCGCGGTCGATGCGTCGTACGCGCGCAGGGCTCAAGGACCCGAAGCGTCCGTCCGGCTCCTTCATCTTCGCCGGCCCGTCCGGGGTGGGGAAGACAGAGCTGACGAAGGCGCTCACCGAGTTCCTGTTCGGTGACGAGGACGCCCTCATCACGCTCGACATGAGCGAGTACTCCGAGAAGCACACCGCCTCCCGGATGTTCGGCTCGCCTCCTGGCTACGTCGGGTACGAAGAGGGCGGCCAGCTCACAGAGAAGGTGCGCCGCAAGCCGTTCNNGCGCAGGGCCGGGTCGTGGACTTCAAGAACACGGTCATCGTCATGACGACGAACCTCGGGTCGCGCGACATCTCGAAGGCGGTCAACCTCGGCTTCCAGCAGGGTTCGGACGCCGAGTCGGGCTACGAGAAGATGAAGGCGAAGGTCTCGGACGAGCTCAAGCAGCACTTCCGTCCCGAGTTCCTGAACCGAGTCGACGACATCGTCGTGTTCCACCAGCTGTCGCAGGAGGAGATCGAGGAGATCGTCGACCTCCTGGTCGCGAAGATCGAGGGACGTCTGAAGGACCGGGACATGGGCATCGAGCTCACCCCGGCCGCCAAGGCCCTCATCGCCAAGCGCGGCTTCGACCCGATCCTGGGGGCACGGCCGCTGCGCCGGGCGCTCCAGCGGGACATCGAGGACACGCTCGCCGAGAAGATCCTCTTCGGAGAGCTGGGTGCGGGACAGATCGTGCTCGTCGACGTGGCCGAGGAGGGTGCGGAGATCCCGTTCACCTTCGTCGGTACGGAGAAGCACCTTCCCGACAGCCCGTTCATCGAGCTCGCCGGTCAGGGCGAGGCGACCGAGTAACAGCACGTACGACAGCGCCCCGGGCCTTAGGTCCGGGGCGCTGCGCTGTCCGGGACCAGCGACAGGGCGTACGAGCGGGCAGAGTGCAGGATGCTCCCACGGAATCCATCGAGTCGGCACAGCGGAGGCACAGATCGCGTGCCTAGCGTCGAAGACGACCGAAGGAGATCGATATGGCAACGCGATTCGTGGTTCCGCCCATGTGGCCCGCACCTCCCGTGGGCTGGGTTCCGTCGGAGGGGTGGCAGCCCGCGCCGGAGTGGGGACCCGCGCCTGTTGGCTGGCAGTTCTGGCAGGAGGAGGCCCCAGTCGTACAGTCCCCGGCCTACGCCGCGCCGGCGTCTGTCCTGCCGGCCCCGATCTCGCGCCGTAGCTGGATGCGCCGACTGGGCTGGCTCCTCGTGCTGGTGGGCGGCCTGGTCTCGTACCTCGTCGTCAACCAGACCATGATCAACACCCAGAACGTCCTGTTCTTCCCGACGGTACTGCTCGTGGGCTCGGTGACGGTGCCGGCGGGGGTGCTGCTGCTGGAGTACGCGATCGGGCAGGGCCTCGACGGCCACGGAGGCCTCATCATCGGCACGGCCGTGATGGCCGGCATCGTCGGCGTCACGGTCGCGGGCACGCTCGAGAGCTCGCTGACCGGCACGCAGGATCAGGTCTACCTGGGTGTCGCGGTCATCGAAGAGCTCGCAAAACTCATCGTCCCGCTGGTCATCTTCCTCATCGCCCGCCGTCGTACAGCCGGGGCGGGTCTCGCGCTCGGCATCGCCGCGGGCGCCGGCTTCGCGGTCCTCGAGACGATGGGGTACGCGTTCTACGCGCTCGTCTCCCGCGGCGGCGGCCTGGCAGCCATGCAGCAGACGCTCCAGGAGCGCGCCCTCCTCGCGCCGGCGAGCCACCTCGCGTGGACCGGCATGGTGGCGTGGGCGCTGTGGCGGATCGGCTCAGCGCAGCGGCGCCGGTTCGCGGTGACCGGCTTGGTCGCCGCCTTCGCGGTTGCCGTCGGCCTGCACTACCTGTGGGACCAGACCAACGATCTGACGGCCCACATCGTGCTGGCGGTCGTCAGCGTCGCGATCCTCGTCACCCTCATGGTGCTGTCGGCGCGGCGCGACGCCATTCGGTCGCAGGCGGGCGGTCCGGCAACGGGTCCGGCAGCGATCGCGCCTGCTCCGCAGCCGGGCTGGTTCAGCCCCGTGGGGATACTCCCCGTACAGGCCGCACCGGCTCCGCAGCTCGTCAGCGTTCCGGAGCGGCACGCCGCCTGAGCACGGCGGGAGTGATGCCCACGAGGTGAGCGGCGAGGGCGAGCCGGCGTCTGACGACGTCGGTGAGCCCGAACGGCTCCATCTGGCTCAGGTTCCCGCCGTGACGCCGGTACCTCACGTATGGCGTCGGTAGGAAGACCACCTCGCCCATCATGTCGGCGGTGATACCGATCCACCCGTCGTGGGTCCGCACGCTGCGCGGTACGGGCAGGGCGACACCGAGCACGTCGCGCCGGACCGCCATGCAGCAGCCGAGGTACGAGTTCTTGACGAAGTTGTGCAGCACGCCCGGGCCGCTGCGGAAGTAGGCGAAGATCGAATCACCCGTCACCGCGTCGTCGGCGTCGACGATCAGCGCGTCAGTGACGACGCCGGTCACGTGCGGGTCGGAGAAGGGCGCGACCATCGCGTCGACTTTGCCCGGAAGCCACTCGTCGTCCTGGTCGGCGAGGAGGACGATGTCGTGGCGCGCACGCGCCAGGCAGCGCTCGAACGTGGAGATGACGCCGAGGTTGGACGCGTTCTCGACGAGCTGGATGCGCCGGTCGTCGTACGCGCCGATGATCGCCAGGGTGTCGTCGGAGGAGCCGTCGTCCTGGATGAGAAGCTCGTCGCCGGGCCTGAGCTGGTCGAGGATCGACTCGAGCTGTGGGAGAAGGTAGCGCGACCCGTTGTACGTGGCCATGCAGACGGAAACCGGCGTACGGGCGCTTCCCAGGTCCGCTGGCGATGCGTGCGGAACGGCGGGACTGGGCCGGCCGGCGGCACGAACCGTCGGCCGCCGCGTACCGCCGCGGCCGACGACGCCATCCCGTACACCTGCCGCGATCGCCGCGAGCTTGGCCTTCTTGTCGCTCTCGAAGGCCACTACCTTGGCGACGCCGAGCCCTAGGCCGAGGGCCGTACGCGCCGACCACCGCGGGTCGTGCGCCAGCGTGCCGGAGCGGGCCAGGAGGAGGTAGTTGCGGTACTTGTAGTACTGGCGATCGGCGCTGTGATTGCTCGTCGTGACCTCGCCGAGCAGTGGCAGCCGGTGGCTGGTGTCGCGGCCGATGGAGTGCTCGAGGACCGCAGTCGGCTCGATGGCGATCTGCCAGCCGGCCTCGCGGAGCCGTACGCAGAGATCCCAGTCGACGAAGTCGATGACGAGGTCGCTGCGGAAGCCGCCCACATGCCGCAACGCGCTGACGCGGCACAACGACCCCGAGGTGAAGACCCGCTCCGTCTCGTACCAACGACTCCGCCCCGGGTCCCCCTGGAGCGGTCGCGCGGTGGCCTCGTCCCGGACGACGGGCGCGACGATCGCGACCCGTTCGTTGCTGGTGGCGGCGCTGTCGAGGAGCTGGTTGAGCGTGTGCGCGGTGAGAGTGCTGTCCTGGTCGAAGGTCAGCAACCACTCAGCGGCAGTGCTGGCGAGCGCGTGACCCAGGGCGCCCGCGACCCCAGTGTTGGTGTCCAGCAGCGTCAGCGTCGCGCCGACCGTGGCGCACTCCTCGAGGACGTCCGAGCCGCTCGCTGACGCGTTGTCGACGATCTCGACGGGGATGTCGGCGGCGATCAGCTCCGTGACCAGCCGCAGCAATGAGGGCGCGGGGTTGTACGAGACGATCGCCGCACCCACCTGCATGCCGTCACCCTATCCGGACAATCTGTCCCCTCGGCGAGAGCATCTGTACCGCTCGGGGAGAGGACCTGTACCGGTCGGGGAGAGGACCTGTACCGCTCGGGGAGAGAAGGTAGCCGGTCGGGGAGAGGACCTGTACCGGTCGGGGAGAGGGTGTACCGCGCTCGGGGGCGGGGAAGCGGGCGAACCGAGGAGACGGCAGACTGTCCCCCATGCGCGAGACGGTCTGCTACGTCAGCCAGGTGTACCACCCTGAGAACGTCGGGGTGGCTTGCTGGGTTGCCGAGGAGTTGGAGCGGATCGGTTGGGACGTGACGGTGCTGACCGGTGTGCCGAACTATCCGACCGGCGTGGTCGCCGACGGGTACCGGGCCAGCGAGGCGAGCCGCGAGGAGATCGACGGCATCGAGGTGAGGCGTACGCCGCTGTACCCGAGCCACGACACGAACCCCGTCGGCCGGATGCTCAACTACATCTCGTGGGCCTTGTCGAGCACCTACTACGGCATCGGCGACATCAGAAGAGCCGGCCTCGCCGTCGTACATTCCTCTCCCGTCACCGCGAACCTCGCACCGATGGTTGCCCGGGTCCTGTTCGGCACCCCGTACGTGACGATGATCATGGACCTGTGGCCCGACTCGGTGTTCCAGTCGGGATTCCTCACCTCCGGGCCCGTACGCCGGATCGCCGACGCGGTGCTCGGCACGTTCGCCAAGTTGTCGTACCGCCTCGCCAGCCACGTCACCGTACTGTCGCCCTCGATGAAGCAGGTGCTCGTCGACCGGGGCGTCAGGCCCGAGAAGATCAGCCTCGTCTACAACTGGGTGGACGAGTCGTTGTTCGCGGCGCCAGCGGAGCCCGATCCCACGTTGCGTGAATCACTCGGGCTGACCGACGACGACTTCGTTGCGATGTACGCGGGGGCGCATGGCATCGCGCAAGGCCTCGGAGTGCTCGTCGAGGCCGCCGCACGCATCGATCCCGCTGAGCGCATCCACATCGTGACCGTGGGCGACGGTATCGACGGCGAGCGGCTTCGGGGCCTGGCCGACGACCTCGACGTGACCGATCGCGTCCACTTCCTGGGGCGCCGTCCGATGGCGACGATGCCGAGCCTGCTGGCAACGGCCGACCTGCAGCTCGTCTGCATCTCCGACACGCCGCTGTTCCGGGTCAACATGCCGAGCAAGATCCCGTCCGTACTGGCCGGCGGACATCCCCTTCTCGTCGTCGCCGAAGGCGACCCGGCGGACGTCGTCACGGCGGCAGGCGCCGGGATGGCCGCCTCCCCGAACGATCCCGCCGCCGTCGCGACGGCCCTTCGCCAGGCCAAGGCGACCGGCGCCGATATGCTGCGCCGGATGGGAAGTCGGGGGCGTGACCTGTACGAACGCGAGATGTCGTCAGCGATCGGCGGGCGCAGGCTGACCGAGATCCTTCGTAC
>PMLO01000077.1:0-5918 GCA_003158895.1 Propionibacteriaceae bacterium
TCGTCTCCATCGACGACTGATGCTGTCGCCGACGCTGACACTGGTCGTCAACCCGACGGCCGGCAGGGGGAGAGCGGTCCGGGTCCTGCCCGACGTCGTCCAGGAGCTCCTCAAGGGCGTGCCGACCGCGCGGCTGCAAGTGGTTCGCGCCACCTCGTACGACGAGGCCCGGATCCGCTGCATCGCCGCGGTCGAGGCGGCCCGGCCGACTCCCGTCGACGGACGCCATGACTGCCTGATCGTCATGGGCGGCGACGGGATGATGCACCTCGGTCTGAATGCCGCCGCCGGCAGCGGTGTGCCGCTGGGAGTCATTCCCGCCGGTACGGGCAACGACTTCTGCCGCGGTGTGGGCGTCCCCAAGTCGGCGGTGGCCGCCGCGCGGGTCATTGCTGAGGGCATCACCCAGGCCATCGACCTCACCAGGGTCTCCGGCGAGCTGTCGGACGGGTCGACCCAGCGCTACGTGGGTTCGGTCGTCTCGACCGGCTACGACGCACGGGTCAACCGGCGGACGAACGCGATGACGCACACCATGGGCTCGCTCGGCTACACGTACAGCGCGCTCGCCGAGCTCGCCACCTTCGAGCCGCTGCGCTACCGGATCTCGATGGACGGTGTGCCCCGCACGCAGACGGCCATGCTCATCGCCGTCGCGAACGCGGGACTCTTCGGAGGCGGGATGCGGATCGCTCCCGACTACTCGCTCACCGACGGGCTGCTCGACGTCACGATCATCCATCCCGTGAGCCGGATGACGCTGCTCCGGCTCCTCCCCAAGATGTTCTCGGGCAAGTTCGTGTCCGACCCGGCGGTCGAGCGCCTACGTGCGACCCACGTCACCATCGACGGCGACGAGCTGTACGGGATGGCCGACGGCGAGGCGCTCGGTCCCGTACCGCTGCTGCTCGAAGCCGTGCCGCAGGCGCTCACCCTGTACGTGCCGCGCGCGGTCGCGACCAGGCAGTGAATCCACCGGCGACGTCCCCGGTCGTGGCGTAGCCTGGCGGGCGATGCCTCCCTCCACCCAGCTCGACGCCTTCGCCGCGCGGTACTCGTTCGTCCTCGACGACTACCAGCTCGAAGCCTGTACGGCCGTTGAAGCCGGATCCGGTGTCCTCGTGGCGGCGCCGACAGGGGCGGGCAAGACCGTGGTGGGGGAGTTCGCCGTACACCTGGCGCTCGCCCGTGGCCGGAAGTGCTTCTACACGACGCCTATCAAAGCGCTGTCGAACCAGAAGTACCGCGACCTCGTCACCGCGTACGGAAGCGACCGGATCGGTCTGCTCACCGGCGACATCAGCGTCAACTCCGAGGCCGACGTGGTGGTGATGACCACCGAGGTGTTGCGGAACATGATCTACGCCTCGTCGACGACCCTCACCAACCTCGCGTTCGTCGTCATGGACGAGGTCCACTACCTGGCTGACAGGTTCCGTGGCCCGGTCTGGGAAGAGGTCATCCTGGGTCTCGCCGAGTCCGTACAGGTCGTGGCTCTTTCGGCGACGGTGAGCAACGCGGAGGAGTTCGGGGACTGGCTGCGCGAGGTACGTGGCGCTGTGGACGTCGTCGTCAGCGAGCGCCGCCCCGTACCGCTGTTCCAGCACGTGCTCGCCGGTACGAGGCTCCTCGATCTGTTCGCGCACGAGGCGCCCACCGCGCGCGAGCTGCCCGGGGGCCGAGCTGACGTGAACCCGGAGCTGGTGAAGCTCGCACAGCAGGATGCGCGGCTTCGTGACGACGCGCGTCGGCCGCGCGGACGATCTGGCCGGGGAAAGACCACCACGGGCCACGGCTCGGGAGCCTTCGGTGGGGCTTCCCATCCGCGCTGGGAGAACAACGGCCACTCGCTCGTACCGCGCCGCTCCCAGATGGTCACCGCGCTCGACGGCGACGCCCTGCTGCCCGCCATCGTGTTCGTGTTCAGCCGGCAAGGTTGCGACAGCGCGGTCGCGCAGCTCATGGGTGACGGGATCCGGCTCACCACGGCGGCCAACCGCCGGCGGCTGTTCGAGATCGCCGAGGACCACACGAAGGGGTTCTCTGAGGAGGACCTCGTTGCGCTGCGGTACGACCGGTGGCTGACCGCGTTCCAGCGCGGCGTCGCGGCGCATCACGCAGGCCTGCTCCCGTCGCTCAAGGAAGCCGTCGAGGAGGCGTTCACGGAGGGCTTGCTCAAGGTCGTGTTCGCCACGGAGACGCTGGCACTGGGCATCAACATGCCCGCTCGTACAGTCGTGGTCGAGAAGCTCGTGAAGTACAACGGCGAGTCCCACGCCGACATCACGCCGGGGGAGTACACACAGCTCACGGGGCGCGCCGGCCGTCGCGGCATCGATGTGGAGGGCCACGCGGTCGTGTGCTGGCAGCCGGGGCTGGACCCGAGGGCCGTCGCCGGGTTGGCGTCGCGCCGTACGTATCCGCTCCGGTCCGCGTTCAAGCCCACGTACAACATGGCCGTGAACCTCGTGGGCACCGTCGGGCGCGAGCGGGCCCGCGCTGTACTCGAGCAGAGCTTCGCGCAGTTCCAGTCCGACCGAGGGGTGGTGGCGGCCTCGCGGTCGATCCGGCGGACCGAGGCCGAGGCGGCCAGACTGCTCGATCAGGCGTCGTGCGAGCTGGGCGACGTCGTCGAGTACGCACGCCTCCGCGAGAGCGTACGGTCCCTCGAAGCCGAGGCCGCTCGCGGTCGGCAGGCCGGCAGGCATGCCGAGGCGCTCACCGTGCTCGAGTCGCTGCAGCCGGGGGACATCATCTCTGTGCCTGCTGGGCGTCATCGCGGCTGGGCTGCTGTCGTCGAGCCGCGGGTGGTCGGCAAGGACGGCCCGACGCCCCTCGTGATGACCGAGGAACGACAGCTCAAGTCGCTGTCGGTCGCCGACTTCCCGACACCGCCGGTGGTCGCAGGGAAGATCCGGGTACCGAAGCACTTCGACGCGAAGAGCGCAGCTGCGCGACGGAACCTTGCGGCGGCGTTTCTCACCCGCCTCGGTGAGGTCGACCTTCCTGACCCGCGCCAACGCACCCGGGCCGATGGCGAGGTGATGGCCGAGATCGAGGCCGTACGCTCCCGCCTCAAGGCTCATCCGTGCCATCGCTGCCCTGAGCGGGAGGACCACGCGCGTCTCACCGAGCAGGCCATGCGCCTGGAGCGAGAGGCGGCGCTCTCCCGCCAGCGGTCCCAGGAGCGGTCCAACACCATCGCCACCGCGTTCGACAAGGTGTGCGGCGTGCTCTCGTCGCTCGGCTACCTCGACGAGCGGGGCGCGACGGTGACCGACCCCGGCCGTGTCCTGGCGCGCGTCTACGGGGAGCTCGACCTCGTCACCGCACAGTGCGTCGTCAACGGGGTCTTCGACGGTCTGACCGCCCCGCAGCTCGCCGCCGTACTGTCCAGCCTGGTCTTCCGGGCCCGGGTCATGGACGGTCGTCGTCCCGTGCGGATGCCGGATCGGCAGAGCGAGGCAGCGCAGGTCAGGTTGCGGGCCCTGTGGCGCGATGTCGGTCTGGTCGAGCGGGACCACCGCGTGGACCGGGGCCCGGAGCCGGACATCGGCTTCGCAGAGGCCGCACACGCGTGGGCGAGCGGTGCAGATCTGGCGGAGGTGCTGACCCTCTCGGGCCTGCCGGCGGGAGACGTCGTCCGCTGGGTGCGTCAGGTCATCGACGTGGCCGGTCAGGTGGCCGCCGCTGCGGGACCCGGGAAGCTGCGCACCACGTGCCGCGAGGCCGTGACAGGGATGCGCCGAGGCGTCGTGGACGTCGCCGACGAATGATCCGTCCGGGGATTCCTTTCGTGGACAATCCTTTCGCCCTGGATGAGAGCATTCTCACACTTTCCCTGTAGGCACGTGAATTGTGTTTCTCAACCTTGAGTCAACATAAAGTGAGAGACGCCTCATGATGCTGAGGCATATTCCCGCTTCCCCTTACGGTTCGACGCGAGAGCCATTGTGGCTTGTTCGATCCGGGGGATTGAGTCGCATGAGGACTAACCGCTTTGTACGTCGCACTGCGGCGCTCGCGATCATGGTGGCATCCGCCGCGCTGCCGGCAGGCGTGGCGCACTCCGCCGCCAGTGGCGAAGCCCCAGCCGTCACGACGCAGAGCGGCCCGGTCTCCGACTGGGGCAGCACCCAGGGTTGGACCGTCGCCGATCTCGGTCTGCCGACGAAGCCGATTGCCGCGAGGCCGGTCGTCAAGAGCCCGTCGGTCGACACGCTGACCCGCGTCGCGGCCGCCCCAGCACCAGCGGCAGCCCCGCCCAGCACCACGCCGCAGAAGGCCACCACCACAACGGCGAAGACCACGACCACGAAGGCCAAGTCCTCCTCGACCGGCAGCACCGCCGCGAAGACGACGACCACGACGAAATCGCCGGCTGTCTCGACCCCCCAGGCTCCTGCAGTGGCGCCGGCACCGGCACAGAGTTCCGTCACCGCGCGTCAGGATCTCGCCGCGTCGGTCGCGGCTGCCACCAACGCGCAGCGCGTGGCGGCGGGCCTCAGCGCCCTCTCGTACAGGTCCTGCAGCGTTCCGGCGTCCTGGGCGGTCCACATGGCGTCCGCGGGCAGCCTGACTCACAACAGCCTCATGACCGTTCTCTCCTCGTGCGGCGGCAAGTCGACGGCAGGTGAGAACATCGCCGCCGGTTACACCAGCGTGTCGGCAGTCACGTCAGGGTGGATGGGCTCCGCGGGACACAAGGCGAACATTCTCAACCCGAACTTCAAGATCATCTCCGTGGGCGTCGCGCAGGCCGCGAACGGCACGTTCTACTGGGTCGAGGACTTCACCGGCTAGTTCATTTCTCGTCAGTACGCCTGCGAGACGGTGGACATATTGAAGTCCGGTACTCGAAGTGCCGGCATCGTCGTGAACGTGAACCAGTCATTCCATTCTCGGCACAGCGTCGCCTCGGCGACCGACGCCTCAACGGCACGGCGTAAGAGGTCGATCGGCGATTCGTTGAAACGGAAGTTGTTCACCATTCCGACGATCTCGCCGTTCTCGATGAGATAGACGCCGTCACGGGTCAGGCCTGTGACGAGCAGCGAGGAGATGTCGACCTCGCGGATGTACCACAGGCAGGTCAGCAGCAAGCCCCGCGTTGTGGACCGGATCATCTCGTCCAGCGTGACGCTCGAACCGACGTCAAGAGTCAGGTTGTCACTCGGGAACGCATACTCCTGGCCTGACGCAGCCGCGGCGGCACGCGTGTACGGGAGGCGGGCGAGCATCCCGTCCCGCATCCAGTGAAGAGTCTCGGCCGGCGCACCATTGTCGTAGACCGAAGTCAGACCGGGTGCCGACCCTTCGACGATCGCGAAGGGGGCCGCGGGCAGCGCGCCGGGCCCGCTGGACAGGGTCATGGGGAGCGGCGACAGTATCTCGCCGACCCTCGTCGTCCCCGGCTCCTTGCCGGCGAAGACGGTCCGCCCTTGCTCGGCGTCTCGGCCGCTCGCGGTCCAGTAGGTCAGGATCATGAGGTCGGCGACGGCGCTCGGCGGCAGGATCGTCTCGTACCGTCCGGCCGGGAGCTCGATCCGGTTCTCGCACCAGCCGAGGCGTCTGGTCACCTCCGCAGCCAGCGCGTCTGCGTCGACGTCGGCGAAGTCGGTCGTCGCCTGGCCCACCCAGGCCGAGCCGATGCGGTCGGCGTGCTTGGCGTTGAGCTCGACCTTGCCCGAGCGCTCGACGGTACGTCTCCGGGCGCCGGCGCTCGTCGCGAGCCAGACGGTGGAGACGTGGTGCTCCGCGTACCCGAACATCTCCGTACCGGCGTCGCGGGATGCGGCCAACGCGCGTCCGAGCCCGTTCGCGAACGTCGAGAAGACGTCGATCGACGTCCCGACCGCCTCGTCGGTATAGTCCGCGTCCACCACAGGGTCAGGCAGGGGAGCGCTGTCGTCGCTGGC
>PMLO01000077.1:5947-14496 GCA_003158895.1 Propionibacteriaceae bacterium
GTGAGCGAGTTGATCGCCCAGCGCAGGTTCGCCTCGCCTGCATCCCGGACGATGACGATGCACTCGTCGCTGGTCGCCGCGGCGAGGCCGGCCTCGATCCAGTCGGTGATCATGCGTGAGCCCCTTCGGCTTCGGTGTTGAGCACGTTGACGGAGCGGAACAGGGCCGCGGGTGTGCCGTGCGAGACGGGCGCCGACTGGCCCGGCTGACCCTTGCCGCAGTCGAGCGCGCCCATGAGCTTGTACGTGCTGGGCCCGCCCACCGCCTCCATCGAGCCCCAGAAGTCGGTCGTGGTGGCCTGATACGCGACGTCGGCGACCTGTCCGGCGATCTCGCCGTTCTCGATGGCGTAGAAGCGCTGGCCGGTGAACTGGAAGTTGTAGCGCTGCATGTCGATCGACCAGGACTTGTCGCCCACCACATACAACCCGTGCTCGACTCTGGCGACCAGGTCGGGGACCGTGATGTCGGTGTCAGCGGGCTTGAGCGACACGTTGGGCATTCGTTGGAGCGGGATGTGGCCGGACGAGTCGGCGAACGCGCAGCCGTTCGACCGGCCGAGCCCCTGCTCGTACGCCATCTGCCGGTTGAGCTGGTAGCCGACGTGGATGCCGTCGCGGACGATGTCGAAGGTCTGGGCCTCGACGCCCTCGTCGTCCCAGCCGCAGCTCGCGAGACCGTGCTCGGTGACCCTGTCGCCGGTGACGGTCATGACCGCGCTGCCGTACTGCAGGCTTCCCAGCGTCTCGCGCTTCGCGAACGAGGTCCCGGCGTACGCGGCTTCGTAGCCGAGCGCCCGGTCCAGCTCGGTGGCGTGGGCCACGGACTCATGGATGGTGAGCCAGAGGTTGGTCGGCTCGATGACCAGGTCGTACCGTCCTGGTTCGATGGACGGCGCCGCCACCTGCTCGGCCAGCCAGGTCGGGAGCTGCGCCACCTCGGCGTCCAGGTCCCAGCCCTCGCCCAGCACGTACTCCCAACCGCGCCCCGCGGGCGGGTTCGTCGTACGCATCGAGTGGTACCGATCGGACGTCGCCATGACCTCGAGCAGCGGGTGCACCCGTACGCGTCGCTGGAGCGTACGACTGCCCGCCAGATCCGCGTAGAACTTGTGTTCGTCGATCATGTCGAGGTTCGCCGTGACGTGGTCGACGCCCGGGCCCGCCGCAAGTCGCGACAGCTCTACGAGCCGTGCGATCCGCTCCGCATCGCTGACGTCGAACGGGTCGATCCGGAACGGCGACACCCACTCCCCGACATGTACGGGCTCAGCGGCAAGCTCTACAGGACGAGACGTCAATGGCCGGCTGATCTTCGCGGCCTCGACGGCCTGGTCTGCGAGCGCCGCGGCACCCTCGGACGTCAGTGTGATGCCCGCCGCGAACCCCCAGGACCCCTCGTGGATGACGCGGACGCCGATCCCGAGGTCGGTGGCGTCCGTGCTGCTCTCGAGTGCCTCGTCGCGCAGCCGGTGCGCGCCCGCGCGGATGCGTTCGATCCGTACCTCCGCGTGCGTCGCGCCGAGATCCTTGGAGCGACGCAATGCCGCCTCCGCGAGCGCATCGAGGGGCAGGGCGGTGAAGCGCGGGTCGAGTCCAGGAGGCATGCCGACAATCTATGCGGATCTCGGTCCACGCCCGGTGAACCTCTGCCAGGAGGAACGCCGAGCGGCACGGTTGTCTGACGAGCTCGGCGACGCCGCGAGGTGCGTGCCTCGGGCGTGCCAACCGTCAAGGGTTGTCAGTGACGGGCCACTAGGCTGGCGGGCGTGTCAGTCGCGATCCGTGTGATCCCCTGCCTGGACGTCCATGACGGCCGGGTCGTCAAGGGTGTCAACTTCGTCGATCTTCGTGATGCGGGGGACCCGGTTGAGCTCGCCCGCCAGTACGGCATCGAGGGCGCCGACGAGCTGACGTTCCTCGACATCTCAGCCTCGCACGAGGGCAGGGCGACGACCCGGGACATGGTCCGGCGTACGGCCGAGACCGTCTTCATCCCCCTCACCGTCGGCGGCGGCATCTCCCAGGTCGAGGACGTGGACCTTCTGCTGCGCCACGGTGCGGACAAGGTGGGCATCAACACCGGCGCGATCCGTCGTCCGGGCGTGATCGACGAGATCGCGCACAGGTTCGGCAACCAGGTGCTGGTCCTGTCGGTCGACGCGCGTCGTGAGAAGGGCATGCCGTCCGGGTTCGGCGTGACCACGCACGGTGGCCGTACGTCTGCGGGTCTCGACGCGCTCGCCTGGGTCACAGAGGCGGTCGGTCGTGGCGTGGGGGAGATCCTGCTGAACTCGATGGACGCCGACGGGACGACGGCAGGATTCGACCTGGAGATGATCAGGGCCGTACGAGAGGTGGCCGATGTGCCGCTCATCGCATCGGGTGGGGCAGGGACGGCCCAGCACTTCGTGGACGCCGTCGCCGCCGGTGCCGACGCGGTGCTCGCAGCGTCCGTCTTCCACTACGGAACACTCTCCATCGCACAGGTGAAGCAGGCCCTCGCCGCGGCCGGCTACCCCGTACGGATCACCGAGCCAGCAGGGACAGGAGACGATCGATGAGGGCATGGGTGCCGTACGACTCGCTCGACGAGGCCGAATCCAGGATCGGTCATCACGACGGGATCGAGCTCACCCGGCTCAACGATCCCGCCGGCATCGCAGCGACGGCGGCGGAGGTCACGTACATCGCCCTTCCGAACTTCACGGCCATGCGCGTCTGGGAGGATCTCCGGCACCTTGCCATGCCCGCCCTGCAGGTGGTGCAGCTCGGCTCTGCGGGGTACGAGGGCATGCCAGCCCTCGTCGGAGACGGTGTCTCGATCGCGAACGCCGCCGGGGTCCACGACGCGGGGACGGCGGAGCTCGCCGTCGCGCTGGCCCTGGAGAATCTGCGCGGCCTGGACACGTACGCACGACTGCAGCAGACCCACACCTGGTTGCCCGGTTTCGGTCGCTCGCTGGCTGACCGGAACGTACTGATCTACGGGTACGGGCGCATCGGCTCGGCGGTCGAGCGCCGTGTGGCGGGCTTCGACCCGGCCTCGGTGGTACGGGTCGCCCGCTCCGCACGTACGGACCCCGAGGTCCACGCGGCCGACGAGCTCCACGCGCTCCTGCCCGATGTGGACGTCGTCTTCATCACCGCACCGGCTACGCCGGACACGCTCGGCGTGTTCGACGCTGCGACACTTGCGCTCCTCCCCGACGACGCCCTCGTGGTCAACGTGGGCCGCGGCAAGATCATGGACACGGACGCGATCGTCGCCGAGGTCGGGCGGCTGAGGTTCGCCCTCGACGTCGTCGACCCCGAGCCGCTGCCCGCCGACAGCCCCTTGTGGGCAGCAGCGGGAGTCACCATCGCTCCGCACGTGGGAGGTGCGAACGACTCGGCTCCCGTACGCTACGACAGGCTGATCGAGCGTCAGCTGAGCCACCTCGCCGCGGGTGAGAGCTTCGAGAACATCGTCTGGGGGCCAAGGTCGTGACTGACGACTGTCTCTTCTGCGCCATCGTGGACGGGTCGATCCCGTCGCGGCAGGTCTACGCGGACGAGTCCGCCGTCGCCTTCCTCGACATCCAGCCATGGCACCGAGGTCACACGCTCGTCGTCCCGCGCCGCCACGTCGCGAGCATCGTCGACGATCCCACGAGCTGGGAGGACCTCCGTAGCGTTGTCGAGCACGTCGTCCCGCTGCTCATGGACCGGCTGGGTGCGGACGGCATGAACGTGCTCATGAATGCCGGTGAGGTGTCGGGGCAGGAAGTCATGCACGTCCACGTCCATCTCGTCCCCCGGTACGACGACGCGCCCGGCCTCGGGAACCTCACGGGCCGTGACACGACCGACCTCGACGCCGTCCTGGCGCAGCTCACGGCATGAGCGAACTGCTGGGCCGGATGAGGGCCGGTCTCCCGAGGACGGCAGTTGAATGGCTGCCCGCGCTGGTCGTCTCCTTCATCCTGCTGCCGCTGGTCATCGCCAGCGGGCACGTGTGGCCGTACGACCCGAACACCGTCGACCTTCGTGTGTACCACCTCGCCGTACAGGACATGGTCAACGGGCGCGACATCTACCTGACCAGCACACCCGGCGACAACCTCAAGTTCATCTACCCGCCGATCGCCGCCATCCTCATGACCCCGCTGCTGCTCGGACCGTTCGTGCTGTGGCAGATCATCTGGACCATCGTGGGTACGGGAGCGCTGCTGAGCGTGCTGCGACGCATCCGCGTGCCACGCGGTCTCGCCGTCGGCGTCATCGCTGCCGCGCTGGTGCTGGCGATGGAGCCGATCCGTACGACGATGGGCTACGGGCAGGTGAACACCATGCTCATGGCGCTCGTGGTCGCCGACCTGCTGCCGGACGACCCGGACACTGTTCGCCGTATCCCTCGGGGCGCGCTGATCGGACTCGCGGCCGCGATCAAGCTCACGCCGTTGCTCTTCGTGGTCTTCGCGTTCCTCATCATCAAGCGGAGGGTCGCCGTGATGGCGACCGTCTCGTTCGTCTTCTTCACGCTGATCGCGTGGATCCTGCTCCCCAAGGAGTCGTCGGAGTATTGGCGCAGCCTCGGGAAGGGCGAGGTCAACACGGCCGGGCCGGTGTACGTGGGGAACCAGAGCGTCACCGGGGCCCTCACTCGATGGTTCGCCGAGGACCGTCGTACGGTCATCGCGGCCCTGGCGGTCGGCTTCGTGATCGCGTTCTTCGCCACGCTCGTGTCGGCGTGGTGGTGGCGGCGCGGCGAGAAGGTCTTCGCCATCGGGCTCGTCGGCCTCGCCACGTGCCTCGCGTCCCCCCTGTCCTGGACCCACCATTACGTGTGGGCGGCCATACTCCTCATCGCGGTGACGATGCGCAGCACTCTGCCCCGATGGGCGGTGTGGTTGGGCAGAGCTTGGGCGGTCTGGATCGCGTTGTGCCTCCCGCTCGCTGTCCTGCCATACGGGGGACACAAGGAACTCGACTACACCGCAGGACAGAAGCTGGTCGGCAACATGGGTCCGACCCTGGGCACGATTCTGGTCCTTGCCTTGGGCATCCACGCAGTCGTCAGCATGCGCAAGGAACGGGCCGCCAGGGTTGCCGCCGCAACAACCGTGCCTGGGTGAGTGAAAGTGTGACATTCCACCGTTCAACCACCCCCGGTGTCCAGCCCTCAAAACCCGAGTGATGTACTTCAAGCGACAACCAGTGCCGGGCGCCTCCCGGCATAGACATCACGAGGGGTTTGACTATGAAGACTGTCGTTTATCGGGCACTTTCGCAGGTGTTCGGTGCCATCGCGCTGGCTGTGGGCATCTTCGCCCTCGTAGCCGGCCTCTACGCCCACAGTTACGTGAGCTCCCAGCTGTCACAAGAGAAGATCACCATGCCGGCGCAGGCGTCCTACAAGACGCTGCCGCAGGCCTCGCAGGATGCCCTCCAGCCGTACGCCGGTCAGGCCATGACCACCGGTGACGAGGCCCAGGCCTTCGCGAACCACTACATCTGGGAGCACATGAGCGCTGCCTGCACCGCGGTCAAGGACGCCAACGGCAACGCCGTCCCCGCCGTGCCGGCTGCGAATTGCAACTACTCCGCTCTCGGCGGCGTGGTCAGCGCCACCACTGACGCCAACCAGAAGGCTGCGTACACCAACCTCCGCAACACCCTGTTCCAGGGTGACACCCTCCGGACAGCCCTTCTCACCGCGTACGCGTTCTGGCTCATCGGCACGATCGTGCTGTGGATCGGTGTCATCGCCCTCGTGGTCGGGGTGGCTCTGCTCGTCCTCGCCTACACCGTCTTCAAGAAGAAGGATGTCGCTCCGGCGGCTCCCGTCGCTGAGACAGTCTCGGTGAGCTGAGCACGTTCGACACTGTCGAGCGAGCTGTTCTGCAGCGGGGCGGCCTTCGGGCCGCCCCGTTCTGCGCCCCGGCGGAACCGTGAGGTCGTCCAGCACTCGGACCCAGGTTTTGACACGTCGCCGTTTCATGGGCGAAAGTGAGCGCGTGCGTAACGTGCTCGTACTTTGACAGCGTGTCGGTGGCCATCGGGGCCTACGACACGCACCCTCGCCTGCCGGCTGGCAGCGGGGGTTTTTTTATGAAGACCGGACACTGACCAACTACCACCCGAGGAGCGAGAGATGACAGACACCGTGCTCTCCGACAGCAAACAGATCATGACCGGGGCCCAGTCCCTGATCGCGTCGCTCGAGGCCGTCGGCGTAGAGGTCATCTTCGGCATCCCTGGCGGCACCATCCTGCCCGCGTACGACCCGCTGTTCGACTCCAAGATCCGCCACATCCTCGTGCGCCACGAGCAGGGCGCGGCGCATGCTGCCGAGGGATACGCGGTGGCGACCGGCAAGGTGGGCGTCTGCATGGCCACGTCCGGNNGACGCGTTCCAGGAGGCCGACATCCGGGGCATCACGTTCCCGATCACCAAGCACAGCTTCCTCATCACCGATCCCGCGGGCATCCCGGCGGCGATCGCAGCAGCGTTCGAGATCGCCGGGACGGGCCGTCCGGGCCCGGTGCTCGTCGACATCAGCAAGGACGCGCTGGCTGCGACGACGACTTATCAGTGGACCGGCGAGGTCGACCTTCCGGGGTACCGTCCGACGGTCCGTCCGCACTCACGCCAGGTGCAGCAGGCCGCCAAGATGATCGCGGAGGCCTCGCGTCCGGTGCTCGTGATCGGCGGCGGTGTGAGCAAGGCTGACGGGGGCGCGGAACTTGCGGAGCTCGTCGCCCAGACCGGCATCCCGGTGGTGACCACGCTCATGGCCCGCGGAATGTTCCCTGACGAGCACCCGCTGAACATGGGGATGCCCGGCATGCACGGCACCGTNNGACATCGACCCAGCGGAGATCGGCAAGAACCGCGAGGCCGACCTCCCGATCGTCGGCGACGCGAAGCTCATGATGGCCCAGCTCACCAGGGAGCTAGAGAACGAGACCCTGCAGGACCTGCTGCCGTGGATCACCTTCCTCACCAGCCTCAAGGACCGCTACCCGACCGATACGGGGGATCCCAGCGACGACTACCTGTCGCCGCAGGAGGTCATCAAGAGGATCGGCGAGCTCAGCGGACCCGACGCGATCTTCGCGACCGGCGTGGGCCAGCATCAGATGTGGGCAGCACACTTCCTGCCCCACAAGCTGCCGCACAAGTGGCTCACGTCGGGAGGCGCGGGGACCATGGGGTACTGCGTGCCCGCAGCCATGGGCGCCAAGGTCGGCAAGCCCGACGCGGTGGTGTGGGGGATAGACGGTGACGGCTGCTTCCAGATGACGAACCAGGAGCTCGTCACCTGTGCGCTCAACAACATCCCGATCAAGATCGCGATCATCAACAACGAGTCGCTGGGCATGGTGCGCCAATGGCAGACCCTGTTCTACAACGGTCGCCACTCGAACACNNAGGTCGACATGGTGATCAAGCAGGCGTTGGAGATCAACGACAAGCCGGTCGTCATCGACTTCGTCGTCCATAAGGACGCGATGGTGTGGCCGATGGTGGCCGCTGGTACGTCGAACAGCGATATCAAGATCGCGAAGGACCTCGCTCCGGCGTGGGATGAGGAGGAGCTGTGAACGCGTTTCACACGTTGTCGGTGCTGGTGCAGAACCAGCCCGGCGTGCTGGCCAGGATCTCGGGCCTGTTCGCCCGTCGTGGCTTCAACATCGAGTCGCTCGCTGTCGGGCCGACGGAGAACCACGAGCTCAGCCGCGTCACGCTGGTCCTCGAGGTCGAGTCGGAGGCCGTGCTCGAGCAGATCACCAAGCAGCTCAACAAGCTGGTCGAAGTGATCCGGATCCTCGAGTTCGATCCGGGCGAGGCGGTGCGACGCGAGCTCATCCTCGTCAAGGTCCGGGCCGACGGTCGCAACCGCAGCCAGGTCCTCGAGATCGCCGAGATGTTCCGTGGCCGGGTCGTCGACGTGGCACCCGACTCCGTGGTCGTTGAGGCAACAGGCGGATACGGCAAGATCCAGGCGCTGCTGATGCTGCTGGAGCCCTACGGTATTCGTGAACTGGTCCAGTCAGGCTCAGTGGCCCTCGGTCGTGGCACGCGCGCGATCACGGACCGCAGTCGCTACGACAAGACCCCGAAGTCCGAACGCGTCTGACGCGTACGTCTACACCTGAGGAGAAAGAGCTTCACATGGCAGCAACGATGTTCTACGACGACGACGCCGACCTCTCGATCATCCAGAACCGGTCGGTCGCCGTCATCGGCTACGGCTCGCAGGGCCACGCGCACGCGCTGAGCCTGCGCGATTCCGGCGTCGACGTGCGCGTGGGTCTCAAGGAGGGCTCGCTCTCGCGCGCCAAGGCGGAGGCCGAGGGACTGCGCGTCCTGTCCGTCGCGGACGCGGTCGAAGAGGCCGACCTCATCATGATCCTGGCCCCCGACCAGCACCAGCGGAAGCTGTACGCCGAGGAGATCGCCCCGCACCTCGTCGCCGGCGACGCGCTGTTCTTCGCCCATGGCTTCAACATCCGCTTCGGCTACATCACCCCGCCCGAGGGCGTCGACGTGTGCATGGTCGC
>PMLO01000204.1 GCA_003158895.1 Propionibacteriaceae bacterium
GCTCGACACGCCGTTCTCGAAGGCCACGTCAACCAAGAGGTTCACGGCGCTCACCACGACCCGGAACCTCAACACGGTCGAGAAGATGCTCTGATCAGAGCAGGACGCGCATCGCCGCGATGATGTCGACCAGGTAGGCGTCGACGATCGTGCGCTGCTCGTCGCTGAGCCGGGCGTCTGCGGCCACGAGTCCCTCGAACATCGGACGCATCTGGGCCAGGACCTCCACCCGTCCGGAGTCGCTGATGACAACGACCGTACGGCGCTTGTCGGTGGGGTGAGGCTGGCGTGAGACGTGGCCGCGGGCCTCGAGGCGATCGACGATGCCGGATGACGCGGCCGAGGTGACACCGAGCGTACGAGCGAGGTCGTTGGGCCCGAGCGGCCCCCCGAGCAGGTGCCGCAGTGAGTGGAGCTCGGACTCGCTCAGACCTGTACGGCGGGCAAGCGCATGGGGGAGGAGGCCGGACACGTCGGTGAGCTCCATGATCAGCTGCAACGTGTCCGACTGACGCAGACCCGGCACCTCGCCCTCGAGGGGAGGCGCGTCCTTGCGGCGGGTCGCCCCGCTTGTCCAGGGACTGGACGTCTGGGTAATATCACTCACCTACTTAGCAACCTGGTAAGGTACCTTCTGAGCCATCTTACTGGAGGAACGACATGCACGCTATCGCGCGAGTACTCACATCCCGACTGTGGTCGGTCGTCATCGCCGTGATCGCTGTCCTCGGGTCAGGACTCGTCATCGGGCTCATCGGGTCGGCCAGTCATGACGCCCTGCCGACCGACGCGTACCCGAACGGTTCCGACTCGCGCGCCGCCGTACAGCTGGCGCAGTCGCTGCCCGACACGAACTCGCAGGCGGCTGTGCTCGTCTTCAGCCGGACGAACGAGAAGCTCACGGCAGCCGACCTCGCGTACGCCAAGGGGAGGCTCGACGCCATGACCACCGTGGCCGGAGTCACAGTCGCCAGCCCGGCGATCCCGTCGACGGACGGGACGGCCGCGGTCGCCACACTGACCGTCGCCGGTACGTCTGCGGTTGCGGCGCGCGACGCTGTCACCGGGATCCGTACGGTGCTTGAGGTCGGACGTCCCGTGGGGCTCGCGGCACAGGTCACCGGACCGGCCGGAATCAGCGCTGATTTGGCGAAGGTGTTCGACGGCGCCAACTTCCGCCTGCTCGGGACCACCGCTCTCGTTGTGGCGATCCTCCTCATCGTCACGTACCGCAGTCCGGTCCTCTGGCTCATCCCGCTGACGATCGTCGGACTCGCCGACCAGGTGGCCGCACCTGCTGCCACGCACACCCTCAACGCTCTGGGCATGTCGTTCGACCAGTCGACGACCGGCATCCTGTCGGTGCTCGTCTTCGGAGCCGGCACGGATTATGCGCTGTTGCTGATATCGCGCTACCGGGACGAGCTGAGACGCACCGAGGACCGGCGCCGGGCGATGGCGCGCGCCTGGAGACGTACCGTCGAGACGGTCACCAGCAGCGCGGCCACGGTCTTCGTGGGTCTGCTCTCGATCGTGCTCTCGCTGTTCCCGTCCACGCGCGGCCTCGGACTGGCATGCGCCATCGGGGTACTCGTGGCGGCGACGTTCGTCATGGTCGCCCTGCCCGCAGCGCTGGTCTGCTTCGGACGCTGGGTGTTCTGGCCGCGGATTCCGCGGTCCGGCGACGAGGCCATGACGGAGGCCAGGTCGCTGTGGCGCCGGGTCGGCGATGCCGTGGCCAAGCGTCCGGCGGTGTTCGCTGCGGCGACCCTCGTCGTGCTCGTCCTGCTCGCCCTCCCAGCGATGGGGCTCAAGACCGGGCTCACCCAGTCGCAGCAGTTCATCAAGACTCCGGAGGCCATCGTGGCCGCGGACCGGATCGCCCAGAGCTTCAACGCCGGAAGCGTCGACCCGACGCGCGTGTACACGACGGCTGACGCGAACAAGGTGACGTCCGCGATCAATACCGTTGCGGCGGTCGCCTCCGTACGTCCCGGAGCGACTGGCGGCGGAGTGACCGAGCTCCTCGTCACGCTGAAGACGACGCCGTCGTCGCCCGAGTCCCAGCAGGCCATCCGCGACATCCGTGCCGCCGTGGCGGCCCAGCCCAACACGCACGTCGGCGGGACTGAGGCACAGGCCCTCGACACCAACGCCGCCGCCGCCAGAGACCAAGGCCTCATCCTTCCCCTCATCCTCGGCCTGGTCCTCGTGGCGCTGATCGTGCTGCTGCGGTCCCTGGTCGCGCCGCTGATCCTCGTGGCGACGGTGCTCGTCACGTATGTGTCGAGCCTGGGCCTGTCGTGGGTGCTGTTCACGAAGGTCATCGGCTTCCACGCCATGGACGCTTCCACCCCGCTGCTCGCGTTCGTCTTCCTGGTCGCACTGGGAGTCGACTACAACATCTTCCTCGTCGGACGAGCCGTGGAGGAGGCCCGCGACCACGGGTCCCGCGAGGCGATGATCCGCTCGCTGGCGGCAACCGGTGGCGTCATCACCAGCGCGGGAATCCTGCTAGCGGCAGTGTTCGCCGTACTGGGCGTGCTGCCACTCGTGGCCCTGGCTCAGATCGGCGTCATCATCTGCGTGGGCGTTCTGCTCGACACGCTGGTCGTACGGACGGTGCTCGTGCCTGCGCTCGCTCTGCTGCTGGGCGACGCGTTCTGGTGGCCACGCAAGGTCGGCCACGCGCGCCACACCCTCGAGGAGGACGGGGTCGAGGGAAGCACTGCCGGAGCGGAGCCGTCGTCGATAGCCTGATGACGTCATGAGGAGGCGTCGTATGGCCAAGCGTGTGGGGATTCTGACCGCCGGGGGCGACAGTCCCGGGCTCAACGCCGCCATCCGCGGCTTCGGCAAGGCGGCCATCGGTCATCACGGCATGGAGCTCATCGGGTTCCGCGACGGAATCCGGGGCCTCGTCGAGAACCGCTACGTGACGCTGGACAACAGCGCGCTGTCCGGGATCCTCACGATCGGCGGCACGGTGCTCGGCACCAGCCGCGACAAGGTCCACAAGATGAACGTGGACGGCGAGATCCGCGACATGCGGGCGGCCGTGCTGGAGAACTGCGAGAAGCTCGGGCTCGACGCGGTGGTCATGCTCGGCGGAGGCGGTACGGCGAAGAACGCGCTGCGCCTGTCGGAGGCCGGCCTCAACGTCGTCACGCTGCCGAAGACGATCGACAACGACATCGCCGGTACGGACACGTCGTTCGGCTTCGCGACGGCGATGGAGATCGCGACCGAGGCGATCGACCGGCTCCACTCGACGGCCCACAGCCACCACCGGATCATCCTCACCGAGATCATGGGGCACCGTGCGGGCTGGCTCACGCTGGGCGCGGGCATCGCCGGTGGTGCGGACGTCATCCTCCTGCCCGAGATCCCGTACTCCGTCGACAGCATCAGCGCCACCATCAAGGCACGGCTCAAGCGAGGCAGCACGTTCAGCGTCGTCGCGGTCGCCGAGGGAGCGCGGGACCTGGGGGACACTGCCGACTATGAGGCCGCCGAGCTCCTGGTGAAGTCGCAGAAGACAACGGGGGCGCAGGGTGCTGCTCGCGCCCACCTGGCCAACGTCATCGACGCCCAGCGCGAGCACACGTTCAAGCTGGCCCGCGAGCTGGAGGCCGCCACAGGCCTTGAGAGCCGCGTGTCGATCCTCGGCTACGTACAGCGCGGCGGCATCCCCTGCGCCGCCGACCGGCTGCTGGCCTCACGGCTGGGTACGGCCGCAGCCGACGCCGTCGCCCACGGCGAGTTCGGCGTCATGGCAGCCGCGCGCGGCGAGGGCTTCGAGCTCGTACCGCTCACCGAGGTCGCCGGCAAGCTCAAACTCGTCCCCCTGGAACACGGCTGGCTCGA
>PMLO01000254.1 GCA_003158895.1 Propionibacteriaceae bacterium
CTGCGTCGAGTCGACGATGAGGTCTGCGTACGAGCGCGGCTACGAGGTGATCACGCTCACCGACTGCGTCGCCGGCACGAGCATGGAGGAGCATGCGAACGCGATCACGTACGACTACCCGATGTTCTCGCACCCGATGAGCTCCACCGACTTCCTGGCGGCACTGTCGGGGTCGCTGGCATCGGCCGACTCCTCCCGCGGGTACTGACGGCGGGAGCTTTGCTATCGCCCGTCCGAGTCGAGAGGCGACCTGAGCCGTGTCGCTCTAGTCTGACCACCGTGAGCGAGGACATGTACGCACCCGGGGTCGACCGGATCCGTACGCACGTCGGCGTCTTCGCGGACTGGGTGGCACGGTGACGGGCTGGCAACGTACGGAGCGCTGGCTCGCGCTGTTCAGCTTCGTCGCCGACGTCGCTGCCGTGCTCGGCTGGATCGGTGCCGTCGCGACGGGCTCTGGCGGCCTGTCGGTGTTGCTGCTGGTCGTCACTGTCGCGATCGCGTTGTTCGCCGTCGCGTGGGTGATGAGGCCGGGTGCTCTGCGCTGGTGGTCCGGGCTTCTGGTCCTCGGTGCGGCGATCGGCCCGGCCTGGTTCGCGTTCGTGACGCTCTCGGGCGCCATCCCACACGTCGCCGGTCTCTTCACACTCGTCGCCGTCGGGCTGGCAGGTGTCACCGTCTTCCGGCGCTACGAGATGCCTCCGGTCGGCCGGTAGCTGGCGGCGGCCGGCTCCCTGAGGCCTTGAGCGGCAGGCCCTACATGTCGTAGAGCTCTTGCGCGGTCAGGGCCCAGAGCTGCCGACGCTGGGCGATCGCCGCTGGGGACCAGTCGGCGTCCGGATCAGGCTCGAGGAACGCGTGGAAGACGGCCGTGAGCCCGTACATCGGGACGGTCCACTCGGCGGTCTTCGAGCTGCCGAACGGGGCGAGGCTGCGGGTGGACGTGGCGAGCTTCTCGTCGACGAGGGCCTTGACGACGTAGCCAGTCATGACGGCGCCCGAGGTGCTCGACATGAGCTCGTACCCCACGTGGTCGTCGAGGCCGCCGCTGACGCGGTAGCCGATCATGGCGGCGAGGTTGCGGTATACGCGAGCGCGGCGCGCCACGAACCGTGTCTCCGCGTCGAGGACCGCCGCGGCGGCCGCCTCGCGGATGGGGCCGGGCGGGAGCCCGGTGACCGTTGCGGACAGTGCCACATACGTACGCCAACGCGGCGAGCTCCAGATCCGTTCGAACTCGGATCCCGACGACAGACGAAGCGCCTCGATGAGCAGGTCCTGCCGCGCCTGGGGGTCGTTGAGGTCCGTGCCCTGGATCAGGGCGCCGAGCTCCTCGATCAGACCGGGCGGCTCGACCGAAAGGTCCGTGTCCCGTGCGACGGCGACGAGGAGGTCGGCGAGGAAGAGGTCCTTGTACGGCCACCGGCGGTACGCCGAGCTGCGTGACACGTCCGCGTGCGTGATGACGTTCTCGAGGCTCAGGTGGTCGAGGCTCACGGTGAGCCCCTGCGACTCCACGAGGTCGAGGGCCGTCTGCAGCATGCGCTGCTCGGTCTCCGCGTCGGGTATCCGCTGCCGCCTCCGGGCGACCCCTGTCGGACCCTGATCCCGCGACGGCGTTGTGGTGATCGGCACGCTTTCAGTCTACATTGATACATAATGTACCAAGTACCAATCGAAGGAGAATGTCATTCCACTCCATGTCGGCATCGCGCACATCGTGGTGATCGTCGCGCCCCTCACGGCGCTGGTCGCGCTCGTCTATGCCGTCCGTGCCCGCTCTCGCACCGGCATCGTCCTCGACCAGGCGATGACTGCTGTCTGGTCCCAGCATCCTCTCTACACATGAAGGAGACTCCTGTCATGCGCGCACTCGTCGTCGTTGAGTCGTGGTTCGGGAACACCGCACAGATCGCCGAGGCCATCGCCGATGGCCTTCGGGAAGCGGGGGCCGACGTGGAGGTCACGCCGGCTGCGTCCGCACCACGCGAGCCGGTCGCCGATCTCATCGTCGTCGCCGCCCCCACGCACAACCTCGGACTCCCCTCTCCCGCCAGCCGCGGCAAGGCCATCGAGGGTGGCGGCAGCGGCGAGGACGTCGGCATCCGCGAGTGGCTGGAGCAGGCGACCCCCTCCGCTGCGCGGCTCACCTGCGTGGACACCGTCGTCGCCAGCATGTTCTCCGGCTCGGCCGCGAAGGCCGCGCAGAAGCTCGCCCACCGTCGGGGGTGGCACGCCGACCGTGGACCCAGCTTCCTCGTAGGTGGCACCAAGGGACCACTCGCCGCTGATGCGCTCGAGACAGCGACCGCGCTCGGGCGCTCGCTCGGCTCGTAGAACCCGCACGGAGGGCCTTGCGTCAGGGCTACGTCGGGATGGTGTTCGAGGAGTGTTAGCGCCCTCCGGAGTCACTCCCACGAGGGGTGCGCGGGTCCTACCGTCGAGTCATGCCACGTGTTCGCCGCATCCGCCGAGCCCGCCGAGCCCTGGTCGTCCTCCTGGTTGTCGTCGTCGCCGTGATCGGCGTCCTCGTCGTCGGCCGCATCGTGCGTCGGCACCCACAGGTCATCGGCGCGCCGGTGACAGCGACGGGCAAGCAGACCATCTCGTACGGATCGTCGGCCGACCAGGTGTACGACGTGTGGCCGGCCGTCGGCGGAAGCGGGTCCGCGCCTCTGGTGATGTTCGTCCACGGAGGCGGCTGGACGAGCGGCAGCAAGGACTCTGCCTCCAGCCCGTACACGTCCAGCTACTACCCGGCGGAGGGGTACGTGTACGCGTCGATCAACTACCGCCTCGTACCCTCCGTCACGGTCGAGGACGAAGCCAGCGACGTCGCGGCGGCGCTCAAGTCGCTTCTCGACCACGCGGCCGAGCTCGGCATCGACCCTGGTCGCGTCGTGATCATGGGCCACAGCGCCGGCGCGCACCTCGTGGCGCTGGTGGGTACGGACGAGACGTACCTCGCAGGACTCGGCCTGTCCGAGTCGTCGCTGCGGGGCGTCATCGCGATCGACGGGGCCGCGTACGACGTGCCGACGCAGGTCGCGGCGGGCGGCATCATGCACGACCGGTACCTGGAGGCGTTCGGCTCCGACCCCGTACGGCAGGCCGCTTTGTCGCCCACGTCCCACGCCGCTGCTCCGAACGCGCCCGCCTTCCTGCTCCCGCACGTACAGCGCCCCGACGGCATCGCGCAGGCGGACGAGCTCGCGGCCGCGCTGAGGGCCGCCGGTACGAACGCGGAGGAGGCCAGCTTCCCGGGTACAGGTCTCGAGGGCCACGCGGAGATCAACCGCGGCCTCGGCGACCCGACGTACGCGGAGACCCCCGTCGTCGACGCGTGGCTCGCGAAGGTGTTCGCCTGAGCTGGGCCGGCTAGTAGCCGATCCGCCAGTTCTCGAGCAGCCCACGCAGATAGGCGGCCTGGGCCACGTGCGCGACGGCGTCGTCGATCATGCTCACGATCCGTACGCCGCGCGTGACCGGACTTCCTCCGAAGTGACCGATGACGTCATCGAGGTCGGTGTCCGTGAGGTTCGAGATGTACGAGACCAGCGCGTCCACCGTGGCCTCGAGGTAGCCCGTGAGGAGGGACGGGTCCTGGACCTGCACCTTCGCCACGTCCGCCGGGCCGTCGCCGAAGCCCATGTCGTCCGTGGGACGGTCGAGGCCGAACCGCTCGGCCCAGCCAGCGTCGGTCCAGACCTGCGACCCACCCGACAGCCGCGCGAGCTGGGCATCCATCTGGCGACCCGAGTGCCAGATGAGCCAGGCGATCGAAGAGTGAGCGTCGTCAGGCATGCGGTTGACGGCATCCGTGGAGATGCCCTTCAGCACCTGGTGCGTGCTCTCGATGGGCCGCTGGGCGGCGTCCGTGAGGATCTCTCGAGCGTCCATGGGACTCCTTGTCTCGGGTGTTCTTTCCACTGTGGCACTGCTAACGATCGAGCGAGGTCAGTTCGTCGAGGCCGCTGTGATCGCTGCCCAACGGCTTATCGTCGGCTCCTATTCGGTAAGGCTAGGTCGGCGAAAACGTGCAGCCGTTTGACCGCCGACGCGGACTCGTCGGGGATCCGAGTGCAGAAGTGCCAACCCCGGCAGGAGATGTGCGCCATGCGCGGCACCGAGGGTCTGATCGCCGCCGCATCGTCCTTGCTGACGGCTTCGATCACGCCTGAAGAGGAGTTCGCTCCTCATGCACAACACTGCCCGGTTTGACTGGCGTAGGAAGCTGGAACGTGCGAGCATGGACCATCTGCTCGGTTGCGGCGCGGGCCCCCTATCCCCCCGGCGGGCCCGCGCCACAAGCGGGCAGATCGTCTCCCAGGCCTCGGCATTCGCCGGGGCCTTTCGCGTGGGGGAAACCGGGTCCGGGCCTTTCGCGTGGGGGAACCGGGTCCGGCTCACAGGAAGACCACAGCCGTGGCCCACGGCATTCACATGCCCTGGCGGTGAACTTCTCGTCATGAGGACGTTGCGGATGGACATCGCGGGTACGCCGGACCGGGGCCCGGCGCCACTCCCGCGATCGCGGTGCTCCTCGCGCTTTCGCCGGACGCTTGTGGTCAGTCCGCCCGGCTGAGAGCTGCCACCTGATGACCGCGGGTGCTGTGTCGGCACGAGGGAGGCGGCCCATACCGGAGGCGATGTCCGGACGGGGCTCTCGCGTCGCACTGAGTCGCTGGAACGACCCTGTCGATTCAGCGGCACCCGCGGTCGTCGGTGTTTACGAGACGTGGCGCAATGGCCCGATCCTGGAGGAGACGGCGATGCCCGCGATCGACGCGACGACCATCGCGATCATGAGGATCCCGTACGTGAGCACCAGGTTGCCCGACGGGTGCATGGCGGCGTAGATCGTGCCCGCCACCGCGACAAGCACGCTACTGCCGAGGTTGTCGCTGACCTGCAGCGCCGCGTTGTTGCGGCCCTGGGCCAGTGGCACAGACAGGGTGATGACCGCCAGCGACGTGGACGTCACGGCGAGGCCCATGCTGAACCCGGCGATCACCCAGCCGATCGCAATGACCCCCACCCACAATGCCGGCGTCGACGCGCCGACAGCCAACATCCCCAAAGCGATGGCCAGGGTCACGTTGCCGACGAAGATGATCCGGCCGCGGGGCAACCACGAGATCGAGCGTGACTGTACCCAGGAGGCTGCGGTCCAGCCGACCGCGCCGATCGTGAGGAGGCCGCCCGCCAGCAGCAGGCTCCAGCCATGCTGCTCCACCATCATGAGCGGCAGGAACGACTGCGCACCGAAGAACGGTCCGGCGATGAGGAAGCGCGCGCCGAGGACGGCCAGCAGCGACCTGCGATGGCTGGGTTGGGAGGGCGATGGGTCGCGCAGTTCGCGGGCCGGCAGGAGCGGCGGGACGCCGAAGAACAGCAGCGCAGCGCCCACGAGGAGGGAGATCCAGATCGTCACCGGCAGTGAGCCCTGCGCGTCCGCGAACTGCTGGCCTGCGAACTGCAACGCGGCGACACCGAGACCGGTCGCGAGAGCCGCCCAGTACGGGACTGGTTGCGGCTGCTCGCCGTCGGCGTCGAATCGGTGCCCCCGGTGCAGCGCGCCGAGGGGCCGTGCGCACAGGATCGCGGCCACGACGAGCAGCGGCACCACGGAGAAGAACACCCAGTGCCAGCTCAGCGTTCGCGTCAACCAGGCCGAGATCGGCGGCCCGACGAACGACGGGACCACCCAACAGGTGGAGAACAGGCCCATGATCTTCGGCCGTTCGCTGGCGTCGAACGCGTGGGCGAGCACGACGGCCCACCCGATGTTGATGAGTCCGCTGCCGATGCCCTGGAGCGTGCGCCCGATCAGCAGCACGGCCATGGTCGGGGCGAAGCCCGACACCATCAGTCCTACGCCGAAGACGCCGAACCCCACGTACAGAGGGATCACCGGTCCGTACCGGTCGGAGACCCGGCCCCCGATCACCGTCGTCGCCATCATGCCGATGACGAACAGCGAGAAGGCCCAGGCGTACAGCTCCTTCTGTCCCAGGTCATCTGCGGCCGCGGGCATCGCCGTGCTGACGCTCATCGCCTCGAACGCGATGGCGAGCACGCCGGCGCACAGCCCGACGACCAGCGACTTCTTGGACACGATCCGCCATTCCATCACACGCGCTGAATGTGAGTTGCCACCCCCGTGTCACGCAGCGCGTCCGGATATGTCATCCTGCGGAGCAGACACAAGATCAGGATCGGAGCCACACCCGTGAACCCCAGGTACGACCTCGCGACTAGGCCCGAGGGTGCTGCCTTCCACTCGGGCGTGGCCGAACTGACGAGGTTGGACGGTCGGGCGGCGCTGCGGGTCGCGCTCACCGAGGAGATGACCCGGCGTGATGTGCCGGGGACAGGCTGCGTCGACCTGCCGACGTTCATCGCGCTGCCCATCTGGTTCGAAGACGGCTCGATCGAGGTGGACGTGCTCAGCCGACTCGACGAGGGCGCCCCCGACTCGGGTGAGCCTTTGGCCGGCCTCGCCTACCGCATGGGCAGCGACCGGGATCAGTTCGAAGCAGTGCAGGTNNGACTGTGCCCAGACGAGCCGTCGTGGTCGGGTGGGGATGTCGTCTCTGACTCCTGGACCCGGCTCACGGTGTACATCGACGGCACGCGTCTCACGGCGCTGGTCGACGACGTCGAGGTGCTCGTGATTCCGGTGGCCAAGGCCGCGACCCTTCGTGGCGACCTCGGGCTTTTCGTCGACGTCGGCACCGAGGCGCATTTCGCGAACCTGCGGATCACGCCGGCCTGACCACGCGGGCTGAATGGCGACCGTCGAGCCCGACGAGCTGCCGTGGCCCCGAGAGACGACGGAGTAGCTCATGGTGATCACGTACGACCTCGCCACGATCCCGGACGGTACGGAGCTCCGCTCGGTCGTGGCGACACCGGCAACGATCGGCGGCCGGGATGTGCTGCGGGTCTCGCTCACCGACGAGGTGACGCTCCGCGGCGTGCCCGGGG
>PMLO01000238.1:0-13954 GCA_003158895.1 Propionibacteriaceae bacterium
CCCACGCGTGACGAGCTGACCGCGGTCGCGCAGCTGGCCCGCCGGTACGACGTCGTCGTGATCAGCGACGAGATCCACGCGGCGCTCGTGGCGCCCGAGGCGACGTTCACGTCGTACCTCCAGGTGCCCGGCAGCGAGAACGGCTTCGTCGTGACGTCNNTCGGGCTCCTGCTCCAGGCGGCCGGTCTCGACCACGACCGCGACTGGCTGACGCAGCTGAACACCGAGATCGCCGCGAACAAGGCGCTGCTCGCGTCGCTGCTGCCCGAGGTGGGCCTGTCGTACACGCCCAGCGCCGGCACGTACCTCGCCTGGGTCGACGCCTCAGCGCTCGGTTTCGACAACGCCGCCGTGACGATCCGCGAACGCGGCAAGGTCGCGTTCAACCCCGGCACGGACTATGCGGGAGACCACGCGCAGTGGATCCGGATCAACCTCGCGACGTCGCCGGAGATCATCCGCGAGGCCGTACGCCGCATCGGCGTCGCGCGCGGCTGAATTCGAGCACGTCACCCGTGGGCGGACTTCCCGCGGCGTATCGTGCGAGCATGCCCGACCAGCTTCCGTACATCCTCATGAACTACGGCTCGTTGGCCCTCGTCCTGGCGGCCATGGTGGTCGGCGTCGTGCTGACCAAGGGCACGGTGCGGACCTTGATGGCGGCAGCCCTGGCCGCGGAGGTCGTGAGGATCGCTCTCAACATCACCGTCCTGGCTCCCGCCTACTCCAGCGATCAGGGGGCCGCCTTCTACGCGTTCAGCCTCGTACAGGTGCTCCTGGCCATCGCACCAACGCTGCTCGTGGTCGCCGCCGCCGTCGTGGGAGCGCGGAAGAGCGCCGCGAAGGACGCGACGATCTCGGCCCTCACGGACCCCACGACCGACACGTGGCGCCAGCCGGAGAACTCCCCGGATCCGAAGCTCTTCGTCGAGTGAGGCTGCTGCTCAGTCGTCGTCCATCGTGCTCGTGTCGCCTTCAGGCAGGCCAAGCGCACGGGCGCGCAGCACGCGCCGCATGATCTTGCCCGAGCGGGTCTTGGGCAGCGCGTCGACGAACTCGATGTGGTCCGGCTTGGCGATCGGCGACAGGTGCTGGGAGATGTGCTGACGAAGCTCGTCCTCGAGGTCCTCGCTCGGTGCGTACCCGACGCGCAGCACCACGTACGCGTGGATCATGTTTCCCTTGACCTCGTGCGGCAGCCCGATCGCGGCCGCCTCGGCGACAGCCGGATGGCTCACGAAGGCGCTCTCGACCTCGGCAGTTCCCAGGCGATGGCCCGAGACCTTGATGACGTCGTCCGTACGGCCGATGATCCAGAAGTAGCCGTCGGCGTCCTTGCGCGCCGAGTCGCCCGTGAGGTACTTGCCCGGGTAGGTCGACCAGTACGTGCTCACGTACCGCTCGGGGTCCTGGTACAGGGTGCGCATCATCGCGGGCCACGGGTTCTTGAGGACGAGGAAGCCCTCCTGCCCGTCGGGGACCGGCTCCCCCTTCTCGTTGAGGACCTCCGCTTCCTGGCCGAAGAACGGCTTGCCGCCGGAGCCGGGCTTGAGCGGCATGCTCGGCACCGACGTGATCTGGAACGAGCCGGTCTCGGTCTGCCACCAGGTGTCCATGATCGGGCAGCGGCCCTTGCCGATGACCCGGTGGTACCAGTGCCACGCCTCCGGGTTGATCGGCTCGCCGACCGACCCCAGCAGCCGCAGCGACGAGAGATCGTGACGGTTCGGCCAGGCCTCGCCGAACCTCATGAGGCTCCGGATCGCGGTCGGGGCGGTGTAGAGGATGTTGATCCCGTAGTACTCGATGAGCTGCCACCAGCGGTTCGGGTACGGATAAGTGGGGCCGCCCTCGAACATGAACGTCGTGGCTCCGTTGAGCAGCGGCCCGTACACGAGGTAGGAGTGGCCCGTCACCCATCCGGGGTCGGCCGTGCACCACCAGCGGTCCTCGTCTCGGATGTCGAAGACGTACTTCAGCGTCGTGTACGTGCCGACCATGTAGCCGCCATGGGTGTGGAGGATGGCCTTGGGCCGGCCGGTCGAGCCCGACGTGTACAGGATGTACAGCGGGTCCTCGGCGTCGAGCACCTCGGTCGCGCACTGACCCTTGGCGATCGGCAGCGTCTCGAGATCGCCGAACCAGTGGTCACGCAGCGGGTCGATGGCGACCTCGGTGCCGGTCCGCTTCACCACCACGACGTTCTCGACGGTCGGTGCGTGGCGCACGGCCTCGTCGACGATCTTCTTCAGCTCGAAGACCTTGCCGTTCACCCAGGACCCGTCGGCGGTGATCACGAGCCGCGACTCCGAGTCGAGGATCCGCTCTTTCAGCGCGTCCGAGGAGAATCCGGCGAAGACGACGGAGTGGACGGCGCCGAGCTTCGCGCAGGCCAGCATCGCGAACATGATCTCGGGGATCCGGGGCAGGTAGATCGTCACGCGGTCGCCCTTGCCGACGCCCATCGCCTTGAGGATGTTCGCCCAGGTCATGACCTCGCGATTGAGCGAGTAGTACGAGAAGGTACGCGTCTCCTTGCCGTCCTCGGAGACCCAGATCAGCGCGAGCTTGTTCCGGGTCGGTCCCACCAACCACCGATCGACGGCGTTGTGGACGATGTTGACCTTGCCCCCGGTGAACCACTTGTAGAACGGCGCGTCCGAGTCGTCCAGGACGGTGTCCCACGGCTCGTACCACTCGAGCTCTTTGGCGCGGTCCTCCCAGAACGTCCGGAAATCCGCCGCGGGTCCTGCGACGGCGTCCCAGTCAGGGATGCGATAGCCAGCCGCGGTCTCAGGATCCGGGGTGACGATGTCGGCAGGCAGGTCGGGAGCTTGCGTCATGTTCGGTGGGCCTCCACTTCGAGGGCGTGCGAGATGTGCCGAAACAGTACGTGCTCCTGCCCCGCCTGACCAGACCCATGGGGCTGTGGGTTACGGCGGACTATTCCAGCGCAGGCGAGGAATGCGCCGCCTGGTGGCGGGCCAGTGCATCGCGGCGCTCCGCATCGAGGTCGACGATCGGCTCGGGGTAGCCGTTCCTGGCCGCGCTGGCAACGGTCCACGGACGCTGCGCCTGGGCGGTGTCGAGGCTTGCCAGCTCCGGGACCCAGCGTCGGATGTACGTGGCGTCCGGGTCGAACCGCTCGCCCTGCAGCACGGGGTTGAAGACGCGGTAGTACGGAGCCGCGTCGGTCCCCGTGCCGGCCACCCACTGCCAGCCGTGCTGGTTCGAGGCGAGGTCCGCGTCGATGAGATGGTCGAGGAAGTGCTGCGCTCCGACCTGCCAGCGTGTGTGCAGGTGCTTGATGAGGAAGCTCGCGGTCACCATCCGTACGCGGTTGTGCATCCAGCCTGTGGCGAGCAGCTGCCGCATCCCGGCGTCCACGAGCGGTACGCCGGTACGGCCCTGCCGCCACGCCTCGACCAGATCGGGTTCGTCGTCGTACGCCATCGCCGACAGCTCAGGGCGGAGGTCGTCCCAGAGACTCTTCGGGTTGTGGTGCAGCACGTCGGCGTAGAACTCGCGCCACGCCAGCTCGGTCACGAAGCGCTCGGCGCCCTTCCCGGAGCGGCCGGCGACGTCGGCCAGGAGCGTCCGCGGATGCACGACGCCGAGCTTCAGGTACGGGGACAGGCCGGAGGTCGCGTCGAGATCGGGTCTGTCACGCCTCGCGTCGTATGTGTTCAGGTGGTGGTCGAGGAATGCGTGCCAGCGCTCGAGCGCGGCCTGCTCGCCCGCTGGTGGCTGCTCGGGCGTGTGCTTCGCGGCGACGTCGGTCACGATCTGCCAGGTCGTGTCGTCGCTGCGGTCCTCCCCCAGGACGAGGTCGGCCGGCTCGGTCGACGGCGCGCGCCAGCCGTGCTCGCGCCAGGCGTTGGCAAAGGCGGTGAAGCGCTGATAGGGCCGGCCCGAGCCCGTACGAACGCGGCCAGGGGTCACCGCGTACGGGCTGCCGGTACGTACGAGCCGTACGTCGCCGAGCCCCGTCTCGACGTCCCGGTCTCGCGCCGAGCCCTCGGGTTCCGTCTCCTCGGAGATGTGTACGGCGGAGGCGCCCACCTCGTCGGCCAGCCTGGGGATCTCGACGCGCGGATCGCCGGTACGTAGCGTCAGACGCCCCTCATAGGTCTCGCGAAGCCCCAGGAGCGTCGTGGCCAGCCACCGCAGCCGAGGGCTGCTCGAGGTGTCCCAGAGGGCGGGGTCGACGATGAACGCCACCGTGACGGGTCCGCGCTCGGCGGCGCGTCCCAGGATCGGGAGATCTGTACGGCGCAGATCACGCCGCAACCACACGACATCGCCCATCCGACGATCCTAGAGGGCTGCCCACGTCCGGCCCTTGGGTCCAGGGAGGGCCCGTGGTCTCCTAGGCTGTTCCTCGGTTCCTACTCACAACCGGAGGTCATCCATGGTCGCGAAGGTCGCGCTCCTCACTGCGGGCGGCTACGCCCCATGTCTCTCCAGCGCCATCGGCGGGCTCATCGAGCGGTACTCGTCTCTCGCGCCGGAGGTTGAGATCATCGCGTACAAGTACGGCTACCAGGGCCTGCTGACCGGCGACTCCGTCACCGTCACCGACACCGTACGGGCGAACGCGGCGCTGCTGCACAAGTTCGGCGGCTCCCCCATCGGCAACTCCCGCGTCAAGCTGACCAACGTCAAGGACCTGGTCAAGCGTGGGCTGGTCAAGAAGGGCGAGAACCCGCTCAAGGTTGCCGCCGACCGTCTGGTGGCTGATGGCGTCGACGTGCTGCACACGATCGGTGGCGACGACACGAACACGACAGCCGCCGACCTCGCGGCGTACCTCGCGGAGAACAACTACGGGCTCACCGTGGTCGGTCTCCCGAAGACGATCGACAACGACGTCATCCCGATCAAGCAGTCACTGGGCGCCGACACNNCGCATGCTGATCGTGCACGAGGTCATGGGACGCCACTGCGGCTGGCTCACGGCGGCGACCGCCAAGAAGTACCGCGAGTGGCTCGCGACGCAGCAGTGGCTGCCCGAGATCGGGCTGTCTCAGATCGCCTGGGACGTACATGCGGTCTTCGTCCCCGAGGCCGTCATCGACATCGACGCCGAGGCCAAGCGCCTGCGCAAGGTCATGGACGAGGTGGGCAACGTGACGATCTTCATCTCGGAGGGCGCCGGCATCGACTCGATCGTCGCGCAGCTCGAAGCGGCCGGGAAGGAAGTCGCCCGCGACGCGTTCGGCCACGTAAGGATCGACAAGATCAACCCCGGCGCCTGGTTCGCGGACCAGTTCGCCACCAAGCTCGGTGTCGAAAAGGTCATGGTCCAGAAGAGCGGCTACTACTCGCGCTCCGCGGCCCCCAATCAGTACGACCTCGACCTCATCAAGTCGATGACCGACCTCGCGGTCGACTCTGCCCTCCGTGGGGAGCCGGGCGTCATCGGCCACGACGAGGAGGACGGCGACACCCTCAAGGCGATCGCGTTCGACCGCATCAAGGGCGGCAAGCCGTTCGACATCACGCAGCCCTGGTTCACCGAGCTTCTCGGCGAGATCGGCCAGGCCGCCCCTGTGGCAGCGCAGGCGCACTGACGCTCGCCCTGACATACTGGACACGCGCGGCCCCGCAGTCTCTCGCCAGANNGAAACGACCCCTCGTTACCGGAGCGCGCCGGCATCAACGAGGTCCCGACATCGAGGGGCCACGACACGCCACGTACGCACCCGCTGCTCGACTCGTCGCGACCCCTCGACCAGTCGTGCGGCAGCCGACCTCGTCCCACCCTTCGAGGAGCCACGACACGCCCGGCCAACACGGCGTGGCGCGGCACGAAACGACCCCTCGACCGCGGGCGAGGGACTCGCTCAGCGTCGGCGCCGGTGGGCCACGGCGCCTGCGAGCCGGCCGAGTACGGCTCCTAGGCCTACTCCGGCGGCTCCGCCGAGCGCGTACCCGGCGGCAATGCCCGCGGTCACGCCGCGCTGGGCGACCTTCTGCGGCACGTAGACCTTGCCCTGGAGCTCTGGGTGCTCAGGGAGGGGAAGCATCGGCGGCTCCGGATCCATGTCCACCACCGGGAGCGGCTCGGGCTCCACTGCGGCCGTCGCCGTCCAGGCCGCACCCAGCATCACGAGCGTCGCGAAGACGTTGAGCGACAGCATCAGGACGATGACCGGCCCGAAGATCGTGGCCGCCGCGTTACGGAGGAAGATCCCGTTGAGGGCGCCCGCGAAGTACTGCAGGACAGCGAGTCCCACAGAGCCGAACAGTGCACCGCGGGCGATGTCGCGGACGGGTCCGCGCTCGTGAGGCAGGATCCAGTAGAGGTACACGAACAACCCCCAACCCGCGATCAGCGAGAGCAGCAGCGCAGCGACCACGGTGAGCGCGGACGCGACCCACGAATGGTTCAGTCCCAGCCAGCCGAGTACCAACGACTGCGCGGCCGTGGCGGACAAGGAGATGCCCACAGTGATCGCGCCGAGCACGATGAGGCCTAGAAGGATCAGGAGGTTCTTCCCGAGCGCGGAGAGCCACCCCACGATCCCGGGTGCGCCCATCGGCTTGATGCCCTCCGAGTGCCACATCGCGTTGATCGCCTGCCGGATGTTCCCGACCCAGCCCGTACCGGCGTAACCGGCCGACAGCACGGCCACGAGAAGTACGCCTCGCCAGTTCTGGAGCGTCTCCACAAGCTTGAGCGCGATGTCATGGGCACTGCCGGCACTCTCGAGACGCGACTCGATCGCGATCACCAACGTCTGGGCGAGATCTGGACGCAGCACCTCGATGGTGAGGCCGAGGATGGAGAACGCGATCATGAGGACGGGGACGATTGCCAGTACCGAGAAGTACGTGATCGCGGCCGCGAACTGGTTGCCGAGCCGCGATGTGAACCGGTCGATCGCGCGCAGCAGGTGCGCGACCCACGGCCACGCCATCACACGCTTCACCCGATCGCCCATGCTCGTCCCTCCGTGTGGCTCGCCGAGAACACGATGCCACCACGGCAGCCACGAGGTCCGACGACGCGGCCGATCGTCGGATTCAGGACTCGTACGCCTCGAGAGGCGGGCACGAGCAGATGAGGTTCCGATCGCCGTGGACGCCGTCGATGCGTCCGACCGCCGGCCAGTACTTGTCCTTGACCGGTCGCGCCGCCAGCGGGCCGTGGGGCGTGCCGCCGGGGAACGCCGCGAGCTCCCGCGAGTACGGATGGTTCCACTCGTCGGACACGACCCGTACCAGCGGGTGCGGCGCGTTGTGGAGCGGGTTGTCGTCCGGAGGCCACTCCCCCGCCAGTACGCGCTCGGCCTCGGCAGCGATCGCGATCATCGCGTCGCAGAACCTGTCGAGCTCCTCCATCGACTCCGACTCCGTCGGCTCGACCATGAGGGTCCCCGACACCGGGAAGCTCATCGTCGGCGCGTGGAAGCCGTAGTCGACGAGGCGCTTGGCCACGTCGTCGACGGTCACCCCCGTGCGCTTCGTCAGCGGGCGGAGATCGAGGATGCACTCGTGCGCGACGAGGCCGGACTCCCCCGCGTACAGGACCGGGTACGTGTCCGCGAGCCGCTTCGCGACGTAGTTCGCCGCGATCAGCGCACCCTCCGTGGCCGCACGGAGCCCGTCAGGGCCCATCATCGCGATGTACGCGTACGTGATCGGCAGAACGCCCGCAGAGCCCTGTGGGGCCGACGCCACGGCGTGGGTGGTCCCCTCGCCGAGCGGGTCACCGGGCAGGAACGGTGCGAGGTGCTCGCGGACAGCGACGGGGCCGACGCCAGGGCCGCCACCGCCGTGCGGGATCGCGAACGTCTTGTGCAGGTTCAGGTGACTCACGTCGGCGCCGAATGCGCCCGGACGGGCGAGCCCGACGAGCGCATTGAGGTTCGCGCCGTCCACGTACACCTGTCCGCCAGCCGCATGTACGGTCTCGCAGATCGACGTGATCGTGTCCTCGAAGACGCCGTGCGTCGACGGGTACGTGACCATGATCGCCGCGAGCCTGTCAGCGTTGGCCTCGATCTTCGCGTTCAGGTCGGCCAGGTCGACAGACCCGTCCGGCGCGGCCTTCACGACGACGACCGTGAGCCCGGCGAGCGCAGCCGAGGCCGCGTTCGTACCGTGCGCAGACGACGGGATGAGGCAGACCGTCCGGTGGGTATCGCCGCGCGATTCGTGGTAGCGCTTGATCGCGAGCAGTCCGGCGAACTCACCTTGGCTGCCGGCGTTGGGCTGCAGCGAGATCTTGTCGTAGCCGGTGATCGCACAGAGCCACGACTCGAGCTCGGTGATCATCTCCGCGTAGCCTCGAGCATCCTCTGCCGGAGCGAACGGGTGCAGGTTGGCGAAGCCCGGGTACGAGATCGGCTCCATCGCGGCCGCAGGGTTCAGCTTCATCGTGCAGGACCCGAGCGGGATCATGCCGCGGTCGAGCGCGAAGTCGCGGTCGGCCATCGCGCGAAGGTAACGCAGCATCTCGGTCTCCGAGTGATACACGGAGAACACCGGGTGCGTGAGGTAGTCATGCGCACGGTCGTGCCCCGCGAGCGCGTCTGAGTCGGGCACCTCGGCGAGCGGTGCGCCCAGCACGGCCGCGAGCGCGTTCAGGTCCGCCGTGGTGACTCCCTCTCCGACCGACACCGCCAGCGCGTCGTCTCCGACGGGGCGCAGCAGGATCCCCGCGTCATGGGCCGCGGCGACGAGCTCCCTAGCCCGACCAGGAGCCTCGACGACGATCGTGTCGAAGTACGTGTCGTGGCGAACCGTGAGCCCGGCCGCCACGGCGGTCTCGGCGAGCCGCTGCGCGGTGGCGTGGATGTCGGACGCGATCTCGCGCAGTCCGTCGGGTCCGTGGTACACCGCGTACAGCGCGGCGGTCACGGCGAGCAGGACCTGCGACGTACAGATGTTCGAGGTCGCCTTCTCGCGACGGATGTGCTGCTCGCGCGTCTGGAGCGCCAGCCGGTACGCGGGCACGCCGTCCGCATCGACGGAGACGCCGACGAGTCGACCCGGCAGCTGCCGCTCGAGCCCGTCCCGGACGCTGATGTACCCCGCGTGCGGGCCACCGTAGAAGAGCGGGACGCCGAACCGCTGCGTGCTCCCGACGGCGACGTCGGCACCCCAGGACGCGGGTGACTCCAGCAGGGTGAGGGACAACAGGTCGCAAGCGCCGACCACCAACGCGCCGGCGTCGTGAGCGGCGCCCGCGATGCGCTGGAGATCCGCAGCAGTACGTACGAGCCCCTCGGCCGTCGGCTGCTGGACGACTACACAGAACACGCCGTCGAGGTCGTCGTCGAGGTCGGCCGACCCGACGACCACGTCGAGGCCCAGAGACTCCCCACGCGTCCGAAGCACCGCGAGGCTCTGCGGGTACAGACCAGGGTCGACGAGGCAGCGGGTGCCCTTCTTGGCGACGCGGTTCGCCAGGGCGACCGCTTCCGCCACGGCCGTACCTTCGTCCAGCAGCGAGGCGCCGGATGTTGCCAGACCGGTGAGATCGCTGCACATCGTCTGGAACGTCAGCAGGGCCTCGAGACGGCCCTGACTGATCTCCGGCTGGTACGGCGTGTACGCGGTGTACCAGGCGGGGTTCTCGAGCACCGAGCGCCGGATCACGGGCGGCGTGACGGTCTGGCTGTACCCGAGTCCGTACATCGGCACGGTCACGACGTTCTGCTCCGACAAGGAGCGCAGGCGTGCCTGGACCTCCGACTCCGTACGGGCCTCGGGGACGCCAGGCATCTCTGTCGAGCGGATCGCGGCAGGGATGGCGGACTCGACGAGCGCGGACGCGGATGCGACGCCGATCGTGGCGAGCATGCGGTTCTGGTCAGTCGATGAGGGTCCGATGTGACGCTCGGCGAAGGCCGAGCCAAAGCGATGGGTCATGTGGCGCCTTTCCTGTACCAGGCGCCAACCTAACGAACCAGGCAATCAGCCCGCGAACCGGGCCGCCCGTCGGGCTGCCAGTTCGTCGATGGCGCGCGTCGTGTCGTCGGCCCGCTCGGTGGGAAGGTCGAGCAGTGTGCCCTCGATCGAACGCCACACGCCCCCGAGTGCGATGCCGAACATGCCCTGGCCACCCTTGAGGAGGTCGACGACCTCGTCGTCCGACGTGCACTCGTACACAGACACGCCGTCGCTGAGGAGCGTGACCTCCGTGAGGTCCTCGACGCCTCGCGCCCGCAGGTGATCGACGGCGATGCGGATCTGCTGCAGCGAGATGCCGGCGTCGATGAGGCGCTTGATGACCTTCAACAGGAGCAGGTCGCGGAAGCTGTAGAGGCGCTGCGTGCCGGACCCGGTCGCATCGCGGACCTCGGGGACCACGAGACCCGTACGTGCCCAGTAGTCGAGCTGCCGGTACGTGATGCCGGCGGCGCTGCATGCCACCGGGCCACGGAATCCCTGGTCCTGCGGGAGCGGAGAGAAGTCGCCGTCGAACAGGCTGTCCTGGCTGCGACGCTGCGTGCCTTCGACGTCCACGTTCTCTCCCTCATCAGTTGCGCGGTTGTAGTTTCACCCTTGGGATTCTCGAACGCTAGATCCGGCATCCGCAGCAGTCAACGACCCTTAGTCGACATTCAGGGTTTTGGTCCCTCGATGCGAGCCTCGGAGACCTGTCCTCACTCGAGCGTCAATTACGCGCTGACTAGGACTCTTTCGGTGCGTCGAAGTCCTCCGGGCTCACGTTGTCGAGGAACTCACGGAACTTCTCGACCTCTTCCTCACGGGGCGCGGGAATCTCAACCCCTACTTCAGCAAGCACTTCCTCCGACGCGTAGATCGGTGCGCCCACGCGAAGGGCCAAGGCCACCGCATCGGACGGACGGGCACTGACTTCCTCGCCGTCGATGTCCAGCACGGCGTAGAACGTGCCGTCCTCGACATCAGTGATCCGGACCGCTGTGAGCGAGTGCCCGAGCGCGTCGAGCACGTCCGCCATCAGGTCGTGAGTGAGTGGCCTGGGCGGAGTCGCACCCTCAAGCACGCTCGCGATCGCCGACGCCTCCGCGGCGCCGATCCAGATGGGAAGGCCCCGTGAGCCCTCTACCTCTCGTAGCAGCAGCATCGGCACCCCGGCAGGCATATCGATGCGCACGCCGTGCACGACTACTTCTCGCATGCCACCCAGCCTAGTCGTGAGTAGGCGACAAGGCTCCGCTCACCTGTCCAGTACGGACTGCATCAGCGCGGCGTGCGCGTGCATGACGAGCTGCATCACTTCGCTGGTGCGTTCACGGCTCACAGGCTGCCGGCGGCTGGACGAGGCGGCCACCGCCTGCTCGACGAGGCCCACCTCTCGTTCCGCTGCCATCTTGATCGCGCGAAGGTGCCTGGCGTCGATGCCGTANNTCCAGCTCGACGAGCGTGGCTTCGGGCAGACCGGAGACGTCGAGGAGCTCTCGCCGCGTGAGCCGGATGGCCCGACGCGCCGCGGCGATGTCCGACTCGACCGCGTGGGGCGCCTCGGTCATGGGCAGCGGTTGGGGCTGGGGCGGTTCCATTGACGGGGGTTCCGCGCCCTGGTCGATGAGGGCCAGATGCTCCCGGATGACCTTGAGAGGGAGGTAGTGGTTCTTCTGCGCACGCAAGACGTAGACCAGGCGTTCGATGTCCAACCTGGAATACCGGCGGTACCCCGACGGGGCCCGTTCGGGGGAGATGAGGCCCTCAGCCTCCAGGAACCGGATCTTCGAGATCGAGATGTCCGGAAACTCCTCCTGGAGCGCCTTCAGGACCTGGCCGATGCTCTGCAGCGGGGACGCCATCACCCCAACCCATGCGGACTCGGATAGAAGACGAGCCGGAACTTGCCGATCTGTACTTCGTCGCCCGTGCGCAGTACGACGGCACCGTCCGTGAGCGTCCGGTTCACGTAGGTGCCGTTGAGGCTGCCCTGGTCGGTGACCGTCAGCTGGCTTTCGCCACGCTGGAAGACACAGTGATGCCTGGAAACCGTGATGTCGTCGAGGAAAATGTCCGACTCTGGGGAGCGACCCGCGACGACGGAGTCCGAATCGAGGAGATAGCGCGCGCCGCGATCCTGCCCGCGAACGGCGATCAGTAGCGCTGAACCCTGGGGCAGCGCCTCGACAGCTCGTACCTGCTCTTCGCTCAGATCTTCGAGCAGCTCAGCGGGCGGCATCTTCATGAGGCCGGTGGTATCGCCCGTGTGCTCACGCAGCCGCTCCCCGCAGTGGGGGCAGAAGTTGCTTTCAGGTGCAACCGTGTTGCCGCACTTGGGGCACGTCATCGGGAACTCCTCGCAGTTTCAGATTCCTCAGCCTAACTCAGGAGGCTCTCCCGATCCGGGCTCTAGGGAGACTGTGTGTCGTGGCGTTAGGCGCCCACATGCTCCGCGTACGCATCGGAGTCGAGGAGATCGTCGAGATCGGCGTCCTCCGCGAGCTCGATCTCGAACAGCCAGCCCGCGCCGTACGGGTCGGAGTTGACCGTCTCGGGTGTGTCCGTGAGGTGGTCGTTCACGGCGCTGACTACGCCGGCCACAGGGCTGAAGACCTCGGAGACCGACTTGGTCGACTCGAGCTCTCCGCAGGCGTCACCCGCCGCCACCTCCTGGCCGGGAGTAGGCAAAGACACGTACACGATGTCGCCGAGGGCATCGGCGGCATAGTCCGTGATCCCGACCCGTACGGTCGCGGCGTTGCCCTCGCGTACCCATTCGTGCTCGGTGCTGTACTTCAGGTCCTCAGGGAAAGTCATGCTGGCCTCTCTTGGCTCGTGCTACCGCTGGCATTCTCGCGCATCCGGATGCGTCGGGTCACGCGGGGTGTGCGTACTGGTTCTGCGGCAGCTGTCGTACGGCGGTGATCGTCACCGTGGTCTCCTGGGTGATCGTCACGGTCCCGCCCAGCTGCTGCACCTGGCTGACGAGTCCACCGCGGAACCGCGCGGCCTCCTCCAGGGCGTGCCCCTCGCCGATGACGTCGATGACCATGGGCATCGAGATGGCGGCGTTGTCGGCCACGAGGCCCCCGTTGGCGCTGCCGAACCAGGTGGAGGCGACCACACGGATCGAGTCGTTGATCTCGATCACCTCGGCGCCCGCGTCCCGGAACTCCTCGATGGCGTCCAGCACCGTCGACGCGGTGACCTTCTGACCCGGGTCGTAGATGACGACCCGGATGCCCGGCCCCGTCGCTCCCACGGTGCCGTTGAGGATGGCCAGATTGTTGAGACGGTTCTGCGCCTCGGTCTGGGCGACCTTGGCGCTGTCGACGCCGGACTGCAGCTTGTCCCTCGTGGACTTCAGCGCCTCGATCTCGGTCTCCAGCCTGGTCGTCTCGGTGTTCGCCGTGTCCAGGAGCTGGATGAGGTCGGCGCGGCGCGCCGTCGCGTACGGGTCGTTCGCGGCCTTGGTCGTGAACTGGGTGCCGACCCCGACTCCGAAGACGAGCAGGACTGCCGCCAGCAGGATCTGGCTGGCCGACGGCCTCGTCAAGGCTTTCACCAGGTCACGGAGTGAGCGTCCACCGGGCTCCCCCGCTGCGTCCGAACCGTCGTCGGAGGCGTGGCGTGCTTCCAGATCGGATTCGTCAGGCATGGAAGATCGCCCTGCGAATCGCTGCGGCGTTGGTGAAGATGCGGATCCCGAGCACCACGACGACGGCCGTCGACAGCTGGCTGCCGACGCCGATCTGGTCTCCGATGAACACGATGAGCGCCGCGATGAGGACGTTGGAGAAGAAGGAGACCGCAAAGACCCGGTCGGAGAACGTCCCGTCGAACCACGCCCTCAGCGCCCCGAACAACGCGTCGAGCGCGGCGACGATCATGATCGGGAGGTACGTGGTCAGCCCGGCCGGGAGCGATGGCTCCAGCCAGATGCCGAGCGCGATGCCGATCAGCAGCGCAAGGATCGCGAACATGGCGTCCTCCTCAGGGTTTCCGGGCCGCGGTGACTGTCAGCCCCGGATCGGCCGGGAGCGTGAGTGAC
>PMLO01000238.1:13986-14630 GCA_003158895.1 Propionibacteriaceae bacterium
CGTGAGCCGGTGCCCGTTGATGGCGATCCCCTCGGCTCCCGCCTCCCACGCACCGTTGACCAGCTGGCGCAGATCCTCGTCGGTGACCTGCGCCGCGTTCGTACCCTGCGCGTCGTCGACCACGATCACCATGCCCGGCCCGGTCACCGCAGTTCCACCGGACACCGCTCCCTGGGCGTCGAGCTGAGCCTGCGTGGTCGTGTCAGCCTGCTTCTTCTGCAGGTCGGTGATCTGCTGCTCGAGCGCCACCTGCTGGGCGCGCAGGTCGTCGTTGGTCTTGTCGGCTGCACGGATCCGGCTGATGAGCTGGTCGCGTTCGGACGCTGTATCCGGAGACGCCTTGTACGTGTACCAGCCCTGCACCGCGACCACCAGCCCCAGAACGAGCGCGACGGCGACGAGCGGCCAGCGCCAGCGGCTGGGGTTGATGTGCTTGCCGACGGCCTTGTAGTCCGGATCGAGGGCCGACTCGCGGATCTGGCGCAGGAGATCCATGCTCCACGCCACAGGACGCTCGCTGTCTCCCCGGACCACGCGCCGCTTCATGGGATCTGCCGACTGCTGCCGACGATGGCGATGGCCTGTCGCACGTACAACAGGCCCGCCCACCAGTACAGCGCCGAGCCCCAGATCACGAACGCCCA
>PMLO01000170.1 GCA_003158895.1 Propionibacteriaceae bacterium
GTGGTGAGTCTGGCAGACTTGCCCCCGCATCCGTTACGTCCGTGCCCTCTCATCACGTACATAGCGGATCCCCCGGAGGCCTTCGCGCGACCCCACTCGCAGTCGATGGCATCCACCAACCGTCTGGGATGTCCAGACATGTACGCACAGGAGAACCACACACGTGGCTGTCAAGATCCGTCTGAAGCGGCTCGGCAAGATCCGCTCACCGCACTACCGCATCGTCGTCATGGACTCGCGCGTCAAGCGCGATGGCCGGGCGATCGAGGAGATCGGGCTCTACCACCCGAAGAACGACCCCTCGGTGATCCGCGTCAACTCCGAGCGGGCCCAGTACTGGCTCGGCGTCGGCGCACAGCCGACCGAGGCCGTCATCGCAATCTTCAAGCGCTCCGGCGACTGGCAGAAGTTCAGCGGCGACACCTCTCCGTCGGGCATCGACCCGCAGCCCGAGCCGAAGGACAAGGCCGCCGCCTTCAACAAGGCGTTGGCCGAGGGTGACGGCGCCTCCAGCACGGAGGCCATCTCCAAGCCGACCCGCAAGGCAAAGGCCGCTGCAGCAGAGCCCGAGGCTCCGGCCGCCGAGCCCGTCGCGGGCAGCGACGATGCGGTCGAGCAGGCCTGACGTGCTCGCGGAGGCGCTCGAACACCTGGTGCGCGGCATCGTGTCGAACCCTGACGACGTCGTCGTCAAGGACCTCGACCTGCGTCGTGGCCGGATGCTCGAGGTTCGAGTCCATCCGGAGGACGTCGGCAAGGTCATCGGTCGGCAGGGTCGTACGGCGACAGCCCTGCGTACCGTCGTGAGCGCCCTGGGCGGTCGCGAGCAGGTACGCGTGGACTTCGTCGACGTCGACCGCCGTCCTGGCCGCGGCGGTGGCAGCTACCGCTGATCCCGGCCGCACCGGCGGCGACCGTCTCGAGGTCGTCGTCGGGATCATCGGCCGGGCACACGGCCTCCGCGGTGACGTGGCGGTCGATCTGCGCACTGACGAACCCGAGGTGCGCTTCGCGCCGGGTTCCGTGCTGGGCACCGAGGGCTCTTCGTCGACGCTGACGGTCGCCTCGATGCGGGACGGAGCCGCGGGTCGCCTCGTCGTACGGTTCGTGGAGGCGCCCGACCGTACAGCCGCCGAAGGACTGCGCGGACGCGTCCTCACGGCGCTCGTCGACGCACACGAGCGGCCGGCCGGCGACGATCCTGAGGAGTACTACGACAGGCAGCTGCGTGGTCTCCGCGTCCTCGACGCGTACGGCCACGAGGTCGGTGTGGTCTCGGAGGTCATCCACCTGCCGTCGCAGGACATGCTCGCAGTGACGACAGCCGCGGGGGAGCGGCTCGTACCGTTCGTCTCGGACCTCGTACCCCACGTGGACCTCGCGGCCGGCACGGCCCGGCTGTCCGAGGCCGCAGGCGCCCTTCTCGACGACCTGCCCGAGGCATGACCTCTTCGCCGACGCCGTTGATGCGTCTCGACGTCATCTCGATCTTCCCCGACTACCTCTCACCGTTGTCCCTGTCGCTCGTCGGCAAGGCGATCGCCTCCGGGCTCGTCGGTCTGGGCGTCCACGACCTGCGCGACTGGACCCACGACCGGCACCGGACCGTCGACGACACCCCATACGGGGGTGGCGCAGGCATGGTCATGAAGCCCGAGCCGTGGGGTGAGGCGCTCGATGCCGTGCTGGATGACGACACCGAGGGCACCACGCTCGTCGTACCCACACCCTCCGGCGTCCCGTACACGCAGTCGCTCGCCGCCGAGCTGGCGACCCGGAAGCGGCTCGTGTTCGCGTGCGGGAGGTACGAGGGCATCGACGCCCGCGTGATGACGCACTTCCGTGACCGTGTGGACACCCAGGAGATCTCGCTGGGGGACTACGTGCTCAACGGGGGCGAGGTCGCGGCGCTCGCGATCATCGAGTCGGTCGTACGGCTCCTTCCGGGCGTGATCGGGAACCCGGAGTCCTTGGTGGAGGAGTCGCACTCTCCTGACCTCGACGGACTGCTCGAGTATCCTGTCTTCACCAAGCCCCTAGAGTGGCGTGGACTCACGGTCCCCGACGTCCTTGTCTCCGGTCACCATGCGCGGATCTCCGCGTGGCGCAGGGAACAGGCGGAACAGCTCACCAGCGACAGGCATCCTCCGGCCGTGTGAGCTGCGCCTGGCGCACCGGCTCCGGTGATCACTACACCATCCGATCCGCCGGGTTTATGCGGGGGTGGTGGTCCTTACCAGGGTGAAGCCAGGTTAAAGTGACCACCGTGGCGACTCAAACACTCACCGTTCACCAGAAGGCAGCGCGTTCATCCGTCGCGATGAAGGTACTGATGGCCGTGACCGGCATCTTCCTGATCCTCTTCCTCCTCATGCACGCCTGGGGCAACCTCAAGGCGTTCTTCGGGCCCGAGGCCTACGACCACTACGCAGAGTGGCTGAAGAGCGACATCCTGTACCCCCTCATTCCCAAGGGCTGGTTCATCTGGATCTTCCGCGTCTTCATGGTGGCGTGCATCGTGCTCCACATGGCGTCGGCGTACGTGCTGACGCTGCGCTCGCTGGGTGGCCGGGGCAAGTACCAGCGCAAGGATCGTAGGACGCAGACATTCGCGGCCCGCACGATGCGCTGGGGCGGCGTCATCCTGCTGATGCTCCTGCTCTTCCATCTCGGCGAGTTCACGATCGGGTGGTTCCGGACCGGGTTCAACGCCGGAGCGACGCCGTACACCGCGGTCGTCGCCACGTTCCAGCAGTGGTGGCTGGTGCTTCTGTACGCGCTGTTCGTCGGCACGGTCTGCATCCACCTCCGTCATGGCATCTGGAGCGCGATGACCACCCTCGGTGCCAACACCAGCCCCAAGGCGCGTCGTGTGCTCAACTACACCGCGATCTTCGTGTCGGTGCTCCTGTTCGCGGCCTTCATGGTCATGCCCGTTGCAGTCCTGTTCGGAGGGATCAAGTGACCACCACCGCACCAGCCAAGAAGGCCGCCGCCCAGACGGCCGATCCTGCCCTGGCCTACTACCGCCTCGGCGACGAGATCTCCGACTCCAAGGCGCCCGACGTCGACATCGAGAAGATGTGGAAGACGCGGCAGTTCCAGGCCAAGCTCGTCAACCCTGCCAACCGCCGCAAGCTCACCGTCATCATCGTCGGTACCGGTCTGGCCGGTGGAGCCGCCGCTGCGACCCTGGGCGAGGCCGGCTACAACGTCCTCAACTTCTGCTATCAGGACAGCCCGCGCCGCGCTCACTCGATCGCCGCGCAGGGTGGCATCAACGCCGCGAAGAACTACCGCAACGACAACGACTCGACCCAGCGGTTGTTCTACGACACGGTCAAGGGCGGCGACTACCGCGCCCGTGAGACGAACGTCTACCGGCTCGCCGAGGTCAGCGCGAACATCATCNNCGCGGCCAGACCGGCCAGCAGCTGCTCATCGGCGCGTACCAGGCGCTCGAGCGCCAGATCGCGGCCGGGACGGTGACGATGTACAGCCGTCACGAGATGGTCGAGCTGATCATCGCCGACGGCAAGGCACGCGGCATCGTGACCCGCAACATGGTCACCGGCGCCATCGAGTCCTGGTTCGCGGACGCCGTCGTACTCGCCACCGGTGGCTACGGCAACGTGTTCTTCCTGTCCACCAACGCCATGGGTTGCAACGTCACGGCGGGCTGGCGGGCACACCGCAAGGGTGCGTACTTCGGGAACCCCTGCTACACGCAGATCCACCCGACGTGCATCCCGGTCCACGGCGAGACCCAGTCGAAGCTCACGCTGATGAGCGAGTCGCTGCGCAACNNGACGGCCGCATCTGGGTGCCGAAGAAGGCCGAGGACTGCACCAAGGATCCTCGCGAGATCCCCGAGGAGGACCGCGACTACTACCTGGAGCGGATCTACCCGGCGTTCGGCAACCTGGTGCCTCGCGACATCGCGTCCCGCCAGGCCAAGAACATGTGCGACGAGGGTCGCGGGGTCGGCCCGGCTGTCGCCGAGAGGGACCTCGACGGGAACCCTCGCGAGGTGCGTCGCGGCGTCTACCTGGATTTCTCCGACGCGATCAACCGGCTGGGTCAGAAGGCCGTCGAGTCCCGCTACGGGAACCTCTTCGACATGTACCTGCAGATCACGGGCGAGAACCCGTACGAGACGCCGATGCGCATCTACCCGGCCGTGCACTACACGATGGGTGGGCTGTGGGTCGACTACGACCTGCAGAGCTCGATCCCCGGGCTGTACGTGTGCGGTGAGGCCAACTTCTCCGACCACGGGGCCAACCGGCTCGGTGCATCGGCCCTCATGCAGGGACTGGCCGACGGCTACTTCGTGCTCCCGAACACGATCAACGACTACCTGTCCGCAGGTCCGTTCCCGAAGGTCGACGCCACGCACCCGGCAGCGGTCGAGGCTCTGGACTCGGTCAAGGGCCGGATCGACAAGCTGCTCAGCATCCACGGCACCCGCTCGGTCGACTCCTTCCACAAGGAGCTCGGCACGATCATGTGGGAGTACTGCGGCATGTACCGCACCGCTGAGGGCCTCCAGATCGCCATCGACAAGATCCGGGCGCTCCGCGAGGAGTTCTGGACCAACGTCCATGTCACCGGCGTCAACGAGGACTTCAACCAGGCCCTCGAGCGTGCCGGCCGCGTGGCCGACTTCCTCGAGCTCGGTGAGCTCATGTGCATCGACGCCCTCCACCGCGGCGAGTCCTGTGGTGGTCACTTCCGCGCGGAGAGCCAGACGGAGGACGGCGAGGCGCTGCGTGATGACGAGAAGTTCGCGTACGTCGCCGCCTGGGAGTACGGAGCCGACGAGGGACCCGTACTGCACAAGGAACCTCTTGTGTACAAGTTCATCGAGCTGAAGCAGCGGAGCTACAAGTGAAGATCACACTCAACATCTGGCGGCAGGCGAACGCGAAGGCCGAGGGCCACCTCGAGCGTTACCAGCTGGACGGCGTGTCCGAGGACATGAGCTTCCTCGAGACGCTCGACATGCTCAACGAGCAGCTCACGACCGAGGACAAAGAGCCGGTCGCGTTCGACCACGACTGTCGCGAGGGCATCTGCGGCATGTGCGGTGTCGTCATCAACGGCGCCCCGCACGGCCGGTACAGCTCATCCGTACCGACGACGACGTGCCAGCTGCACATGCGCAGCTTCGCCGATGGCGCGGAGATCACGGTCGAGCCGTGGCGCGCCGGTGGCTTCCCGCTCATCAAGGACCTGGTGGTCGACCGCTCGGCGTTCGACCGGATCATCCAGGCCGGTGGCTTCATCAGCGTGAACACCGGGTCGGCACCCGAAGCACACTCCGTACCGGCTCCGAAGCTCGAGTCCGATGTGGCGTTCGACAACGCCACGTGCATCGGCTGCGGCGCTTGCGTCGCGGCCTGCCCGAACGGCTCGGCGATGCTGTTCACNNGTCAAGAGCATGATCGCCCAGCACGACGCTGAAGGCTTCGGCGGGTGCACGAACATCGGTGAGTGCGCCTCCGTCTGCCCCAAGCAGATCCCGCTCGAGTCCATCGCCCAGCTCAACCGCGACCTCATGAAGTCGCTGTTCCGCCGCGAAGGCAAGTAGCACCTTTCTACCCGCCCGTCACGGGCCCCTCGATTCGTTCGAACCAGGGGGCCTGTGGCAGACTTGGGCGCTGTTGTCCCGGGTTCCGCGGCCACCTGCCACAGGGGGATCGTCCGCGTCCGGGAAAGACCCACTTCGGTGGCCTGTGGCACCAGGCGAGGAAACCATTTCCATGAGCGACATCATCAACTCCCTTGATGCCCAGTCACTGCGCGACGACATCCCCGACTTCCGTCCGGGCGACACGGTCCGCGTCCACGTGAAGGTCGTCGAAGGCAACCGCTCTCGCGTCCAGGTCTTCACCGGCCCCGTGATCTCCCGCACCGGCGGAGGTCTCCAGGAGGCCTTCACCGTCCGCAAGGTGAGCTTCGGCGTCGGCGTCGAGCGCACCTTCCCGCTGCACTCCCCGATCATCGACAAGATCGAGATCGAGCGTCGCGGCGATGTGCGTCGGGCGAAGCTGTACTACCTCCGCAATCTTCGCGGCAAGAAGGCGAAGATCAAAGAGAAGCGGGAGTACTGACGGTTCCGGGGGCTTCAGCCGACGTGGGTAACTCTCCGCGACGCGGTGCCGAGGGTTCCTCGGACGAGCGTCAGGCACCGAGTGTGGGCCGCCGGATCGCCGGCGGTGTACGCGAGTTCGTCATCATCGTGGTGGTTGCGCTCGTCGTCGCGACCCTGCTGAAGACTTTTGTCGCGCAGATGTTCGTTATCCCGTCAGAGTCGATGGAGAAGACCCTCGAGATCAGCGACCGGGTCGTGGCCGTGAAGATGGTCCACTACCAGCGCGGTGACATCATCGTGTTCCAGGACGACCTCGGCTGGCTGCCGGCAGCACCTCCGGACAACTCGCTGCAGAAGTTCCTGGAGTTCGTCGGAGTGCTCCCCGCCAGCGGCAACCAGTACCTCGTGAAGCGGCTCATCGGCCTCCCCGGCGACCACGTGGTCTGCTGCTCGACGGCCGGACGTATCACCGTGAACGGCGTCGAGCTCGACGAGGAGTCGTACCTCTACCCGAACGCCGACGGCACGACGGTGAAGCCGTCCGAGGCCGCGTTCGACGTGGTCGTGCCCGCCGGGCGCATGTTCGTCATGGGCGACCACCGCAACAAGAGCGCCGACAGCCGCTACCACCTGTGCGACACGTGGGCAGGTACCAAGGGGCTCGCGGCATTCCCGACGATCGCGTCGATCCAGGGACCTGTACGAGCGAACGCCTATCCGTTCGACAGATGGCGAACGTTCTCGGTCCCTACCACCTTCGCGAGCGTTCCCGCAGCGACCGCTGCACCTCCTGCGCTGCCGCAGATCAACGCGGCGAACTGCTGACGCCATGGCCGCGGTCGTACGGTCCGGAGGCGGCCTGTACGCCTACGAGCGGGCGTTGGCGCGCGCTGGGCTGACGCCCGTCGCGGGTGCGGACGAGGCCGGTCGTGGGGCCTGCGCAGGGCCAATGGTGGCCGCCGCCACGATCCTGTCCGAGCGGAAGTCCCGCCACATCACCGGACTGCGTGATTCGAAGCTGCTGACCGAGCGTGCGCGCGAGGAGCTGTACGAGGAGATCCTCGCCAAGGCGGTCGCCGTGGCGTGGGTCGAGGTGAGCCCCGCCGAGTGCGACGCCCTCGGGATGCACGTCGCCGACATCACCGCTCTGCGCCGTGCGGTTCTGCGGCTCAGCACACCACCCGCGTTCGTCATCACCGACGGGTTCCCCGTCGACGGGCTCGGAGTGGGCGGGGTGGGCATGTGGAAGGGCGACCAGGTCGTCGCGTGCGTGGCCGCCGCCTCCATCGTCGCGAAGGTGACGCGGGACCGGATCATGAAGGCGTACGAGGCCGACTACCCCGGCTACGAGTTCGCGGTCCACAAGGGCTACTGCACGCCGCTGCACCAGACACACCTCGACAGCCTCGGCCCCTGCGACATCCACCGGATGAGGTTCGAGAACGTGAGGCGAGCGACTAAGGTGGAACAACCATGAGTGCCGAAGACCTGGAGCAGTACGAGAGCGAACTGGAACTGGCTCTCTACCGGGAGTACAAGGATGTTGTCGGCATCTTCACGTACGCAGTGGAGACGGAGCGCCGCTTCTACTTGTGCAACGCGGTCGATCTCAAGGTGCGCACCGAGGGCGGTGACGTCTACTACGAGGTCTCCATGGGCGACGCGTGGGTCTGGGACATGTACCGGCCGGCGCGCTTCGTGAAGTCCGCCAAGGTCCTCACATTCCGCGACGTCTCCATCGAGGAGATCGCCCATTCCGAGCTCCAGGTGCCCGACACCAAGTGAGCTGTACGGCTGTGGATTGCCGTCCGACGGTCGTTGTCCACAGCACCGATAATCCCTGACGAGATTGGTCCTGCCACGCCCATTGTCATGGGTGGAGGTGGCTCATGGACGGGCGGCGTACGACTGGGGCGCAGGGCGAGCAGATCGCCGCGGCGCATCTCGAAGGGCTCGGCTGGACCGTCATCGACCGCAACTGGCGGTCGGGGCGCCTGGGCGAGCTCGACGTCGTAGCCCTCCAGCCAGGACCCGGACGGCTCGGTACCCTCGTGTTCTGCGAGGTGAAAACGAGGCGAGGTCTGGGGTACGGAGACCCGCTCGAGGCCATCACGTACAAGAAGCTCGGCCGCCTGCAAGCGCTGGCAGGTCAGTGGCTGGCGGCTCATGAAGTGCGCTGCGATCGAATCCGGATCGACGCGATCGGTGTCCTGCTGTTGGCCGGCGCCACCCCGGTGATCAACCACCTCCAGGGGGTGACGTCGTGACCGTCGGCAAGGCTCGGTCAGTGGCGTTGGTAGGGCTGACCGGCACAGTCATCGAGATCGAGGCGGCCCTCGGCGGCGGACTACCCCGGACGATCCTCGTCGGGCTTCCCGACACCTCGCTCAACGAGGCGAGGGAGCGCTGCAAGGCGGCGGTCTCCAACTCCGGCCTTCCGTGGCCCGATCGACTGGTCACGGTGAACCTCACTCCGGCAACGCTTCCCAAGACCGGTTCCCACTACGACCTCGGCATCACGGCCGCCGTCCTGGCCACTCAGCACGACGTGATTCGTACGGAGCTCCTTGACGAGACCGTCCTGCTCGGTGAGCTCGGCCTCGACGGCAGGGTGCGTCGGTGCCGAGGGGTGCTGCCTGCGCTTCTCACCGCCGCGGCTGCGGGCTTTACGAGGGCCATCGTGCCGGCGGAGCAGGTCGGTGAGGCGAGGCTCGTGGAAGGGATGACGATCTGGGGCGTGGGTGATCTCACTGATCTGGTCGCAGTACTCCGCGGCGATCCCATCGCAGAGCCGTCAGTGCAGGCGCCGTACCCGCCCTCGGCCACGGACCATCCCGATCTTCGCGATGTCGTCGGTCAGACAGAGGCTCGTTGGGTCCTGGAGGTGGCGGCCGCAGGTCGGCACCACCTCTTTCTCCATGGCCCACCCGGCACAGGCAAGACGATGCTTGCGGAACGCCTGCCGTCGATCCTGCCCGACCTGAGTCCCTTGGAGGCGCTCGAAGTCACCGCGATCCACTCGCTGGCGGGCGACAACGTGGGCGGTGAGCTGATCCGGCGTCCACCGTACGCAGCGCCGCATCACACGGCGTCCATGGTGTCACTCGTCGGTGGCGGGCCGAAGGCAAGTCAACCTGGTTCGTTCTCGTTGTGCCACGACGGGGTGCTCTTCCTGGACGAGGCTGCTGAGTTCCCGCCCAGCCTGATCGAGTCGCTGCGTACGCCCATGGAGGCTGGATCCATTCACATCGGGCGCTCGGGTGCACAGGTGCGTTACCCCGCGCGCTTCCAGCTGGTGCTTGCCGCGAATCCGTGTCCCTGTGGCAACTACGGCGCCCCCGCACGTCAGTGCTCATGTCGGCCCGATGCGGTCCGGAGGTACCAGTCGCGGATCTCAGGACCGGTCCTCGACCGGATCGACCTTCACCACCAGGTGCGGCCACTGACGAGGTCGTTGCTCAAGGACCAGCCACAGGGTGAGGAGTCGGCGGAGGTGGCTCAACGCGTGATGGAAGCCCGCGATCGCCAGGCTCGAAGGCTTGCAGGGACCCGCTGGCGGACGAATGGCGAGGTCAGCGGGCCTTGGCTCCGACGGCAGCTCCCACTTCCCGACGGGCTGGGAGTGGTCGACGACGCAGTGCGTCAGGGGAGGCTTTCGGCTCGTGGGGTCGACAAGGTCTTGCGGGTGAGCTGGACGCTTGCCGACCTGGCGGGGGTCGATGTTCCCACCGCGTCGCACGTGCGCACGGCATTGGCGATGCGCCGAGGCGAAGAGTTGGGGGCCGTCGCATGAACGGGGCGCACAGTCGGGCGCTGATGGCGCTGGCGTGCGTGCTGGAGGCCGGTCAGGAACGGTGGCACGTCACGGTCGATGGTGAGGGCGCTGAGGAGCTCTGGCAACGGCTCCTGCTCGAGGAGTCTCCACGAGGAATGCGGGCACGACGACTGGATCTCGACGCGGTGGAACGCGAGACAGCTTTGCGCGGATTCAGGTTCGTACACCGGGGGTCGGTGGAGTGGCCGGCCAGCCTTGAGGACCTGGGGTTGACCGGGCCTGTGAGGGGGATCGAAGGGGGTCGCCCACTGGGGCTGTGGGTTGCCGGCCCGATGTCGCTGTCCGAGCTCGGAGGGTCGGGCATCGCCATCGTCGGAGCCAGGGCCTCGACCGCGTACGGCGAGACCGTCGCGTCGGAGCTGGCGTCCGAGCTCGCCGAGGCGGGGACGGTGATCGTCTCAGGGGGTGCGTACGGGATCGATGCGGCGGCTCACCGCGGGGCGCTCGCCTCTGACGGCGCGACGGTCGCGGTGATGGCGTGCGGGCTGGATCAGCTGTACCCACGCGGCAATGATGCGTTGCTGCGTCGCATCCGGACCGAACAGCTCGTAGTGAGCGAGTACCCGCCCGGCACCACGCCCACGAAGTTCCGCTTCCTCACGCGCAACAGGCTTATCGCCGCAATGTCGTCGGCGACCGTGATCGTGGAAGCGGCCGCCCGGAGCGGTGCGAAGAACACGGTGGGCTGGGCGCAGGCGCTGGGACGTCCAGTGCTGGCCGTACCGGGGCCGGTGACCTCAGCGCTGTCCGTGACTCCCCATCGACTCATCCGGGAAGCGCAGGCGGCATTGGTCGCGAACGCGCACGACGTCCTTGCTGAGCTCGCACCGTTGGGCGTGCTGCAACCACCCCTGGTGGACCCGGAGTCGCGGCCGACGGACGATCTCGACCCAGGCGAGCTGAGCGTGCGGGAGGCTTTTCCTGCCCGTCGCGCGATCTCCGTCGACGAGCTGGGGTTGCTGGTCGGGATCCGAGTGGGGGAGTGCCTCGCACTGCTCGGGTCGCTCGAGGCGCGAGGCCACGTCGAACCTCTCGGCGACGGCACATGGCGTCTGGTCAGGAAGACAGCATGAACGCTACGAGCGGGTCACCATGAGGGCGTCGGGTTGTCCTCACCCTCGTCGGCGGCGGGGGACTCCGGGCGGGTCGGGCCGCGGAAGAGGTCCGTGACCCGAGACCCCATCGATCCGAGGCCACCGAAGAGGTCCTTCAGGGCCCGGTCGATGGTCTGCTCGGCCTTGGCGAACTGGTCGGTGTACGAAGCCGCTGCAGCTGCGGTCTCGGCGCTGAGGTTGGCCTTGGCGTCGTCCTCGCGGCGAGGGTACGAACCGGAGACGACGAGGGCGTACTCACCACTGGAGACCCAGCGGCGAAGCTCGCCGGCGCGGGCCACGGCGAACGGGTGGCTCATCGTCTCGACAACGAGCGCGCGGAGCACGAGATCACGGATGTCCTCGTCCTCGTGGTAATCGGTGGCCTGCTCGAGGAAAGACTCAGTGTTGAGCTGTGACGCGTCGCCGCCGCTGGCGAGCTTCATGTGGACGCGAAGGGCGGCGTCGGGATCCTGGCACGCGAGGAGACCCGCGCGGTCACCGGACAACTCGGACTTTCGCGACCACTCGGTAAGCGCGGCCATGATGGCTCGTATCCCCAACCCGCCGAGCGGGATGGACAGCAGGGTCGTCGACAACGTCGTGAGCAGGAGCAGGATCGTGCGGTACAGCGCGTGGCCGCTGCCGACATGGCCGAGCTCATGGCCCAGCACGAACCGGAGTTCGTCGTCGTCCAGGGCGTACAGCAAAGCGGAGTTCACGACGATCACGGGCCTGTCGAGGCCGATGGTCTGGGCGTTGAGGTAGGGGTTCGCGACGACGTAGAGCTCGGGCACCTGCTCGACGTCGAGCACGGTGGCGGCCTCGGTGTAGATGCGGAACAGCCGAGAGAACTGATGGGAGTCGACGCGGATCGCCGATCCGAGCAGCATCAGCCGAACAGCTCGCTCCGTGACGAACGCGGACATGCGACGTACGACCATGTCGAAGCCTCGGAGCTTCCTCAACGCAACGAGCGCGCCTCTGTCGGCGGGGTGCTCCCACGCGCGTGAACTGATGCCGTGCAGGACGGTGCGGTCGGAAGTATCCGAGGTCATGTCTCTAGTGTGCCCGCTGGCCGTACAGCAGCGGGGGGAGTTGTGGTCTCCTGGTGTGAAAGCCTCATCTGCTTCGTGGCCTGGACACGACCGTCACAGGTCGCCGTGCCCTTCCTGATGGTGTGAACCAGGGGAAGAATGCGCGGTACGGCGCTGATGCGCTTCTGAAGGGAAAGGGGGACTCATGACAGACCGATCCCCTGTGGGCACGCCATCGTTGGCCGGGCGAGTGGACGAGAGGGTAGGGCGACTGATCGAGTCGCTGATTCGTAGCCATCATCGGCGTCGGCTGCGTCGCAACGGCTGGTCGGCCACCCTCGATACCAACCCCGACACGTCGGTCGACGTGGCGGGTTCGCCCGTACGTGGCGGGAACGGCGTCGAGATCTTCGTGGACGGCGAAGACGCGTTCGCCGGGATGTTGACGATGATCGAGGGCGCTCAGCGCAGCGTCCACATCGCAGGTTGGCACGCCACGCCCGACTTCCAGCTGGGCAGGGAGAGCATCCCACGAGCCGTGGGCGACGCCCTTCTGGTCGCCGTCGAACACGCGCGAGTACGAGTCCTGCTGTGGGGTGGAGCCCAGCTGCCCGTCATACGGCCGACCAGGTCGGATGCTCGCCGAGCCCGGGATGCGTTCGCGCGCATTCCGGGAGTGAGCGTGGCGCTGGACGAGCGCGAGTACCTGCAGCACTGTCACCACGAGAAGCTCCTGATCGTGGACGACCAGGTGGCGTTCGTGGGTGGCCTCGACATGACCCACCTCACCGACGACCGATGGGATACGAGCCGGCACGAGCCGCGCACGTCACTCGGCTGGCACGATGCCGCTGCCCGCCTCGAGGGTCCGGTCGTCAGCGACGTCGCCGCCCACTTCAACGCTCGCTGGGCCGAGGTGACGGGCGAGCACCTGCCGGCCCCGCACCTACCCCAGGACGCCGGGCCGTACGGGGTGCAGTTCCTGCGGACGATCCCGGAGAACATCTACGGCTTCCTTCCCCACGGCGAGTTCTCGATCCTCGCCGAGTACCGTCGAGCGCTCGCAGCCGCGCAGCACCTGATCTACCTGGAGAACCAGTTCCTGTGGGCCCCGGAGATCGTGGACATCCTGGAAGACAAGCTCCTTCACCCTCCCGGTCCGGACTTCCGGATGATCCTGCTGCTGCCGAGCCGCCCCTCCAGCGGACGAGATACCACGCTGGGACAGCTGTCCAGGCTCGTCCAGGCCGACCTCGATCGTCGACTCCTGCCAGCCACCCTGCAGCCGATGGCCGGCGACAGCCCAGGCACCTACGTACATGCCAAGGTGGGCATCGTGGACGACCGCTGGCTCACCGTCGGCTCGGCGAATCTCAACGCCCACTCGCTGTTCAATGACACCGAAGCGAACGTCACGTTCACCGACCCGGAGCTCGTCCGCCGGACGCGCGTACGCCTGTGGGCCGAGCACCTCGCGACGGACGACGCAGAGGGGGACCCGGCTCGACTGTTCGATCAGCAGTGGGTTCGCATCGCGACCGAGCAGCTCACGAGACGGCGCGACGGGCTCTCGCCGACTCACCGACTGTGCCGGCTCGAAGGCGTATCCGCCCGGAGCGATCTCGTACTTGGCGGGTTACTCGGTCTCCTGGTGGACGGCTGACGTCAGGCGACTACTTCGTCCTCCTGCAGCAGGACGCAGCAGCGTCCGTCGCCCGGTTCCAGGGACGCGGTCAGTCCCCCGACCTGGTCGCATACTCCCTCGAGGAGGGCGTGGTTCATCTCGCACACGAGCTTCGCATGGGTCGTGGCAAGAGCGTGGAATGGACAGTTGGCCATCACGACCCGGTCGTCGTCGATCCGGGGTTCGTAGCCGAATGCGCTCAGAGCCTTCGCGGCGCGCTGGAGTGGCGTGCCCAGACCGGTGACTGCGATGCCAATGTTCCTGCCCTGGTTCCGGGCGGCCCGGGCGAGGGTCTCGGCGACAGGGGTGTCCTTCTCCGTGGCCTCATCAATCGCGGTGGCCATCAGTTCACCTGCCAGCGCGTACTCGCGATCGGGTAGCGAGACCGAGATGTCTTCGGAGCGGCGCCGGTAGACCTTCGCCGGCCTGCCGGCTCCCGGTCCCGATCTCCCGGTGAGGCGTACGTACTCGGACTCGAGCAGCCCCGCCTCCTCGAGCCGATCGAGGTGGAACTTGGCCTGGTGCGCGGGGATGCCCAGTGCTCTTACGGCTTGCTCTCGGCTGATGGGGCCCGGCTGGGAGCTGACGAACAGGTACAGCTGGCGACGCAGGTCGTCCCCGAGCGCGCTGGTGCCCGTCACGTCCCGGGAGAGGTCGTTCGTGGGGGTCCTCGCAGCAGTCGTTGGCGGCTCTTGACGATTTGGATTCGCTCTCTAACGTACGACTATGTCTGCTTTAGAAGTGCCCTGGTCCGACGAGGGCCCGGTCACCGGGTTGCCCATCACTCGGATGCTGAAGGGGCCGGCCGAGCTGCCTGACCTGGATGCCGCCACGGCCGCGGCCCGCAGCTTCCTCGAGGCACTCGGGGTGGCGTGCGACACGGAGGGCACGCGTGACAGTCCCCGTCGTATGGCGAACGCCTACGCCGAGATGCTCACCCCGCGCGATTTCGAGCTGACGACCTTCGACAACGATGAGGGCTACGACGAGATGGTGGTCGTCTGCGACATTCCACTGCAGTCGATCTGCGAGCACCATCTGCTGCCGTTCACCGGTACGGCGCACGTTGGCTACCTCCCGGGGGAGCGCATTGTGGGGCTGTCGAAGTTCGCCCGGGTCGTGGAGATGTTCTCCCGGCGTCCGCAGGTGCAGGAGCGGCTCACCAAGCAGATCGCCGACTGGCTCGACCGCGAGCTCTCTCCGCGCGGCGTCGGGGTCGTCCTCATGGCCGAGCACTCCTGCATGAGCTTGCGCGGGGCGAAGGTGGCCGGTACCTCGACCCGTACCACGGCGCTCACCGGAGCCTTGCGGAGCGACCCGGCCGCTCGGGCCGAGTTCTTCGCCGCCATCGCTGAGAAGGGGGCGGGATGACCGAGGGTGGGGTGGTGATCGTCGGGGCAGGCTTGGCTGCCGCCACCGTGGCCTCGACGCTCCGTGAGGCCGGCGACCAGCGACCGGTGACGATCATCGGAGACGAAGGCCTGCCGCCTTATGAGCGACCGGGACTGTCCAAGGGCGTCCTGCAGGGGAAGGCCGACCCTGAATCGTTGTACGTCCATGGCGCGGGCTGGTACGACGAGCAAGGCGTGCAGACTCGTCTCGACGATGCCGCCACGGCCCTGGATCTTGCCGAGCAGAAGGTACGGCTCGCCTCCGGCGCGTCCGTCGACTACGCAGACCTCGTGATCGCCACGGGAGCCCGTCCTCGGACGCTCGACATTCCCGGCGTCGGGCTGGCTGGGGTGCACAGCCTGCGACGGATACCCGACTGCCTGGCCCTTCGGGAGTCATTCGGCGAAGGTCGCAGGCTGGTCGTCATCGGCGCCGGCTGGATCGGCCTTGAGGTCGCAGCCGCGGCACGCGAGGCCGGTGTGGACGTGACCGTGCTCGAGTACGCCGACGTACCGCTCCGGGCCGCCCTCGGCGATCGATTGGGCACATACTTCGCCCAGCTGCACCGCGGCCATGGCGTCGACGTCCGTACCGGCCTCACCGTCACGGGCATCGAGGGACGCGAGGTGGTGACCGGAGTCCGTGCAGGGGGCGAACTGTTTCCCGCCGATGTCGTCGTCGTGGGCGTGGGCGCGGTGCCCAATGTCGAGCTCGCCCGGCAGGCCGGGCTCACCATCGACAACGGCATCGTCGTCGACGAGCACGTGCGTGCCCGCGAGCACGTATTCGCCATCGGTGACGCTGCCAACGCCATGAACACCGCGCTGGGAGCGCGGCTGCGCGTCGAACACTGGGACAACGCGATCCGCCAAGGGGCCCTGGCCGCACGCGTACTCCTCGGCGAGGACGCCCGCTACGACTGGCAGCCGTACTTCTACACCGACCAGTACGACCTCGGCATGGAGTACGTCGGACGAAGCGCCCCCGACGATGACGTCGTGCTGCGGGGAAG
>PMLO01000139.1 GCA_003158895.1 Propionibacteriaceae bacterium
TACGCGCAGGGCTACTTCGTGTACGACTCGAAGAAGTCCGGGTCGCGCACCGTGTCGCACCTCCGCTTCGGGCCCAACCCGATCAAGGCGCCGTACCTCATCACCCAGTCCGGATTCATCGGCTGCCACCACTGGTCGATCCTCGAGCGCGTCGACGTCCTCGAGTGCGCGCGTCCAGGTACGACGCTGCTCCTCAACAGCTCGTACGCCCCCGAAGAGGTCTTCGACCACCTGCCGGCCCCGATGCAGCAGCGGATCATCGACCTGGGCATCAACGTGTACACGATCGACGCGACCGAGGTCGCGCGCATGGTCGGGCTCGGACGCCGTACCAACACGGTGCTGCAGACCTGCTTCTTCGCGATCTCGGGCGTGCTGCCGCGCAACGTGGCGATCGAGGCCGTGAAGGCATCGATCACGAAGACGTACGGCAAGAAGTCGGCCGAGATCGTCACGAAGAACCACGCCGCCGTCGACGAGTCGTTAGCGCACCTTCACCAGGTGACCGTACCGACGGCCACGACGAGCACGCACGGTCTCCTCGATGCTGTGCCGGCATCGGCGCCGCAGTTCGTCCGCGAGGTCACCGCCAAGATGCTCATCGGTCGTGGTGACGACCTGCCGGTCTCGGCGCTGCCGGTCGACGGCTCGTACCCGTCGGGCACGACCCAGTACGAGAAGCGCAACATCTCCGACATCGTCGCCGAGTGGGACCCCGAGCAGTGCATCCAGTGCGGCAACTGCGCGTTCGTCTGCCCGCACGCCGTGCTTCGCGCGAAGTACTACTCGACCAGCGCGCTCGCCGGTGCGCCGGACACGTTCCAGTCGGCGCCGCTCAACGCAGCGGGCGTGCCGGAAGGCCAGTACACGCTCCAGGTGTACGGGGAGGACTGCACCGGCTGCGGACTGTGCGTCGAGGCGTGCCCGGTCAAGCCGCTGCGCGCGCCCACCCGTCGCGCGATCAACCTCACGGCGGCGAAGCCGCAGAAGACGATCCGCGACAACGTGGCGTTCTTCGAGTCGCTGCCGATGAACGACCGCAGTCGGCTCGACTTCGGCACCGTACGTGGCACGCAGTTCCTCGAGCCCCTGTTCGAGTTCTCCGGCGCCTGCGCCGGCTGCGGCGAGACCCCGTACCTCAAGCTCCTCAGCCAGCTCTTCGGCGACCGGGCGTCCGTGGCGAACGCGACGGGCTGCTCGTCGATCTACGGCNNCGAGGACAACGCGGAGTTCGGTCTAGGGCTCCGGCTCGCCGCCGACCTGCACATGACACTGGCGAAGAAGCGCCTCGCTGATCTGCGGTTGCTGGTCGGCCTGGAGCTCGCGGACACGCTGGTCAGCGCGTCCCAGGAGTACGAGTCCGACCTCGTCCAGCAGCAGGAGCGGCTCACCGCGCTGCTGCGGCGACTCGACGCGATCGAGCCGGGCGCCTCCGACGAGCAGCGTCGCCTCATCGCCGACCTCAGGTCGGTCGCCGACCACCTGCTGCGGCGCTCGGTGTGGATCGTGGGCGGCGACGGCTGGGCGTACGACATCGGCTCGGGCGGCGTCGACCACGTACTCGCGTCGGGTCGTGACGTGAACATCCTCGTCATGGACACCGAGGTGTACTCGAACACCGGTGGACAGGCGTCGAAGTCGACACCGATGGGTGCGGTCGCGAAGTTCGCGTCGGCCGGCAAGATGACGAACAAGAAGGACCTGGCTTTGCAGGCGATCTCGTACGGCAACGTCTACGTGGCGCGCGTCGCGTTCGGCGCGGACCCCCAGCAGACGCTCAAGGCGTTCCGCGAGGCGGAGGCGTACCGGGGTCCGTCGTTGATCATCGCCTACAGTCACTGCATCGCGCACGGGTACGACTTGAGGCAGGGGCTCGAACAGCAGTACCGCGCCGTCAACTCGGGTCACTGGCCTCTCGTACGCTACAACCCGATGGTCAAGGTGAAGGGCGGGAATCCGTTCATGCTCGACTCACCGAGGCCGCGGCTGCAGTTGAAGGACTACGTGTACCGCGAGCTGCGGTACAAGATGCTCGCGCAGGCCGACCCGGCCGAGGCGGAGCGGTTGCTCGAGCTGGCTCAACAGAATGTGAACCAGCGGTGGAGTACATACGAGGAAATGGCCACGCGCAGCGCCGCCGACTTCGCGTCGGACGCACGCGAGTGATTTTGAGACGAGTGAGGAACTAATGAGCCTGGAAACCAAGTACCTGGGGTTGAAGCTCCGCAACCCGATCGTCGCATCCGCGGGTCCGCTGCAGCAGACACTCGCCGGCGTGAAGTCGCTCGCGGACGCTGGCGTCGGCGCGATCGTCATGTACTCGCTGATGGAGGAGCAGATCCGCGCCGAGCAGGCGCGCCAGATCGCCGTCGAGCAGTCGGGTGCGGACGCCTTCGCCGAGGCACTGTCGTACTTCCCGAGCGTCCCGATCCGGGCGCCCGGAGCCGACGCGGCATCGTCGGCGTACCTGCGGCTCCTCGAGAACTCGGCCAAGGCCGTCGACATCCCCGTGATCGGGAGCCTCAACGGCGCCACGATGGGTGGCTGGATCTCGTTCGCCAAGCAGATGCAGGACGCCGGCGCATCCGCGCTCGAGCTCAACGTCTACTACGTGCCCGGCGATCTACGGATCCCCAGCGAAGAGGTCGAGAACCTGCACCTCGAGGTGCTGGTCGGCGTGAAGGATGCCGTCTCGATCCCCGTCGCGGTCAAGCTGGCCCCGTACTTCTCGTCGTTCGGCGAGATGGCGGCGCAGCTCGATCGGCACGGCGCCGACGGCCTCGTGCTGTTCAACCGCTTCTTCCAGCCGGACGTCGACGTCGAGTCGCTCCAGCTGGAGCCGACGGTGGAGCTGTCGACGCAGTTCTCCGGGCGTCTGCCACGTACGTGGATCTCCGCGCTGTACGGGAGGGTGCGGGCCTCGCTTGCCGGCACGTCCGGCGTGGAGACGTCCGAGGACGTCGTGAAGTACCTGCTGGCTGGCGCCGATGTCGTGATGACGACGTCGTCGCTGCTGAAGTACGGCCCGTCGCACGCGACCAAGCTCATTTCCGGGCTCGAGCAGTGGATGCTCCGCAAGGGCTTCGGCTCGCTCGACGACTTCCGTGGGCTGCTGGCTGTACCGACCGACGTCGACGGCGCGGCGTACGAGCGCCAGGGCTACGTCGCTGCCCTCACCAAGGCCCGCAGCTCGTACGAAGACTTCGCGGTCTCGAACAGCTGAGGGGCCGTTCTCGTACGATCGCCGCTCTCGTCTCTCGGGGCGCGAGCGGCTGTAGGTTTCCCAAGGGATGAAGGGTTGTTGTCACATCCCGTGGCAAATCTGCCTGGGGATGTGACGAAACTCCTACATCCCTTGGGAAACCGACAGCACTCGGGGTGGGCGGGATGGCCGTTCCTGAGGGATCGGCAGCCAGCTGGCGAACCTCACGCACCCGCGGATGCCTACAAGCCCAGAGGACCGTCCGTACAGGTCACTCGAGATGCGTGCAGCTCAGACGACCGTACGTACCTTCGGGTAGTGGCAGGCGACGATGTGGCCGGGCTCGAGCTCGATCTTCTGGGGCTCCTCGGCGGCGCAGCGCTCGGTGGCCAGCGGGCAGCGGGTGCGGAAGACGCAACCGGACGGCGGGTTCTGAGGGCTCGGCAGATCCCCGTACAGGAGGATCCGCTCGCGGTCGCGGCGCGGCTCGGGGACCGGGACGGCTGACATGAGCGCTTGTGTGTACGGGTGCATCGGCCGCTCGTACAGCGAGTTGCGGTCGGCGACCTCCATGACCTTGCCGAGGTACATCACCATGACGCGGTCGGAGATGTGGCGTACGACGGACAGGTCGTGGGCGATGAAGATGTACGCGAGGTTCTGCTCGTTCTGGATGTCCTCGAGCAGGTTGATGACCTGCGCCTGGATGGACACGTCCAGCGCCGACACCGGCTCATCGCAGACGATCAGCTTCGGCTTGAGCGCGATCGCGCGGGCGACGCCGATGCGCTGCCGCTGACCGCCGGAGAACTCGTGCGGGTAGCGGTTGTAGTGCTCGGGGTTGAGGCCGACGCGCTCCATGAGCGCCTGGACCTCCTTCTTCACGCCGCCAGGCGGAGTCACGTGCTGGATCTCGAACGGCGCCGCGATGATCTGGCCGATCGGGTGGCGGGGGTTCAGCGAGCCGTACGGGTCCTGGAACACCATCTGCAGCTGGCGACGCAGGACGCGCAGCTCCTCGCCCTTGGCATGTGTGACGTCCCGGCCCTCGAACTCGATCGTGCCGCCGGTGGGCTCGAGGAGCTTGAGGATCGTGCGGCCGGCAGTCGACTTGCCGCAGCCGGACTCGCCCACGAGACCCAGCGTCTCGCCGGCATTCAGCGACAACGACAACCCGTCCACGGCCTTCACCGGAGCACCTTCGGTACGGAAGATCTTCTGGCTGTACGTGGGGAAGTACTTCTTGAGATCAGTGACGGTTAGCAGGCTCACGATTCCCCCTACAGCTTCGGAGCGACACGCTCGGCAAAGATCTCCGCGCGCTTGGGGACAAGGATGTGGCACCGCGAATCGTGCTTCGGGTAGGACTCGAGCAGCTGAGGCTCGTCGACATCGCACGGTCGCGGCGAGAACTCCTTGAATGCGCAGCGCGGGTTGAACGCACAGCCCGGCGGCACGTTGATGAGCGACGGCGGGTTGCCGGCGACAGGCACCAGGCGTTCCAGCTTGACCCGGTCGAGGCGGGGCATCGAACTCAACAGACCCCACGTGTACGGGTGGTCAGGCTGGTGGAAGAGATCGTCGACCTCCGCGTACTCCACGCATCGCCCGCCGTACATGACGAGCACGTCGTTCGCGATCTCCGCGACGACGCCGAGGTCATGGGTGATCATGATGATCGCCGAACCGAACTCCTGCTGCAGGTCACGCATCAGGTCGAGAATCTGGGCCTGTACGGTCACGTCCAGGGCCGTCGTCGGCTCGTCGGCGATGAGCAGCTCGGGGTTGTTGATGAGCGCCATGCCGATCATCGCGCGCTGCCGCATGCCGCCGGAGAACTCGTGCGGGTACTG
>PMLO01000062.1 GCA_003158895.1 Propionibacteriaceae bacterium
CACGGTCGCCGTGAGCTCGCCGGCGATCTTGAACATGTTGGGGAGCATCAGCAGGAGTCCCTGCGACGCCGTGAACGTCGTCGACAGCGCACCGCCCTGGAGCGCACCGTGCATGGCACCCGCGGCTCCGGCCTCGGACTGCATCTCGATGACCGTCGGGACCGTGCCCCAGACGTTCGTCAGGTGGTGCGCGGACCACTCATCGGCGAGCTCGGCCATCGTCGAGCTGGGTGTGATCGGGTAGATCGAGCACAGCTCGTTGAGGCGGAACGCCACCGACGCGGCTGCCTCGTTGCCGTCGATGATGACGCGATCGTCGGTACGGCTACGGGAGATGATGGTCATGTCTCAGCGCTCCGGGATCATCTCGATGGCATGGACGGGACACTGCTCATAGCAGGTCGCACAGCCCGTGCACTTCTCGTAGTTGTACTGGTAGCGGTAGCCCTTCCCCAGCTTGATGATCGCGTCCTCCGGGCAGCTGCCGAGGCAGCCGTCGCACTCGATGCAGTTGCCGCAGGACAGGCAGCGGGCCGCCTCGAAGTGAGCCTCGTCGGCGTTGAGTCCCTCGACAACCTCGGCGAAGTCCAAGCGGTGCTCGAGGCCGAGCTCGGGCTCGAGCCGGCGCTCGTGGTCGCCGAAGTACCACAGGTTGAGCATGTCCAGCGTGGCCAGCGGGTGCTTGGTCCGGGGCGCCGCCTGGCGGCTGAACAGCCAGTTGTCGATCATGCGGGCAGCACGCTTGCCGTGCCCGACGCCGATCGTGACCGTACGGTCGCTGGGTACGACGTCGCCGCCGGCGAAGATGCCGGGCACGTCCGTCATGAGGCTCGTCGGATCGACGCGTACGACGTCGTTCTCGAACTGCAGCCCCGGGATGTTCTTGAGGAAGTTGGAGTCGGCCTCCTGCCCGAGGGCGAGGATGACGGTGTCGGCGGCCATCGTCTCGTACCGGCCCGTGCCCCTGGCCCTGCCCTGGTCGTCGAGCTCCATGATCTCGACGGTCATCGAGTCGGCGTCCATCGCCGAGATCGTACGGAGCCAGTTCATCTGTACGCCCTCGCGGATGGCCTCGTCCTTCTCGGCCTCGTGGGCGGGCATCTGCTCCTCGCCCCGGCGATAGATGACGATCGACTCCTCGGCACCGAGCCGACGTGCCACGCGGGCCGCGTCCATGGCGGTGTTGCCCCCTCCGTACACAGCCACGCGGCGGCCGATGACAGGGCGTTCGCCGCTCGCCACGTCGTGGAGGAACGTGACCGCGTCGATCATCTTGGCGGCGTCCATGCTGGGGATGTCCACGCGCTTGGACAGGTTGGCGCCGATCGCGACGAAGACGGCGTCGAAGCCGCCCTCCTTCTGCTCGGCGAGGAGGTCCTTGACCTTGTGGTTCTGGGTGAAGACGATCCCCAGGCCACGCAGCCGGTCGATCTCGGCGTCGAGGATGTTGCGCGGGAGCCGGTACTCGGGGATGCCGTAGCGCATCATGCCCCCGGGCACGTCGCCGGCATCGCGGATCTCGACGGAGTGGCCGAGCGCGGCGAGGTGGTACGCGGCGGACAAGCCCGAGGGGCCTGCGCCGATGATGAGCACCTTGAGGCCTGTGGGGTGCTCGAGCCTCGGGAACTGCCAGCCGTTCTCGATCGCGAGGTCCCCGAGGTAGCGCTCAACGCCGTGGATGGAGATCGGCTGATCGAGGCCCGTACGGTTACACGCGTTCTCGCACGGGTGGTAGCAGACACGCCCGTGGATCGCCGGGAACGGGTTGTCCTGGACGAGCTGGCGCCACGCGAGCTCCTCCTGGCCGGCCTTGACCAGCCGGAGCCATTCCTGGATGTTCTCGCCCGCGGGGCAGGCGTTGTTGCAGGGCGGGAGCAAGTCCATGTACACCGGCATGCGCGAACGGACCGGACCAACACGGCCGGTTCCCTGCGACAAGTCGGGGCGCTGGGTGATGTCTCGCTGGTCCGCCACAGTGCTCCCGGGTGTTGAAAGATCAAAATCTTCAGCAAGGCTAACGCGGGCGGAATCGGGTCCTGCGGGCGGGGTCCGCGTTGGCAGCAATACCCCTAGGGGCATTATTCGTCAGGCAGTGCGGTACATGCGGAACAGTGGCGCGTCGTACCAGACCGGGCCGCAGCTGTAGGCAATGCCGTCGCCGGAGAAGCCGTGCCGCTCGTAGAACCGCCAGCCACGGGCGTTGCCGCCGATGATCCAGAGGTACGCGGGCAGGTGGCCGGGCAGGGCAAGATCCATGAGTGCGTCGGCCAAACCGGTGCCGCGGGCAGTCGGTTGCAGGTACAGGTGGTTGAGCTGCTGGGTCACGCCGGGGATGGGCTGTACCTCGTTGATCGACTCCCAGTCCTGCGGCGTCGAGCGGCTGACGCAGATGCCGACGATGGTGTCGTCGGCGAGGGCCAGCCACGTACGGTCCTGGGGTTCCTCGCCGCGCGCCTCCGCGGCGAGGTTGGCGGCGAACTCCCGCTCCCGGCCCGGCGCGAGCCCGTCAGCTTCGTCGAGTCGCTGCTGCGACCAGATCGGGGGCATGACGTCCGGGTACGAGAAAGCGACCATCTCCGCGTCCGCGCGGCAGTAGGCGAGCGCGTCCGAGGGTCGCGCACGCCGTACCACGTACGGCCCGATGCGATGTACGGCGTCGGGCGCGTCGAAGCCGGCGCCCTGAGGAGCCGTCGGCCGAAGGGTCACGCCTCGAGCTGCTCGAGGGCTGTCTCGAGACGCTCCAGCTTGCCAGTGAGCTCACCCTTGCGTTCGCCGAAGATGTCCGCCTTGAGGACGAGGCTGACCCGCGGCCCGTACGGGGCGAGCGCGTCGACGGCCTGCTTGACGACCGACATGCACTCGTCCCAGGTGCCCTCGATCGTCGTGAACATGGCGTCGGTGTGGTTGGGCAGCCCCGAGTCGCGCACGACACGTACGGCGGCGGCGACCGCCTCGTGCACGTACCCCTCGTCGGAGCCGGCTGTACTAACGGAGAAGGCCACGAGCATGTGCCAAGTCTGGCGCGTGTCGGCATCTCTGTCAGGTCACTCGGTGACCATGACGACCGTCCCTGCCGTCGGCACGACCAGAGCGGTGGAGTCCGATGGCGAAATGTCGAACCCGCACACGGATCGCAGTCGCCACTGCGAGGATGCCTCGGAGAAGGAGACGACCGTGACACCCCTAGGTCCCGTTCTCAGGGCGGTCAGCACCTCGCGTGGTTCATCATGTTCAGTGGGTGAGTCGGAGGTTCACATGGCCAATTCGCCATGAGAACGTGCAGCTCGCCTGGTTAACGTGGTGAACCGGACACCACGCAGGCATCAGCCGAGTCGCCTCAGCGGAGCTGGCCGCGCTCCTTGAGGTCGGCGACGAGAGAGGCGTACATGGCCTCGTCGATCCGATACTTCGCGCGATAGATCAGGTAGCCGACGATGATGAGGACCGGCGGAATGATCAACATCGCGACCTTGATGATGAGCAGCCCGCCAGGGGTGACATCGTCGGGGGTGACCGCGCGGTTCACGCCGGAGATGATGACCGCCACGCTGACGACCTGGGTGGCCAGAGCGGCACCGACCTTGTTGATGAACGGCTGCAGCGCGAACGTCACCGCGACGTTGCGACGGCCGAGCTTCCACTGGCCGTACTCGATGGTGTCGGTGAGGAACACCAGCATGAGCATCGTGACCCACGACTGCCCGAGGAAGAGCAGCAGCCCGGCGACGCCGATGGGGATCATGTTCATCGGGCTGAAGAAGAAGACCACGTAGCCGGCGAGGATCAGGGCTGTCGCGAGCGTGTACAGCGTGCGGCGCTTCATGCGCTTCGCCACCATCGGGAACGTCACGAACCCGATGAGCTGGGCAACCCCGAGGACCGCGGCGAACGGCGAGTACATGTTCTCGTCGCGATAGACGTACTTGAAGAAGTAGACGCCGAACGTCGTCGTCGTCACATAGCCGGTCATGAACAGCACCATCGCGATCGCCGTCCACAGCAGCTGGTCGTTGTGGAACACGACGCCGGCGATCTCCTTCAGGGTGGTGCGCTCCTGCGGGACGACGATGTCCGGCTCGCGCACCCCGAACAGCGTGACCGACTGGCCGAGCAGCATGACGACGACCACGGCGATCGTGAACATCGTCCACGCCCGTACGTCCCCGCCCAACGCGTTCGTCACCGGGATGATCGCCACGACAACGGTGAACAGGCCGATCGTCGCGAAGATCTTCGCCAGTGCGCCGTAGCTCTCCCGCTGCTTCTGGTCGATCGTGAGGGCGGGCAGCAAGGACCAGTACGGGATGTCGTTCGACGTCCATGACAGGCTCCACAGCAGGTAGAGCACCACGAAGACCGCCACGAAGCTCGTCCCGTGCAGCCCCAGGTTCGTGAACAGAAGCGTCGTGATCGTGGCCGACGCGATCGCGCCGCCTGCGATCCACGGCTTGTAGTGCCCGAACCGGGTATTGGTGTTGTCGACGATGGAACCCATGACGATGTCGGCGACCGCGTCGAACAGCCGCGCGGCGAGGATGAGCCCCGTCGCCCACGCCAGCTGGACGTCGGGCAGGTTGACGACCTCGGTGAGGTAGACGACCAGGAACATGCTGACCAGCGTGTAGACCATGTCCCGGCCGACCGTGCCGACCCCGAAGGCCCACTTGTTGCGCCTGTCCGAGATCGGCCCTGACACCTGCTCGGTGACCACGTCGTCTCCCTCGCTCACGGTGGTACGAACTGCGGCCCGCCCCCCGAACACCCGTGACGGACGCTACCGCAGCGAGGCGTGCGAGGCAGGCGGTTCGGCCCGGACGCGCGCGGAGCCCTCAGGCTGTGAGCCGTACGACCTTGTCGCACCGCGCGACGACCCGCTCGTCGTGCGTGACGACGAGCAGCGGACGCGTACCGACACTCGACCACAGGTCGTCGAGCAGCGCGTTCGCCGTGGGGGCGTCGAGGTGCTCGCTGGGTTCGTCGAGGACGAGGACGTCGTACGATCCGGCGAACAGCCGGGACAGCGCCAGGCGGCGTGCCTCGCCCCCGGACAGTGTGGCGCCCAGCTCGCCGACGATGCGGTCGGGATCCAGCGGGAGGCCCGCCTGGTCGAGCGCGGCGACGACCTCGTCGTCGGTCGCGTCCTTGTTCCCGATCCGTACGTTCTCGGCGATCGTCGTGGCGAACAGATGCGCGTCCTGGGCGAGGTAGCCCACGCGGCCGGACGTCGTGACCTCGCCGGAGACCGGTGGGATGAGCCCCAGCACGGTCGCGGCGAGCGTCGTCTTCCCGACACCACTAGGCCCGACGACCGCGACGCTCTCGCCGGCGGCGAGGTCGAACGAGATGCCGGAGCCGACGGGGGCGAAGCCGGGCCACCCGATCGTGAGGTCGGCGACGTGTACGGCCGGGTGCTCGCTCGCGTCTGCGAGCGGCGCGTCGCCCCGGCCCACGGGTTCGGCGTCGAGGACCTCGACGACGCGGTCGAGTGCCGTCTGGGCCCGCGTAAGGGTCTGGGCCGCCTGCGCGAGACCGCCAAGGACCTCGTGCAGCGCCAGCGGCGTGAGCACGAGCACAGCGAGCAGCCGCGGCGCGATGGCGCCGGAGACGACCGCTGCGCCACCGATCCACAGTGCGGCGATGACGGCCGTCCCGGCAGCCACGACCTGCCCCGCCGCCGCCCACGCTCGTACCGCCGTGGCGCGTCGCTCGGCCGCCCGCAGCTGGGCGTCCAGGTCGTCGATGCGGGCCAGCGCGGCGGTGTCCGCGTCGTACGCGACAAGGTCGACCGCGACGAGCGCTGTCTGGCGCACCTGGTCGGCCAGTCGGCCTCGCAGCGGAATTGCCGCCGCGTCGGCATCTCGCGAGACCCGCTGCGCCCACGCGGGGAGAACCAGCCCGGCGACGACCGCTGTCGCCAGGAGCACCGCGGCGTTCCCGAGCGAGAACCGCACGAGCATCGCGCTCGTACCGACCATGACCACCACGGCCGACGCGAACGGCAGCACGACGCGTACGACGACATCCTGGACGGCTTCGACGTCGGCCACGACGCGTACGAGCATGTCGCCGTGGCGCTTGCCCATCAGCGTCGTCCGGGCGAGCGTCGTGTACGTGCGAAGGCGGAGCGCCGACTGCATCCGCAGCGCCAGCTCGTGCCCGACGAGCCGCTCGGTGTAGCGGAAGACGCCGCGGGAGATGCCGAAGAACCGTACGCCGACGGCAGCCACGCTCAGGTCGAGGAAGTTGGGATGCTCGGCAGCTTTCGAGATGAGCCACGCCGAGACGCCGATGAGGGCGATCGACGCGCCGCTGGCCAGGGCAGCCAGCACGATGGAGGCGGCCAGCAGCCACCGCCCTCTGGGCACCGAGCGCAGAAGGTCAGCGACGAGACGCTGCCACCCGGACCTCATGCGTCACCGCCGACCTGTACGACCCGGTCTGCCGCGGCGAGCACCGCGGGCCTGTGGGAGACGACGATCGCGGAGGCGCCCGAGGCGCGGACGCTCTCGACCACGATCGCCTCGCTGTCCGCGTCCAGACCGGCCGTCGGCTCGTCGAGCACGAGCACGTCCGCGTCGCGGCGGATGCGCAGCAGCGCCCTCGCGATGCCGACGCGGCGGCGCTCGCCGGCCGACAGGCCCTCGGCTTCGTCGCCGACCAGGTGGTCGAGCTCCAGCTCGGGGGCTCCGGCTGCCGCCAGCACCTCCCGTACCTCGTCGTCTCCCGCCTGCGGGTCGGCGAGCCGGACGTTGTCGGCCACGGTGCCCGCGATGAGGCCGGGAGTCTGCGGGACGTACGCGAAACGGCGCCGCCAGGTACGGCCGGTCGTGTCGGCGGGCCCGACCCCGTCGACCGTCACGGACCCCCCTGTCGGGGTGAGGAAGCCGAGCAGCGCCGAGAGCAGGGTGGACTTGCCGCCGCCGCTGGGGCCGCTGAGCGCGACGACCTCGCCCGGCGCGAGGACGAACGAGGTGGGAGGGAGCGCGACGACGTCGCCGTACGAATGGGTGAGCTCCTCGACGACGATCGGCCCGGTCCCGACGGCGGCTGTGCCGGTACGAGCCTGCATCCGGTCGATCTCGACGAAGGCCGCCTCGGCAGCCGCGATCCCGTCGGCGGAGTCGTGGTAGTGGACGCCGACCTGCCGGATCGGGAGGTAGACCTCCGGGGCCAGGATCAGGACGAACAGGGCTGTACGGAAGTCGATGCCGTAGTAGACGAGGCGCGTGCCGACCGTCAACGCGACGATCGCGACGGACAGCGTCGACAGCAGCTCGAGCACCAGCGCGGACAGGAACGAGATCCGCAGCGTCCCCATGGTCTCGGTGCGGTTCGCGTCCTCCGTACGGCGCAAGCCCTCCGCCTGGGCCTTGGCCCGACCGAAGACCTGGAGCGTCGGCAGCCCGGCGACGAGATCGGCGAAGTGACGTGCGAGCCGGGTCTGGTAGCGGTAGCGCCGTCGGACGCGCGCCTCCGTGGTCCAGCCGATCATCGCCATGAACAGGGGGATGAGCGGGACGGTCACCGCGATGATCGCGGCGGAGCCCCAGTCGGCGAACAGGATCGCCGCGCCCACGAAGAGCGGGACGGTGACGGCGAGGACAAGCTGCGGGAGGTACTTGGAGAAGTAGCCGTCGAGCCCGTCGAGTCCCTGGGTCATGAGCGTGACGAGAGACGCGGACGGCGTACCGCCCGGCGCTTCGAGCGTGGCCGCCATGATGTCGTGGCGCAGCTGCGACTTCACCGCTGCGGCGCTGCGATGGGCGAGCCAGGTCGTGAGCCAGGTGAGTCCGGCACGACCGAGCAGTACGACCGCGAGCAGGACCAGCGTCGTCGTGAGGCCGTCCAGCGCGGTGGCCTGCGTGAAGGACGAGATCGTACGTGCCAACAGCCACGCCTGGTAGATGACCAGCAAGGCTGTTGCGGTACCCGCCGCGACGCCCGCGCCGAGGAAGAACCTCGTGGCGCGGGCGCGCGACAGGAGTCGGGGATCAACAGGTCCCCGCCCGGTGCGTTCCGGCATCAGCCGCCGACAACCACCGGCTCGTCAACTTCGTCCGGGATGTTCTCGACTCCCAGACGACGACGGAACACGGTGTAGGCCCAGATCTGGTAGAGCAGGACGATCGGGACGAAGATGCAGGCCGCAACGGTCATCAGCGTCAACGTCGTCGGTGAGGACGACGCCGTCGTGATGTCGAGCATCACCTTGAGGCCCGTGTTGTTGAAGCCCAGGCCCGGGAAGAGCTGGGCGAAGATCATCACTGCGACCATCGCGATCGTCGTGCCGGTCAGGATGAAGGCGATGCCCTCACGGCCCTTCCAGATGAAGTAGATCGCGCCGACGAAGAGCACCAGGCCGAGCAGACCGGCGATCCAGGCGACAGTCCGAAGGCTGTCGAGCTGGCCGGGGAGCTTGGGCAGAAGGTTGCCCCAGATCACGAAGACGACCGCAGGGATCGCCGTGATGAGGCCGAGCTTCACAGCCAGCTTCTTGAGCCGACCGCTGATCTCGCCCTTGGTCTTCAGCGAGGCGTAGATCGCGCCGTGCGTGAGGAACACCAGCACGAACGTGATGCCACCGATGAGGCCGTACAGAGAGAACAGCCCGAACAGCGGGCCTGCCCACAGCTTGTCACCGTCGAAGACCGGAACGGTCGTCGCTCCAGCGAGGATCGTCACGTTCTTGAGCGGCAGGCCGAGAAGGAAGTTCGCGAAACCGACGCCGAACACCAGCGGCGGGAGCAACGAACCGATCGCTGCAGCCCAGTCCCAGCGGTTCCGCCAGGCCCAGTCAGCCCGCTTGCCCCGGTACTCGAACGCCACACCCCGGAGGATGAGGCCCACGAGGATGAGGAACAGCGGCAGGTACAGGGCGCTGAACAGCGTCGCGTACCACCCGGAGAAGGCGGCGAACATCGCGCCTCCGGCGGTCAGCAGCCACACCTCGTTGCCGTCCCACACGGGACCGATGGTGTTGACCAGGACGCGGCGTTCCTTGTCGTTCTTGCCGACGAAGGGCAGCAGCATGGCGACGCCGTAGTCGAAGCCCTCGAGAACGAGGTATCCGATCCAGAGGACGGCCACCAGGATCAACCAGAGAGCCTGGAGCGTGGTTGGTGTCACATCGAGCAGAGTCATGTCAGTTCACTTCCCTTCTCAGTACGCGAAGGACAAGGGGGCGTCCTCGTCCACGATCTGCTCGACGGGGGCCACGTCCGGCAGGCCCTTCTTGATGAACTTGAACATCAGCCCAAGCTCGACGACTGCAAGCGTTCCGTACAGGAGCGTGTACAGGATCATCGTGATCCAGACGTCAGCCACGCTCACCGTGGGCGAGACCGCGAACGAGGTCGGCAGGACGCCGGCAACGATCCAGGGCTGACGGCCCATCTCGGTGAAGATCCAGCCGAAGGAGTTCGCGAACAGCGGGGCCAGCGGCAGGATCCACATCATCGTGGTCCACAGCTTGCCCGGCTTCGGCATCGCACCCTTGCGCGTGACCCACAGCATCCAGGCGCCGACGATCATCGTGAGGAAGCCGAGGCCCATCATGATGCGGAAGGCCCAGTAGCTCACGGGGATGTTCGGCGTCGGGTCGACGCCCAGGGCCGAGAGCTTCGAGGCGAACTGCTGCTGGAGCACTTCCTGCTTGCCATCGCCCTGAGTGAAGCCGTTCTTGGCGTAGTCGGCCTTGATCTCGTTGATGCCCTTGACCGTCGACTCGCCGGCCAGGATGCTCAGCACCCCCGGGACCCGGACGGAGAAGATCTCCTTGGAGCCGTCGAGCGAGCCGATCGTGAAGATCGAGAACGACGCGTTGGTCTCGGTCGAGTACAGCGCCTCGGCAGCGGCCATCTTCATCGGCTGCACGCGGGTCATCTGCTTCCCGAGCAGGTCGCCCGACAGGATGATCAGCAGGCCGGCGACCAGCATGACGATGGCGCCGAACTTCGTGGCCGTACGGAACGCGGAGACATCCTCGGCGACCGGCTTGTCCTGCTTGGCGAGCTTGGCCATGTGCCAGCCGGCCACGCCGGCGATGAAGCCGCCGGCGACCATGAAGGCCCCGATGACGGCATGCGGCCACTGCGTGAGGAAGATCGGGTTGGTCAGTACCGCGCCGAAATCGACGAGCTCGGCCCTGCCGTTGTTGTAGATCGCGCCCACTGGGTTCTGCATCCAGGAGTTGGCGGCGATGATGAAGATCGACGAGATCAGCGTGCCGATGGCGGCGAGCCAGATCATCGCGAGGTGCTTGCCCCGCGAGAGCTTGTCCCAGCCGAAGATCCACAGACCGAGGAACGTCGATTCAAGGAAGAAGGCGACCAGAGCCTCGAGCGCCAGAGGCGCACCGAAGATGTCGCCTACGAAGCGGCTGTACTCGGACCAGTTCATGCCGAACTGGAACTCCTGGACGATGCCGGTGACGACACCCATCGCGAAGTTGATGAGGAACAGCTTGCCGTAGAACTTGGTAAGTCGCAGGTATCGGTCACTGCCGGTGCGGTACCACTGCGTCTGTAGAACGGCCACCAGCAGCGACAGTGCGATGGTGACCGGTACGAAGAAGTAGTGGTACACCGTCGTGATGCCGAACTGCCATCTGGCGATCGTGTCGGAGCCCATGGCGCGGAATGTACTACGCGGCGTCGTAGTTCGCACTTCTATCGGGCAGACTTCACTTATGCCGCAGCTCGGAGGCCTCGAAACCAGGGTCATGGACGTGCTCTGGGACGCCTCTTCCCCCTTGTCGGTGCGGGAGGTCCATGACGCACTGACTACTTCCGCAGACCTCGCTTACACGACGGTGATGACGGTGCTGGACCGGCTCGCGAAGAAGCACATCCTGCTGCGTGACCGCGACGGGAAGGCCTGGCTGTACAGAGCGGCTGCGTCGCGCGAGCAGCTGCTCGTGGGCGACGTCATCGAGGCGTTGCGCTACCCCGGTGTGGACCTGGACACGTTCGCGACAGTGTTGGCGGCCGGGCTGACCGCGCACGAGCGGGCCCTGCTCGGGTCACGGCTCAGCGACGGCTGAGAGCGGACACGTTGAAGCCCACCCCAGGTCGCGTGACCCGAGGTGGGCTGGGATTGCCAGGGAGCCTGAGGCTCAGGCGGCCAGGGGCTGCGTGGACGAGTCGTCCAGGCGGGTGGCCAGCGCGAGCTGCATGTCGGCGATGCGGCGCAGAAGTGAGGCGGCGCGCGTGCGGAGCGGCTCGTCACGGATGACGTGGCCCTCGATGTCGTACTGGGCCCGTGCCAGGTTCTCTGCCTCCGTACGGGCGGTCAGCGCGTTGTAGTTGAGGTAGATGGACATGGCTTTTCCTCTCGTAGTGGCGGACGATCCCCAGAGGCCAACCGTGACGGCCTCGGGCATCGTCGGACCGGTGGCGGGGATCCAGATGCCGAGAAGGCTTCCGATCTCCCGTTAGTAGTTTATAGCACTAGAGTCGCTGGGCACGAATCCGCTGGGTGAACTTCTCATGTCACGCAGCCGTCTGGAGACTGTGACCGACGGCGCTGCCGCGCTGGTCATCGAGGGTGGCGGCAGTCGCGAGCAGGGCTTGAGCGGTACGCCGGAGGAATCCCGCGGCTCTCGTCGCCAGAGGCTCCTGACGGGCGATGCGCTCGAGTCGCCTCTCGACGCTGGCGGTGCCGTAGTCGTCCTCCATGTCGGCGACGATCGCGCCGATGCTCAGATACATAGACATAGTGGTTCCCTTCAAGGGTTCTGCCTGGCGGTGTGCGTCAGGCAACTGGACGGGTGCTGGACCGCACGATGAGCTCGTGCGGCAGCGTGATCCGGCGCTCGGGTCGTTCGGGGTCGAGCAGGAGCTCGGCCGCGATCCGTCCCTTGTCGCGCACGGGTTGGCGGATGGTTGTGAGACCCGCGGTGATGGCCTCGGGGACGTCGTCGAAACCGGCGATCGAGATGTCGATTCCCGGTGCGAGGCCGCGCTGCGCGCAGGCGTCCATGACGCCGAGGGCGAGAACGTCGCTCACTCCGACGACGGCGGTGGGACGGTCCTTGCGGTCGAGGATGATGGCGCCGGCGCCGCGGCCGGAATCGCGGGAGTTGGACTCCGTGACGACGACCGAGATCTGTGCCCCGGCCAGTCCGTCGACAATGCCGCGGGCGCGGTAGAGCGTTCGGTAGAAGCCGTATCTGTGCTGGTCGAGGGCGCGGGCGAAGTCCTCGACGGGCTGCTCGGTGAGGAGCGACTGCCCGGGATACATCGCCTCGTGGACCATGACCACCCGTCGGTGGCCGAGCCGATGGAGGTGTGCGCCGATGTCGTGCCCTGCGGAGTAGTCGTCGATGACGACGTAGTCGCCGTCGCCGCTCGGCCACTCGGACATCGAGCAGTACACGGTGGGCAGGCCCCGGGCCCGAGCTGCCGCAATGGCCGGCTGGTTGCCGCAGAGTCCTGCGACGCCGTCGACCGCCGCGTCCTGGATCGCTTGTAGCGACTCGGGCTCCGCGGCCGTCGCCGACAGGATCATGATGCTCGCGTGTTGGTGCTGCATGACCTCGGCGAACGCCGTGAGCCATGCGACGGAGAACGGGTCCGAGAACGCGTACGAGAGGTCCTCCTCGAAGACCACCGCGTACGTGTTGGTCTTGCCTGAGCGCAGGTGGCGTGCGATGGCGTCCGGTCCCGAGTAGCCCATCTTGCTGGCTCGGTCAAGCACCCGCTGGCGCAGCTCGGACGAGAGCTGGTCGGGGCGGTTGAACGCGTTGCTGACGGTCATCACGGACACGCCGAGTACCTTCGCCACGTCCCTCTGCGTGATCCTCGTCATCTGAGCCACCTCCTTCACCGGGTCTGTCTCCAGGATGTTCTGTATCGCTAAAGAGAACAAGAGCCTGAGCGTCTATATCGGTAAAGATGCCGGCCGCCCTGCTCGCGGCGGGAGCTGGGGAGAGGGCTACTCGGCGGTGGCCGAGGCCGGGTCTCCGACCTCGTGAGCATCGACGATCGGGATCTCCACGGGGTGGTCGCCGTACGCGCGCGGGTCCTCGCGGGGCTCGATGTGGATGCGCAGGTCGAGTTCGGGGGCCATGGCGTGGATGTCGGTCTCGATGACCTCCACCAGGTCGTGCGCCTTCCGGACGCTCCAGCTGCCCGGGACGAGCGCGTCGAACGTGGCGAAGCCGTACCGGCCGGCGGAGCGGGTGCGCAGGCCGTGGAACATGACGTCGTCGGTGGTGTGCGCCAGCAGGACTGCCACGATCTGGGCGTTCTCCTCCTCGGGCAGTGTGCGGTCCAAGAGGCCCGAGGTCGACTCGGCGAGGAGCCGGAACCCGGCGACGATGATGTTGACCCCCACTGCGAAGGCGATGATCGGGTCGAGGCGCTGCCAACGAGTCAGCTGCACCAGGAGAACGCCGACGACGACGCCCGCCGAGGTCCACACGTCCGTCATGAGGTGCTTGCCGTCCGCCCGGAGCGTGACCGACTTGTACGTGCGGCCGGCGCGCAGGAGCACGAACGCCACTCCGCCGTTGATCGCGGACGCGAAGACTGAGATGGCCAGGCCGATGCCGACGTTCTCAAGCGGCTGAGGGTGGAGGAACCGGTCGACCGAGCTGACGATGATGGCGATGGCCGCGACGAAGATCATCCCGCCCTCGACGGCGGCCGAGAAGAACTCCGCCTTCGTGTGGCCGAAGTGATGGTCCTCGTCAGCGGGCTTCGCCGCGAGGCGGAGCATCAACAACGCCACGATCGCCGCGACGAGGTTGACGACCGACTCGGCGGCGTCGGACAGCAGGCCCACCGAACCGGTGAGCAGCCAGGCACCGGACTTGAGTCCGATCGTCACGATGGCCGCGGCGATCGACAGCCATGCGAAGCGTGCGAGATTGGGGCGAGAAATCACCGGTACATTCTCGCAGGTCGGCACGACCCCCGCTCGGCTGGTGGCCTGGTGAGCGTCATCGACTAGGTGTACTGACCGGACAGGTTGGT
>PMLO01000027.1:0-6269 GCA_003158895.1 Propionibacteriaceae bacterium
GTCTGGCCGTCGACCAGAGGATCGGTGATCTCGGGGGTGACCCGGTCGGACACGTTCACGGTGACGCCCGCGTCGTACAGCGCGCCGGCGACGGTGGACGAGAACGTGGTCACGCTCGAGCTCGTACCGTCATGGGACACGGTGACCTGCTTGGAACGGATGCGCGTCACGGTGATGGTCTCGCCGCTCTTGACCTGGGAGTCTGCCGCGGGCGCAACGGTGTCCTTCTGCTCGAGGGACACGGCATTCTTGGCGAGGACGTCGCCCACGGTGCTGACGTAGCCGTTGACCCTCGTGGCCTGGCCGTCGACGACCAGCGTCACTTCCTTCTGCAGAGTTGATGCCGTTGCGACACCTGCGCCGCCGATGGCGAACACGGCGGCGACACCGGTGATGATCAGTTTTCTGGGTACGAACACAGGGATGGTCCTTTTCCGGGAAACACGGTCGACGCCCAGAATAAGGGATACCTGAGAGATTTCCAAAGAATCTCTCAGGAAGTCGCCCTACACCCGACGCGCACAACCCCTCGGGCGCCCGTGCACCCTGTGGCACCACACTGGAGAACTCCAAGGGTCGTGGCCGTCGGCGGCTACGGGTGAAGCGCGAGGCGGAGGTCCGATGTGACGATCCGTGCGTGCTCGATGAAGCGGTGCCCCACGGTCACGGTCGCGGCTTGGCCGGCCATGATGCCGAGGAGGACGAGCACCTGAGCGGCGCCGGCCTGTACGGGTGATCCGCCGCCCAGCAGGACACCGATGAACGCACCAGGCAGTGTCACGAGACCCACCGTTCGGGTCTGGTCGTTGTTGGGCATGGTCGCGTCCCGAGCCGAGTCGGGATCGGTCAGCCGGATCGACTCGGCGCGGGAGAACCCGAGGGACAGACCCGCCTCGTACTCGCCGAGGTGCGACCGCAGGTGTGTGAAGGAGTTGCGTGCCCCGAGTGTGTGGGCCGTCATCATGTTGCCGATGACGATGCCGGCGATCGGGATGAGCGACAGTCCGTTGAGCGGTGCGGTACCCGTCGCGTACACGATGAGCAGTACGGGCAGGATGCCGGACGCCATCGCGATCGCGACCCACGGCCAGCAGGCGGTGACGTCGACGCGCTTCGAGGTCGTGTAGACGCCGATGACGAACATCACTGCGACGAACGCGAGCGCGCTCCAGAGATGCTGGAGAGCAGCGACGATGATCACCGACACGACCGCGAGCTGCACGATCGCCCGTACGGCCGCCACGACGGTCTGCCGCCCGATCCGCAGGTTGCCGGCGCGTGACACCACGAGCGTGAGGCTGACAAGCAGTACGAGCGCCAGTCCGAGCTGCCAGGTGGGTTCCACGGTCATGGACACATCATGTCCCGGTATGGCTGACAGCAGGGGATGCTCCAGGGCTCCCGACAGGTTGAACAGAAGTCGTCGGGGTTCTGGGGGAGCAGGGGATCGACCGCGATGGCCAACCAGCGCCCGTACGTGTGACGGCTTGACCCGTGCGGACACGGCCTCGTAGAGTCCACATGTCAGGACAAACATCGAACGTCATGTCCTGAGCCTTCCTGAGAGAGAAGAGTCAGCGATGCTGCGCCTCGCGATCATCGGGGCCGGCCGTATCGGCCAGGTCCACGCTCGTACGATCTACGCCCATCCCGGTGCTGAGCTGGTCACGATCGTCGATCCGGTGCCCGGGGCCGCGGCAGCCTTGGCAGCCACGTTCGGTGCGAAGAGCTCCGAGAAGGTCGAGGACGTGTACGAAGACCCGACCATCGACGCCGTCGTGATCTGCTCGCCCACGTCCTGCCACGTCGACCAGATCATCGCGTCGGTGGCCGCGGGCAAGGCTGTACTGACGGAGAAGCCGATCGACCTGTCCGTCGCGCGCGTCGACGAGTGCCTCGCGGCGATCAGGGGCCAGGAGCACCGCGTCATGGTCGGCTTCAACCGCCGCTTCGACCCGGGTGTCGTCGAGCTCAAGGGCCGGCTCGACGCGGGAGAGGTCGGCGAGCTGCGCCAGGTGACGATCATCAGCCGCGACCCGGCCGCCGCGCCCGCCCAGTACATGGTCAACTCGGGCGGCATCTTCAAGGACATGACCATCCACGACTTCGACATGGCTCGCTTCCTGCTCGGCGACATCGCCGAGGTGTCCGCGAGCGGCCACGCGTTCATCGACGACATCCGCGGGATCGGCGACATCGACACGTGCGCCGTCACACTCACGGCACCGTCCGGCGCCACCGCGACGATCCTCAACAGCCGCGTCTGTGCGGCCGGCTACGACCAGCGCATCGAGGTCTTCGGGCCGAAGGGCGCGCTGGAGACGACGAACCTGCGGACGACTGGTGTCCGGTCGAGCAGCGGCTCCGGTACGGAGGTGGCCGGTCCGTACCTCCCGTTCTTCCTTGAGCGCTACGCCGCCGCGTACACCGCCGAGCTCGACCACTTCATCACCTCGATCGAAGCCGGTACGGCCCCGTCACCATCCGTCCTCGACGGCCGGGCCGCTCTCGTCATCGCCGAGGCTGCGGGTACGTCCCTCGCCGGTCATGCCATGGTGGCTGTGGTCTGACCGGCCGATCGTCAGCGGCGACCCCTAGACTCGCCAGCGTGGTGGGGCTGATCAACGACGAGGACATTGCGGAGGTACGCGACCGTGCGCGGATCGACGACGTCATCGCCGCCTATGTGTCACTCAAGCCTGCCGGTGGCGGCTCGCTGAAGGGGCTGTGCCCGTTCCACGACGAGAAGACCCCGAGCTTCCAGGTCACGCCGTCGCGGGGCTTCTACTACTGCTTCGGCTGCGGCGAGTCGGGCGACGCCATCTCCTTCGTCCGCAAGATCAACAACCTGTCGTTCGCGGAGGCTGTCGAGCATCTCGCCGAGAAGTACGGGGTTCAGCTGCGCTTCACCGAAGGCCCGGGCGGCCAGCGCGAGAATCCCGGCAGCCGGCTGCGGATCCTCGAGGCGAACGGGGTGGCGGCTGAGTACTACGCCGAGCAGCTGCTCACACCCGACGCGGTCGTGGCGCGCCAGTTCGCGCAGGGCCGCGGCTTCGGCAGGGAGGTCGCCGAGAAGTTCGGTCTCGGCTTCGCGCCCACCTCGGGACGTGCGCTGGGCCAGCACCTGCGGGGCCGTGGGTACCGCGAGGAGGAGCTCATCGCGGCGGGCCTGATGCGCCAGGGCGGGTGGGACTTCTTCCAGGGCCGGGCGATCTGGCCGATCAAGGACGCCGGCGGGCTGGTGCTCGGGTTCGGTGCCCGCAAGCTCTACGACGACGACCGGATGCCTGCCAAGTACCTCAACACCCCCGAGACCCCCGTCTACAAGAAGTCGCACGTGCTGTACGGACTGGACCTTGCCCGCACGAACATCGGCAAGAAGAGCCAGGCGGTGATCGTCGAGGGCTACACCGACGTCATGGCCGCGCACGTGGCGGGGGTTGACACTGCGGTCGCGTCGTGCGGCACGGCGTTCGGTGACGACCACGCCCGCCTCATCCAGCGGCTGCTCGGCGGCGATGCGTTCCACGGCGAGGTGATCTTCACGTTCGACGGCGACGCCGCGGGCCAGAAGGCCGCGCTCAAGGTGTTCTCCGGCGACCACCACTTCGCGGCGCAGACGTACGTCGCGGTCGAGCCGAGCGGGCTGGACCCGTGCGACCTGCGGCTCCAGCAGGGCGATGCGGCCGTGCGTGAGCTCGTCGCACGCCGCCAGCCGCTGTACCGGTTCGTCATGACCAACGTCCTGAGCCAGTACGACCTCGACCGGGTCGACGGTCGTCTCGAGGCGCTGCGTGCGGCCGCGCCGCTGGTCGCGTCGATCCGTGACAACTCGCTCGTGTCCGGCTACATCCGCGAGCTCGCGACGATGCTCGGCACTGACGTGGAAGAGGTCCGGAAGGTCGTCAGCAAGGCGTCGGGTCGGCGTCCGGCCGAAGCTCCGACGCAGCAGCGCCCCGCCACGCCGCCGCCCGAGGACGAGTCGCAGGGCGCGCTCATCACGTACGAGCTGCCGGACCCGAACGACCGCGCGCTGACCGTGGAGCGGGACACGCTCAAGCTGATGCTCCAGTACCCGGACGCGTTCGTCGATGGCTGGCACGGGGCGTCTCCCGACGACTACTCGAACCCCGCGTACCGAGCGCTGTTCGCCGTGATCGCGCCGCAGTCGCCGCAGGGCGTGTCGAACTCCGAGTGGTCCCGGCGCATCATCGAGGGGCTCGAGGACGACTCGCTGCGCCAGCTGGCCGTACAGCTCGCGGTCGAGCCGCACCCGATGGCCGTGACCATGCCGTACGCGGTCTCGTACGTGGCCAAGCTGCGCCTGCTCAAGGTGATGTACACGATCGCCACGCTCAAGTCCAAGCTCCAGCGGACGAACCCGGTGACCGACGAAACCGCGTACAACCAGATGTTCACGACGATGATCGCCCTCGAGGCGACGCGCAAGGAGCTGCTGGTCCTCTCCACCGGGGAGTGAGTGTGTGAGCGGTTCCCCGAAGTCGGTGTTGTCGCAGTGTTGTCCGGCGAGATCGGTGGATGACTGACGAACACGTCCCTTTGAAGTACATGGTCCGGGCATGACGACCACACAGCTGCTGACCCCAGCGGAGGAGGACGCCCTTGCGGCGGCCGTCGAGATCGGGGTGCTTGCCGAAGAGGCGTCCCGAGGCGGGTTCGCCGCGGATGCCTGCCTCGATGAGCTCGACCTCCTGATACAGGAGGGACGCGCCGCCAGGGACCGGCTGCTGCTCGCCAATGTCGGTCTGGTCAAGGCGATCGTGCGCGGCGAGTTCGGGGCGTCGCCCGCGGAGTTCGCCGAGGTCGTCCAGGAGGGTCACCTCGCGCTCGCCGAGGCGTTGGCACGGTACGACCATCGGCGGGGTCGTTTCGGGCCGTACGCCGCGGCGTGGATCCGTGCGCGCGTGCGCGGAGCGATCTCGACGCAGTGCGGTCGGGTGGGCGTACCGGCACGGGACATGGCCCGCTACTTCGCCGTCCGTCGCGCCGAGGTGGACCTCATGCAGTGCCTCGGACGGTCGGTCGTCCCGTCAGAGGTCCCGGGCGCGTACGGGGTGGCGGCCGTGCAGGCCCTCGTGACGCCCGCACCGTTCGCGGCGGCTCTCCTTGTTCCGGACGAGTCGGCGAGCAGCCACCTCGATCCGGACGCAGCCTTCGACGCGCTCCAGCTGTTGGACCGGCTCCCGGTGATCGACCGGCGGATCCTGCGGCGGCGTTTCGGGTTCGACGGGCCACCCGCATCCAGAGACGAGGTGGCGCGAGAGGTGGGCGTCAGCGAGCCGACGGTGCGTCGGATGGAGGCGCAAGCGCTCACGGTGCTGCGCCACGGTCTCGCACGGCTGGCGGCGGCCTAGACGGAGGTCGGCGACGGCACTAGATGGTGCCGGTCACCCGCTGGAGGATGAGCGACGAGCCGGCCACGAGGATCCACAGCAGTCCGCCCAGCGCCACTGGACGCCACCCCGCCTGCTTGATGTGCCGCAGGGACGACCCCATCCCGACGGCGGCCATCGCCACGGTGGTGCCGATGTACGCAAGCTCCTTGATCACCGGTCCCCAGGACGCCGGCACCATGCCCACCGACCGTGCTGCCGCGGCGACGAGGAACAGCACGAGGAACGTCGGAATCAGCTTCCACCACACCGGTCGAGTGCCCGCTTCCGAGTTCCGGTGGGTTCGCCACGATTCGTACAGGGCCAGCGGGACGATCGCGAGCGTCCGGGTCAGCTTGACCACCACGGCGACGGTGGCGGCCGTCGCGCCGTAGACCGTGGCCGCGGCGACGACGGAGGAGGTGTCGTTGATGGCCGTACCGGCCCACAGGCCGAACGACTCCTGCGACAGGCCCATCGCGTGCCCGATCAGCGGGAAGAAGATGGCGCCGAGCACGTTGTAGACGACGATCACGGTGACGGACAGAGCGATCGACGTGGCGGGCGCGCCGATCACCGCGCTCATCGTCGCGATGGCGGACGCGCCGCAGATGCCCGTCCCGTACGTCACCAGCTGTCCCGTGATGTGCTCGACCTTCAGGAGCCGCGCGAGCAGCCAGCCGCCGAGGAGCGCGACGATCAGGGTGCCGAGGAGGACCGGGAGCGTACGACCGCCGGTGCTGGCGACCTGCCCCAGCGACATTGTTGCGCCGAGCATCACGATGCTGGTCTGGAGGATGTACTTCCCGGCGAACTTCGTACCGGCCTTCCAGCTCTCTCGTTGTCCGGCGAACTGACCCACGACGAGGCCGAGCA
>PMLO01000027.1:6276-7888 GCA_003158895.1 Propionibacteriaceae bacterium
CGCGGGTCGTTGATGTTCGCGCTCAAGCGGGCGGCGCCATCCGCCGAACCGGGTGCGCAGGCGATCGCGATGCTGCGCGGACGTCTCGACGTGGCTCGTGCCGCCGGGCGGGTGCTGGCCACGGTCCTGGTGAACGTCGTCGCCTTCGCAGGAGCGGCGATTCTTCGCTGACATGGAGTGCGGAGGCGTCGCCCAAGTTGTTGCAACTCGCACTAACTGGGGGGTCGGCGGCACCCGCCAAAACCCGTGGGAGCAGAATGCGAGTAGCCCTGGCGAAGCCGCCTCGGCTGCCGACGAGCATTGCTCGGGAGCACGAGCGCGCTGAGAGGGAACGTGGCATGTCATTGAAGGCGCATACCTACCCCGGTATCTCCGAGGTCATCAACGGAAACGGCGCTGTTGCCCACGTGATGAAGCACGTGTGCGGTGGAGTGATCGGCTACCCGATCACGCCGTCCACGGAGATCGCGGAGACGTTCGAGGCCGCTCGCGCTGAAGGGCAGCTCAACGTCTGGGGCAAGCACCCCTTCTTCGTCGAGACCGAGGGTGAGCACTCCGCCCAGAGCGGGGCGATGGGCGCGGCGCTCACCGGTGGCAACTTCATCTCCAACGCGTCATCCAGCCAGGGCATCCTGTACGGGCTCGAGTCGCACTACGTCACCGTCGGCAAGAAGATCGGCGGCTTCGTGCTCCAGGTCGCCGCGCGCGTCGTGACCAAGCACTCGCTCAACGTCATGGCAGGACACGATGACGTGTACGCGCTGCTGCCGACCGGCTACACGATCCTGTTCGGCTCGAACGCGCAGGAGGCCGCGGATCTCGCGGCCATCTCCTACCGCGCTTCCGCGCTGTCCCTCGTCCCGGTGGCCAACTGCATGGACGGCTTCGCGACCAGCCACGTGATGAGCGAGGTGCTGCTCCCCGAGCCCGACCTGCTCCGCGACTTCCTCGGTGACCCGGCCGGCCGCATCCCGTGCCCGACCGTCGCCCAGGAGCTCCTCTTCGGAGCCAAGGGCCGTCTCTTCCAGCTCGAGCGGTTCCTGGACCGTCACGCCCGCGACTTCGACGCCGACGACCTGGCCGCGCTGCGCGGCCAGCTCACCACGCAGGCCGATGCGGTCGAGTCCGGCAACGAGGACCTGCTCGCCACGACGTTCGCGTGGGTGCCGGCCAGCCTGCAGAACCAGTGGCGCCGCCAGTGGCTCAACGCGCTCGCCAAGGGCACGCGTCAGCTCGTACCCGCCTTGGTTGACCCGCACAACCCCGGCCTCACCGGCCCGGTCCAGAACCAGCCCGACTTCCAGGCGGGCTCGGCGGACCACCGTACCCACTTCGCCAGCGCCGTCCCCGCGATCGTGCGCCAGGCGATGGCCGAGTACACCGAGCTCACCGGCCGCGACTACTCGCCCGTACAGGCCTACGAGTGCGAGGACGCCGACTACGTCATGGTCGGCTTGGGCTCGATCACCGACGACGTACGGGCCGTTCTCGGTCACCTGCGCTCCGAGGGGATCAAGGCCGGCGTGGTCTCGATCAAGCTGCTGCAGCCGTTCCCCGAGGCCGAGCTCGTCGCGGCCATCGGCAACGCGAAGGCCGTCACGGTCCTCGAGCG
>PMLO01000095.1 GCA_003158895.1 Propionibacteriaceae bacterium
GTACCGGAGAAGGGACTCGAACCCTCACGCCTTTCGGCACAGGAACCTAAATCCTGCGTGTCTGCCAGTTCCACCACTCCGGCTGGCAGCGACGAGTGTACGAGAGATGCTGAGCGCGGCCGCACTTTAGGCGGGGAACGAACCGGTGACGGTTCCCGCGCCGTCGTAGGTCTTGTACGTAGGAGAGACGACTGGGAACCCCACCTGTGATCCCGGTGTGATCGACGGGAGCAGCAGCGACGGGGTCGTCCACACGGCGAACGTCCAGCCGGCGACACCTTCGAGGCGCCATAGGACTCCCCAGTACGCCGTGCCCTCAGGGAGGATCGCCTTCGTCGATGCGGGGCTGCCGGAGAACGACGAGCTGGCCACAGTCAGCACATTGCTCCCGGTGCTCTGTACGTTGCTCAAGCTCGCGTCTCGGTTCGTGTTGTCCACGGTGCCGCGACACCCGAACGAGCCGGCGCCGGCGCCGCACGCAACTTGCGGCGTCTCCGACGGCGTCATGTCGTTGTTGACCACAATGATCTTCGTCTTCCACGTGGCCACCCACGTACCCGCAACCACCTCCACCCACGTGTTGTCGGGGATCGTTCGTACTGCGGGAGCAGGACCCACCGCCACGTACGGGACGGCGGGGATCACACCGGTTGCCGGGATCGAGCCGACTGGCGTCACTGTGGCCTCGCCCCCGCTCGGACCGGTCGTGATGACGATCGCGCTGCCCATCGGAGCCGGCGTCGAGACTGGACCCGCTGGCGCGCCCGCGACGTACGGCTGGGTGCCCCTCCCGAGCCAGCCGGACCGTACAGCCGTGGTGAGACCCAGGGCAACGGCGACGATGGCCGCGCCGACGACGAGCAGACGGCGGGTACGGCGTGCTCCTCGCAAGCCGACCTCAGCCCGACCCGCGAGGATCTCGGGGTCGAGCGGTTCTGGCGTCGGCTCGTCGTTCAGCTCGCGCCGCAGGTCTGTGATGTTCATGTCGTGCTCCTCTCGGACCGTCCGGTGATGCCCCGGACGGCAGCAAGGTCGTTGATGTCGGGGTCGATGCGCATGGCCGCCATGGCGTGGTGGGTCGTCGACTTCACCGTTCCTGGTCTGATCCCCAGCTCGGCAGCGGTGTCGGCCTCCGACAGGTCCTCGAAGTACCGCAGCAGGATGACGGCCCGCTCCCGTGGCGTCAGGCGGTCGAGCACTCGACGGATGACCAGGCGGTCCTCGACCGGCTCGTCCTGCGCCGGGCTGACATCGAGCAGCTCCGAGTGAGGCAGCTCCCGCCACGGACGCCGGAGCAGTGAGAGGTACGCGTTGAGGATGCTCCTCCTCACGTACGCGTACTCTCCCCCGTCCCGCGAGATGCGCGCCCACTGGGGATAGCAGCGCACGAGGACACCCTGAACGAGGTCGTCGGCCGAGGGTCTGTCTCTGGTCAGGAGACGCGCGAAGACCAGGAGCCGCGGCGAGTGGTGACGTACGAAATCGTTGAAATGGTCCCGCTCAGCGCCATCCACCGATCTCTCCCTCGTACGGTCCGTCACTCACGTCAATGCGCGAGGGGCCCAAAAGGTTCAGAAAGCCCTACCAACACATCTTCGGTGAATGCCGGGTCGCCCGCAGCCCGTGAGAGCCTGTCTCTGGAGGTGTGCGGAGACGCGGGGGCGTTCTAGCCCTGCTCCGTCTTCGGGTACGCAGCCACGAACGCCGGCATCGTGTCGTTCTGCAGGGCCGTGCCGAGCGCGGTGTTCCCGGCGACGTCCACCACGTCGATCGACTGGCCGTCGGCACTCGCGCCGAAGCCCGTGATGGGTGCTTGCACCATGTGGATCTGGCCCGCGTTGGTGATGCCCGTGAGCGAGGCGCCGAGGGACAGGATCACGTCGTTGGTCATCCCTTGGTCCACGGTGACGTACTTGCCGATGGCGTCGATGACCGCGGTGAGCTTGACCGGGTTCGCCAGCACGTCCGGCGTGGCGACCTTGAGCGCGAGTGCCTTCAGGAACGCGCGCTGCCGCAACGTACGGTCGAGGTCGCCGTTGGGCAGCTCCCAGCGCTGACGCGCGAAGGCCAGCGCCATGTACCCGTCGGTGATGACCAGCGGGCCCTTCGGGAACTGGTACTGCACCCCCCGGTCGTCCCGCGCCACCGATGCCACTGGGTTGTCCACGGTGATCGGGCCGATGGCGTCGACGAGTGAGACGAAGTCGGTGAAGTCGGTGACCACGACGTGGTCGATCCGGGCGCCGGTGAGGGCCTCGATCGTCGACACGGACAGCGCGGCGCCGCCGTCCGAGTAGGCCGCGTTGATCTTGGCCTTCCCGTACCCGGGAACCGTCACCCACATGTCGCGGGGGAACGAGACGAGGTAGACGGACTTCCGGTCCGCGGAGATGTGCATGACGATGAAGGAGTCGCTCTGGCCTTGAGCCGTCCCCCGGCCGTCGCTGCCGATGAGCAGGATGTTCATCGCGGCGTACGTGGTGTTGGCGGGGGTCGTCGCGGACGGAGGCTGGCTTGCTGTCGCGGTGGCGGACGGCACGGCGGCGACCTGGATCTGGCTGCCCGCCGCCGTGAGTGGACCGCGGACGAGCGACACCACGAGTGCCAGGGCGACGACCGAGGTGGCGCCGACCACCCACCTCGTACGCCTGATCCTGCCCGCGCGGGCCACGACGCCGGCCACGTCCAGCGGTGCGTCCAGCGGCTCGTCGTTCAGCTGCTCGTGGAGTTCCGAGATGTTCATGAAAGCTCTCCTTCGACGGAGGTCGAACGCAGGGTCACGAGGCCGCCGACATCCGGGTCGATGCGCATGCGGGCGAGGGCTTGGTGGGCCGTGGACTTCACGGTCCCGATAGACACGCCGAGCGCCACGGCGGTCTCCCTCTCGGTGAGGTCTTCGAAGTAGCGGAGCACGATCACGGCCTTCTGGCGCGGGCTCAGGGTGGCGAGTGCCTTGTGCAGCACGAGCCGTACGTCGACGGCCGCTGTGTCGTCCGGCCAGGCCCGCTCCTCGGGCTCAGCCATCGACCGTTCGAGCCAGGGTCTGGTCCGCAGCCGCGACAGGTAGCCGTTGACGACTGCCTGCCGCACGTACGCGAACGGCTCATGGTCACCGGAGATCCGCGCCCACTTGAGGTAGCAACGGGCGAGGGCCCCTTGGACGAGGTCCTCGGCGAGATGCCGGTCGCCGCACATCAGGCGTGCGATCGTCACCAGCCGCGGTGAGTTCTGCGCGACGAAGTCCGCGAAGTCCTGGTCGACGCCGCTCATGCCACCTCCTTGAAAAGCCTCTGCCCTCCAATACGCAATGGCCGTACGAAAGGTTGGTGCACCTGACCGCACGATCACCGATCGCCGGGGTTATCCACAGCCGCCGAAGGATCTGCTTGCGTTCCGCTCTGTGATGGTTCGACGCTGACAAGGTGAGAACCGCCCACCCCTGGACTCTGCCATCCCGACCGACCAGCCGCTCCGATCTCCTGGCACTCGGCATGACCGACCACATGATCCGTACTCGAATACGAACAGGCGACCTCGTCACCGTGCGACATGGAGTCTTCCTGCGCGCGGACGCCTGGCCCGCGGAGCCCGCCGCTCAGCAGGTGGTACGAGCCCGAGCCGAGCAGGTGGCCAACCCCGCCGGGGTGATCAGCCATCAGTCAGCCGCGTTGATGCTCGGACTGCCCAACCCCGGCTTCGAACGCTGGGTTGAGTTCCCCGTCTCCATCACGCTCCCGACTGGACATGTGTCGAAGGTGGGGTCGGCGGTCCACCACGTAGGACCGCTTCCTCGCAGCCAGGCTCTTGCCGACAGCGACGGTTACCTCGTGACCAGCCCCGCACGTACGGCGGTGGACCTGGCGGCCGACCTGGAACTCCCGCAGGCGCTGGTGCTGCTGGACGGTGCCGCCCGTCTGATCTGCGCATCATTCGTGACCAAGCCACGGCGGCGCGACTATGTGAACCCGACGTATGTGAACGCCGCGCTCGCCCTTCTCTCTGAGGCCGCAACGACCATCCGGGCGACTCGAGCTCGCTTCGCCATCTCCCTGACGAAGCCCTGCCGCGAGTCAGCGGCCGAGTCGCTGTCCGCCGGCTACATGCACCAGGCCGGCATCCCGACACCGTCGTTCCAGGCCGAGATCCGGACCGCGAAAGCGACGTACTTCCCCGACTTCCTGTGGGAGGAACAACGGCTGCTCGGCGAGTGCGATGGCGCGGTGAAGTACAGCGACCCAGGGGCGTACGTCGCTGAGAAGGAGCGCGAGCAAGACCTGCGCGACAACGACTGGCGCTTCGTCCGCTGGCTGCCGAAGGAAGTCATGCTCCATCCCGCCCAGGTCATCGACAGGATCGAACGCGCCCTCGGGTTGTAGCCGTTGGACCGCCGAAGTTGCGCTCATAGTGACGGTCGTTCCGGGTTCCACGCGGTGCAACGTCCGAAGTTGCGCTCCACGGACATCGGGAGACATCCAGTAGCGCAACTTCGGAGGTTCGCCGCCGCGCCGATCCCCTGACCGCCTGAATGAGCGCAACTTCGGAGGTTCAATCGTCCTGGGAGTCCAGGCCCGTGTCGTCGGCCAGCATCACCGGGGTTGCACGTAGGGCGGGGTCGTCGAGGCGGAACGCGCGTACAGGTCCTGACTTCTCCGAGAGCGCGGTCTCGAACCGTACGGTCACCCAGCCGTGGCCGCTCCCCCACACCCAGCCGGCGCCCCAGGTGTCGTGGGTGACGTCCTCGCCGGGCTGGTAGCCGACGGCTGCCTGCCGTACGGTCGGCGCCACCGTGTCGACCTGCAGCTCGTCGGGGCTGGACGAGGCGACCTCGAACAGGGCCTCCTGAGCCGCGGACGTGAAGCCGGAAACGCCGACGCCGATGAGCCGTACGCCTTGGGCGACCTGCGCGGACGCTCCGCGCAGCAGCTGCCGGGCCGACTCGGCGATCACATCGCCAGCGTCGACCGCACCCAGGAGCGTGCGGGAGCGAGTGTGGGTCGTGAAGTCGCCCAGCTTGATCTTCACCGTGACTGTGCGAGCGAAGAGCCCTGCGTTGTTGAGCCGCGCAGCAACCCCCATCGCGTCCCGGGTGACCTTCGCCTCAAGCACGCCCATGTCGGAGATATCCGCGTCGAACGTGTCCTCCGTCGAGATCGACTTCACCCCGCGTTCAGGGCTGACCGGCCGGTCGTCGTCCGCGACGGATAGGCGCGCCAGTTCGGTGGCCCACGCCTGGCCCACCTCGCGCCGCAGCTCGTTGGGGGATGCGCGACGCAGGTCCGCCACGGTCTGGATGCCGAGCCGGTCGAGCTTCTCCGCGGTCACGGGCCCCACCCCGGGTATCGCCCGTACAGCCAGCGGCGCGATGCGGTCGAGCTCCGTGCCTGGCGCGACAAGGTAGACACCGTCGGGCTTGGCCAGCTCGGAAGCCAGCTTCGCCATGAACTTCGAGCTGCCCAGCCCCACCGACGCCGTGAGCCCTCCGGTCGCTTGCGTGACGCTGGCGCGCAGCTCGGCGGCGACTGCCAGGAGCGCCTCGGTGTCGGTGACGTCAACGTTTCCCGCTGCCAGGTCCACGTACGCCTCGTCGAGGCTCAGCGGCTCAACCAACGGCGACAGCTCGCCCAGGACGCCCATGACGACCCGCGAGGCCGCCCTGTACGAACCGAACCGGCCAGACAGGAACGCCGCCCGCGGACAGAGCCGGCGCGCCTCGTGCATCGGCATCGCCGAGTGGACGCCGAACACCCGCGCCTCGTACGACGCCGTCGACACCACCCCACGACCGCCGAGCCCGCCGACGATGACGGGCTTGCCGCGCAGTGATGGCTTGTCACGCTGCTCGACCGACGCGAAGAACGCGTCGAGGTCCAGATGAAGGATCGAGGCGGTCTGCCTCATCGTCACTCCAGCGGTAATGCAGGAGTGATGCGGGTGTACTGGACGAAGTCGAGCAGGGGGCGCGGCGTGCGGGATGTCTCGCGCCAGACGGCCGGGTCGATCTCCGGGAACAGCGCGTCGCCCTCCGGCTCGTCGTGCACCTCAGTGATGTCGAGGTCGGTGAGGTGGTCCCAGAAGAGCCTGTAGATCTCGCCGCCGCCGGCCACCCACCAGCGCCGGTCGGGGTAGTCGTGGAGCGCCGCGAGGGCCTCGTCGACCGAGTGGACGATCCGGACGCGGTCGTCGGTGTACGAGCGGTCGCGGGTCACGAGGAGCGTCACCCGGCCGGGCAGCGGGAAGCCGATGCTCTCGTGGGTGCGCCGGCCGGTGATGAGGACCCCACCCATGGTGACCTTCTTGAACCGCGCGGAGTCCTCGGGAAGGTTCCAGGCCATGCCGTTGTCGCGGCCGATGACCCGGTTCCGCGCGAAGGCCGCGATCGCGGTGAGCGTGCGCTGTGCCACGAGTCTCCTGTCAGACCGCGATCGGAGCCTTGATCCCTGGCAGGGGATCGTAGCCGTCGATGCGGATGTCATCGAGAGTGAACGCGTCGATCGCGGTCACCTCAGGGTTCAGCCACAGCGTGGGCAGCGGCCGGGGCTCCCGGGCGAGCTGCTTCTTCGCCTGGTCGATGTGGTTCAGGTACAGGTGGGTGTCGCCGAGCGTGTGGACGAAGTCGCCGACCTCCAGGCCCGTCACGTGCGCGACCAGATGGGTCAAGAGGGCGTACGAGGCGATGTTGAACGGTACGCCGAGGAAGATGTCGGCCGACCGCTGGTACAGCTGGCAGCTCAGCTTGCCGTCGGCCACGTAGAACTGGAAGAACGCGTGGCAGGGCGGGAGCGCCATCTTGTCGAGCTCGCCCACATTCCAGGCGCTGACGATGTGGCGCCGCGACGAGGGGTTGCTGCGGATCTGCTCGATGACCTGGGTGATCTGGTCGATGTGGCGGCCGTCGGGCGTGGGCCACGAGCGCCACTGCGCCCCGTACACGGGTCCGAGGTCGCCGTTCGCGTCGGCCCACTCGTCCCAGATCGTGATGCCGTTCTCGTGGAGCCAGGCGACGTTCGTGTCACCGCGCAGGAACCACAGCAGCTCGCCGAACACGCTCCGTACGTGGATCCGCTTCGTCGTGAGCATCGGGAATCCCTGGCTGAGATCGAAGCGCATCTGGTGGCCGAACACCGAGAGCGTGCCCGTCCCCGTACGGTCGTCGCGCTGGACGCCCTCCGTGAGCACGCGGTCCAGCAGATCGAGGTAGACCTTCACGACTGCTCCTCCAACCTCGCAAGCAACGGCAGCATCGCGCGTACAGCCTGGCCGCGATGGCTCACAGCATCCTTCTCGTCGGGCGACAGCTCCGCATTGGTGACCGAGTGTCCGTCCGTGACGAAGATCGGGTCGTAGCCGAAGCCGTTGCCGCCGCGCGGGGCGTCGATGACCACACCCTCCATGGTGCGTCGCAGCACCTCCTCGGTGCCGTTGGGACGTACGAGCGCCATCGCGCACACGAACCGTCCCCGGCGGCGCGCCGGCTCCACGTCGGCGATCTGGCGCAGCAGCAGCTCCAGGTTGTCGGTGTCGCTCGCCCCGGGACCCGCCCAGCGCGCGGACCGTACGCCCGGCATCTTGTTGAGCACGTCGACCTCGATGCCGGAGTCGTCGGCGAGCGTGGGAAGACCGGTCACGGCAGTCCCCGCGCGGGCCTTGATGAGCGCGTTCGCCTCGAACGTGTCGCCGTCCTCGGCCGGCTCCTCGTACGGCGGCTCGTCTGCGAGCCCCACCACGTCGAGCGACAGTCCGGCCTGCGCCACGAGGCGCCGGAGCTCGACGACCTTCTTCGCGTTGCCTGACGCGATGAGCAGCTTCACGCCTTGAGCGCTTCCTGCTGCACCCGCGTCAGCGCTGCGCAGCCCGCGAGCCCCAGATCGAGCAGCCTGTCCAGCTGCTGGCGGCTGAACGGCTCGGCCTCTGCGGTGCCCTGCACCTCGATGAGGCGACCGTCGCCCGTGGCGACGATGTTGAGGTCGACGTCGGCCGAGGAGTCCTCCACATAGGCGAGGTCGAGCAGCTCCTTGCCGCCCACAATGCCCACGCTGACCGCCGCGACCGAGCCCTTGAGCGGCTCCCGTACGAGCAGGTTGCGTTCACGCAGCCAGCTCACGGCGTCGGCCAGCGCGACGTACGCGCCGGTGATAGAGGCCGTACGGGTGCCGCCGTCGGCCTGCAGGACATCGCAGTCGAGCTGGATCGTGTTCTCGCCGAGCGCGGTGTAGTCGATGATCCCTCGAAGCGAACGCCCGACGAGGCGCGAGATCTCATGGGTGCGGCCGCCGATGCGGCCCTTGACCGACTCGCGGTCGGAGCGGGTGTGCGTGGCGCGCGGCAGCATCGCGTACTCGGCCGTCACCCAGCCCAGTCCGCTCCCCTTGCGCCAGCGCGGGACGCCCTCGGACACGCTGGCCGCCACGAGGACCCGGGTCTTGCCGTACTCGACGAGGACCGATCCTTCCGCGTGGTCGAGCCAGTTGCGTGTGATCCGTACATCCCGGAGCTGGTCGGCCTCACGGCCGTCTGTTCTCACCATGAGGGCGACCCTATCGGGGGAAACTGACAAGTCCGAGATCGTCACTCGCGAGCTCCGGCAACGGCTCGACGTCGGCGACGAAGTCCCCCATCAGACGCCGCCCGATGCCGGCGAACTTCTCGGGGTTTCCCGTCGTGAGGAAACGGTGGTAGCCCTCGCGCGGAACGGGCTGCAGCAGGTCGCGCCGCGTCAACGAGGAGAACGTCGACTTGCCGCACTCCTCGGCGCTCGAGACGAGGGTCACGCCGTCACCGAGCACGTACGAGATGACGCCGGTCAGCAGCGGATAGTGGGTGCACCCGAGGATCAGGGTGTCGGCGTCCGCCTCCTGGATGGGCGCGAGGTACTCCTCGGCGACGGCCAGCAGCTCGGACCCACCGGTGACGCCGGCTTCGACGAAGTCGACGAACTTCGGGCAGGCCGAGGTCGTCAGGGTGATCTGAGGCGCCGCCGCGAAGGCATCGTCGTACGAGCGGGAGGTCGCCGTCGCCTCCGTACAGATCACACCGACCCGGCCGGTCTTGGTCGCCGCGACGGCCCGACGGGCGGCGGGCAGGATGACCTCGGTGACGGGGATCGAGTACCGCTCGCGCGCGTCGCGCAGGACCGCCGCCGACGCGCTGTTGCACGCGATGACGAGCGACTTCACGCCGAGGTCGACGAGGTGGTCGAGGCATTGCAGCGCGTACGCACGGACCTCTGCGATCGGCCGCGGCCCGTACGGAGCGCGCGCAGTATCGCCCAGGTAGATGATGTCCTCGCCCGGCAGCTGGTCGAAGATCGACCGCGCCACGGTGAGGCCGCCGAAGCCTGAGTCGAAGATCCCGATGGGCGCGTCCCGGCCAGTTGTGGTCACCGCCATATCGTACGAGTTCAGGGTCGAGCGAGCGGACTCCGCGTGGTCCCTTCCCGAGTTCAGCGAGGTCATCGCCGACATCAGCGTCTCGCCCACGGCGGGGCAGCCGGCCGGACCCAACCTGACCATGATGCCGGTCGCATCGATGCCGCCGGTCGTGGACCGGCTCGACCCGGCCCGACGCAACGCCCAGCTCGTTGTAGGAGCTACTGCTGGCCGATCAGGCGGTGATCGCGTCGAGGAGCAGCGACTGGACGTACCCGATCCAGTGGTACACGTCCGCGACCGGTGCGCGCTCATCGTCGGGGTCGAGGTCGTCGACGAGCTCGGCATCCTTGTCGTCGTCGATGCCGAGCCGCGCGCCGAGCACGAGCCGCATGGCGTTGAGCGTGCGCAGCCAGGCGTCCTGCTCCGGCAGCGGGATCGGCACCTCAGGATCGGACGTACCTTCCGCGGGACCCAGCGCCGCGAGCACGATCGCCGCGTCGCCGGCCTTCTGAGTGCGGAGCTCGGCCTCCATCAGACGCCGAAACTCCGACGCCTCCTCGGCGTTGGTCGACGCCTCGGGGAAGAGCCGCGCCAGGGCGGGGTCGTCGCGGTCGAGTGGCGCAACGTCGCGCTCGTTCGCCCAGCGCTCGAGCGGATCGTCCGACCAGGCGGGCGCATCGACGAGCTCGACCAGTTGCGTCGCCATCGACGCGAGCAACCCGATCTCGAACGGCAGGCAGTACCAGATGATGCCGCCGTCGGTGTCCCGTACGAACCCACTCCTCACGCGGCCGGCTCCAGCGTCGCCCACAGCCCGTACGCCTGCATCGCGGTCACGTCCCGTTCCATCTCGTCCTTGGTGCCCATCGCGACGGCCGACCGCCCATCGTTGTGGACCTCCAGCATGAGCCGGGTCGCCTTCTCCTTCGTGAACTTGAAGTAGGTCTGGAACACGTACGTGACGTACTGCATGGTGTTCACCGGGTCGTTCCAGACGATGCACACCCAGGGCTCCTGGCCCAGGGGCTGCTCGTTGACGCGCTCCTGGATGGCGGTGCCACCACCAGGCTGCTCGGTCATGTCCGACATTCTGACAGGGGGAGACGACAACGAGCACTAGCCTCTTGGTCATGACGTCGCCCAGCACCGCG
>PMLO01000217.1 GCA_003158895.1 Propionibacteriaceae bacterium
GTCAACATTGGCCCGGCGTTGACATGCTGCGCCACGACGTAGACCGTCCCGAAGATTCCTGTAACGAGGACGAACCCAAGGACCCACACGATCGTTCTGCTCACCCGCGCACTATCGCCCTCCACGCCCCAGCGAGGCCGGGACTGCAGACGGTGTGGAACATCGTGATCCCCATGGCAATCGCCAGCATCCAGGCGTTCATCCCGGCCATGCGCGACGAGCAGGCGAGGAAGAACTCGATCACAGCGATCACGGGCAAGCCGGTCCCTGAAGGTAGGCCTCCGCAGCAGCACTTGACGCAACTCCGGGGTTGCCATAAAGTAGCAACCAGCAGGTTGCGATATTCCACTTCGACTCAAGGAGACTCCAGTGACAACCAGCACCGACTACCGCACCACCGTCCGTATCAACGCCCCGGCTGACGTCGTGTACGACGCCGTCACCACGACCGAGACGCTCAGCTCCTGGTGGAGCCCGGTGACGGGCTCGGGCTTGATCGGTGGCCACCTGCGGTTCCCGATGGTGGCGGATCACAAGCCTCTCCTCATCCGCGTCGACGAGGCGACCCGCCCGACGACCGTTCGCTGGACAGTGACCGAGTGCACCTTCATGGAAGACTGGGTCGGCACCCAGCCGACGTTCACCATCACGCCGATCGACAACGGCTCCTGCGAGGTCACCTTCGAGCACCGAGGCCTGGACGACGAACTCGAGTGCAAGGATATGTGCAGCCGCAGCTGGGATCACTTCGTGGGCACCAGCCTGCGCGAGCTGGTCGAGGGTGGCCCCGGAGCTCCCAACCGGAGCCCGCGGGATCTCGCCCGCCGCGCCGCCGAACAGAACGGCTGATCCCGGCTTCTTCAGGGGCTGCCCGGCTTAACCGGGCAGCCCGCGGGTCGGCGACCGTTGCTCGGCATCATCCATACTCAGTTCCTGAAAGAGGAAATCATGGCGTTCCCCGACCGCATCGAGCGCACCGCCGCCCTGACCCGCGCACCACGAGAGGTGTGGAAGGCGATCACCACGGCCGACGGTCTGAGCGCGTGGTTCGGCGAGCGGGCGAGCATCGACCTGCGCCCTGGCGGCGCGGCCTCGATGACCTTCGTGGGCGGCATGACGATCGATATGCGCGTCGAGCGTGTCGAGGAACCCACGGTGTTCGCGTACACGTGGCGACTGCCCGACCTACCTGAGGACGACCCCCGTCGCACCTACGTCGAGTTCACCCTGGAGCCCGACGGCGACGGCACCTTGCTGCGTGTCGTCGAGACCGGCTTCGCCCAGCTTCCCGTCGACACCCGGCGCGAGACCTACGACTCCCACAGTCAGGGCTGGTCACGCGAGCTGACGGAACTAGCAGAGCACGTCGATGGCGCCTGACATCGAGGCCGTTGCCGAGCAGGTCTTCGTTGCGCTTGCTGACCCGACCCGCCGCAGCATCCTCGCCGCGCTCGCCACCGATGGCCCCTCCACCGCCACCGATCTTGCCGCTCGGCTGCCGATCACCCGCCAGGCCATCGCCAAGCACCTCGCCCTCATGGCCGACGCGGGACTTGTCACGCCCGAGCCTGGCGAGCGCCGGCGCGTGCGCTACCGGCTGCGGTCCGCACCCGTGCAGCTCGCCCAGCAGTTTCTCGCCGCACTCGCCCACGCCTGGGACGACCGGCTCGACGCCCTGCAGGACTATCTCAGGGCACCATGACGCACCGACGCTGCAGCCAAACAGCGACGAGGCCCTTCGACGGGCGTTAGCCGCCGGGCGCCGCGGCGGGTCGCAAGAAGGGGCTTTAGGTCTTCGGCATCTGCCGGCTAAGGGCGGGACTCGAGGAGGGCTTTGGCCTTGTCGAGGGCAACCATTTCGGCGTCCATGGTCTGTTGAACCATTCGGGTCATGAGTAACTTCTTGATGCCGGTCAGGTTCACCTTCAGACTGAAGGTGACAGTCGTGGTGAGGTCGCCGCTGAAGACGTAGGACCCGAAGGGTCGGACTGGGCCGGCGATCACTCGGAACACCACGGTGGAGTCGGGGACATATTCGGTGATCTCAAGGTCGGCGGGGATCGGCCGACCGAGCGGCCCCGTCGTCTGCTGGGAGTAGCTAATGTTGGGAGTGGCCGCGGCCCGCGAGCTTCGGAACGGTAGGTGCACCTCAGATTCAGCACGGCAGAGGAGTCCATGGAGGACATCGCCGTGAAGATCGCCGAACTCGTCGGAACGCTCGCCGAGGAATAGGCAGACGAACTCAGCATGAAGTCGGCCGCCAAGTAGCGCCGGATAGGAACGGGCACTACGCCTCGGAGCGTTCTCGATACCCGATCGGTGATCGGTGACCGATTCCCCTTACGAGAACGGCCGACCTCGCGCACCCGACCGATCGCGCCACATTGCGCTGAGGAAACCGTGCCACTTGCCGGTGAAGGTCACAGCGGGACTCGCTGGCTTCCGAGTCGCACTGGGGTGTGACCTTCGCCGATAGATGGCGGGGTTCTGCCGTTGTTGGATGGCGGCTTGTCGTGCTGTCAGGTGACGCCGATGACGAGGGTGCTCTGGGCGGCCTCAATGACGTCGTTGGTGATGGTGTGCAGGTCGTTGATCTTCAGGACGCGTTCGATCTGTGGAAAGAGGCGTTCGAGGCGAACAGTCTGCCGCCAGACCTACCAAAACGGGGTCAGAGAAGTGATGATTGCTGACCCGCTGGCCGCTACCAGAACCAAGCAAGCCTCCCAGGCCCGGCAAGAACCCATTAGGTGAGAAGAACCTCGCTAGGGAGTTGCGTCGTAATCGCTTTGGCCTGCCAGCCCACCTTCGAGAGGTGTCAGTAGTCGGTGCTCAGCACTCGAAGCTGTTCGACGAATCCTGGGAAGCGCTCATCCAGTTCGACTGCCCGCAACGACATCAGGCAGCGGGTTCCCTCGGGGTCGCTTTGAAGGATCCCGGCCTCGCGAAGGATCTTCACGTGGTGACTCAGGGTCGACTGGCTAACCCCGAAATCGAATTCGCTGCCCTGATGAACCTTGCCATCAAGCAATTTCTTCACGACCGCCAGGCGCACCGGACTTCCGAGAGCATGCATCACCCGATGAAGGGGGATGTCGCTCAAGGAGGGGTGGAAGACAGTGCGCATGCGCAGATCGTACCCTGTATCGATCATCGACGAAAGGCGATAGAGTGCGGACATGAGCATTGATGGCAACGAGTACACCGGCAAGCGTGTCCTGGTCACGGGCGGATCCCGAGGGTTGGGGAAGGCGATCGCGCAGCGCTTCGCCGCAGCTGGGGCGCAGGTCATCGTTGGGGCGCGGTCCGCACCGCCGGAAGACCTCGACGCGACCTACATTGCCGCGGACCTCAGCACATCTGACGGGATCACTGCGTTCGCGGCCGCGGCGCTGTCCCATGGGCCGATCGACGTCGTGGTCCAGAACGCTGCGGCGATGAACGCCAATGCGTCGGCTCTGGAGACTCCTGATGCCGCTTGGACGCAGGATCTCGCCCTGAATTTCCTGGGCATCGTTCGCCTCGATCGGGAACTCGTTCCGGCCATGGTCGAACGGGGCCGCGGCGTCGTTGTGCACATCTCCTCGATCTCGAGCCACTTCCCCCAGCCCGGCCAGGCGTCCTACGCGGCGTCGAAGGCCGCACTGAACGCCTACAGCCGCACGCTGGCCACCGAGGTCAGCCCGGCAGGCGTCCGCGTCGTCAACGTCCTCCCGGGCTTCACCATGACCGAAGGAGCGAAGCAGTCACTGGGACAAGTCGCCGAGGCCCAGGGCATCTCCCTGGAACAGCTCCAGGACGACATCATCACCCGCCTCGGCATCCCGATGCGCCGCCCCGGCACCCCCGACGAAGTAGCCGAGATGGTGGCATTCCTTGCCTCCGATCGAGCGAGCTGGGTCACGGGCGCCGAGTTCCGAATCGACGGCGGCATCATCCCCACGTTCTAAACCCGACCCGACCCCATCAGGAGATCACGCATGAGCACCTCAGCACTTCAACTCGGCAGCCTCACCATAGAGGCAGCGGATCCGCAGGCCCTCGCCGCATTCTGGGCCGCGGCCGCCGGAGGAGAACCAGCCGGCAACGACTCCGACACCTTCCTCCAAACCGCCGCCGCGAACGGTCTCCGGTTCCACTTCCACCGCAGCTCCAAAACGCCCGGCAACGATCAGAAGATGCACCTAGACTTCCGTGTCGCATGGGGGCAGCGGCAGCCCGAGGTCGACCGTCTCACTAGCCTTGGAGCCACGCTCCGCTGGGAAGTGCTCGATGAACACCCCGGCATGCGCCTGACCGTGCTTGCCGATCCAGAGGACAACCTTTTCTGCGTGGTCGAAGTCCAGTCCGCCTAGCCTTCGATCTCCACGCGGCTCGGAGTGGGTCCCGCTTGGATTGCCCTAATGGGTCCCACTTGAGTTGACATAGCCAGCGTCGTCAACCCGTTCGACTGACCCATGTGACAGGGACTGATTTGGGGCCCACACAGATCACGCCGGCACCCCTCAACATCGTCCTCACGGCGCGACAGATGTGGGCCTGGGCGCCGGTCCGAGCCGAACCGACATCCGGCTTCTCTGCTGAGGGTGTACGCACGTGGCGTCACGGTCACATAGCTCGATCGCTCTGTTAGTGGTTCCTGCTGGGCAGTTCGCCGGTTTCGGCCGGTCGCTCTGCCACGTGGTGGAGTTTCAGATTCAGGTCTGAGAGGCGTGCCGCAAGAGGTCGAACGCGTCGTCCGGGGTGATCCTGAAGCGCTCCGTGAGGATGCCCTTGGCGTGGCCGATCACGTCGCGGGTCATTCAGGCACGGCGCAGGCCATGGCTGACGTCGTCGAGGCCATCGCGCGCGCCACCGCTCGAGCGGCGAGCGCGGCATTCGCCGCCAACACCAAGCTTCAACCACGGCTGCTTCGCAGATCATTAGCTGAAGGGCCGATAAGCCGGCAACGACCAGCTGTCAGTCACCGTCCCATCGCGGACGACGAGGACGTCGATCCCGCCGGGCTCGTCATCGGCGGTCATCCAGAGGAACGCAGCGGTCTGCCTGACCGGGTCCACCGCCGGCTGCCGGTGAAGGCGCAGGCTGCGCCGGTCGGCTACTTTGCGAACAAATCCGGACAGCGATTCGGCAGTCAGCGATCCAGCCCCTGGGCCATCAGCTCGCGCGTCACGCCAGGGCCCAGCGAAGGTCCAGTTGTCGACGACTTTGCCCTGCAGCAGGACGTTGAAGTCCATGCCGGTCACGACCGAGCCATCGCGCCTGGTCAGGTCCCAGGTGTAGGCCACCAGTCCGTGCCCACGACCAGGGCGCGTGGGACAAAGATGTTGCCGACGTCCACTTGGTACCGCGATATGAATCCCTCTGTCTGAGCCGGGCCCAGGACGCTGTCCCGAGGAGCCGTGCGGGTAGCCCACTGACGCGCATCGTCGGTGAGCAGTTCGTGCGCAAACGTGGCGTCCTCGCTCCACATCCTGCACCAGGTTTCCGGGAACTTCTCGATGTCGATCATGCCCCATGTCGACCCTATTCGCGCGCGCACACATGTCCGAAGCTCAAGAGCGCTCAATCGGCAAGACATGTCCCGGCGATGTCCAGATCCATCGACCTTAGGGTGCTAGAGGCTGCCGGCTGGCACCGATGACGGGAGCGGTTGCTCATCGGGCGCGAGCGAGGCCTGCAGCAGAGTTAGGAGTTCAGCGCAGGCATCGGGCTTGAGATGACGCAGTGGCGAGCCGGTCGCGACGGCGCCCCGCAGCCGCGTGGCCGCATCTTGACCGTCGGGAGTCAAGCGCAAGTTTCGTCGCCGCGCGTCGAGCGGATCGGCCGCACGCTCCACGAATCCCCGCTTCTCAAGCTGGATCGCGAGAAGCGTGATGTTGGATCGGTCACAAGAAAGCTGTTCAGCGGCCCGGCTCATCGTGCAGCCAGTGTTGTCGTTCAACAGCCACAGCAGACTGGCCGTGGACTCGCTCACCCCGAGTTCGCGTAGCGCCGCGGCCGCCGCGGCCCGGTGGGCTTGCGCGATGCGATCGATCGCGGCCGCCGCGTTCAACAGTCCTTGCTGCCGTGCTGCCATATCACCCTCCTTGCTTGAGTGGCTCAAGCATCTGCGCTACATTACTTGAGGTTCTCAATGATTGTAGGGGCCTAGATGAGTGCACGTAAGCGCGCAGACGCAGGGCTGTTCATCGCTGACCGAACCATGTCCGTCGGGGGCAACGAGCGGCAGTGGGTCGAGGTCACCTCGACCACCCAGCGCGCCGCCGATAGGCGGCTGCTCATCGCGGCACACGGCTCCAACCAGTCACCGGGCCTGCTCCGTTCGATGTCGGGATACACGCTCGACGACTGGGCGCATGCCGGCCATGTAGTCGTCTATCCCCGTTCCTGGCGCGGCGGACTCTGGAACGACGCACGGACCAGCACCCGCAGCCGAGCGCGCGAGGACGGCGTAGACGACGTCGACTTCATCGAAACCCTGGCAAGCCGCTACCTCGGCGCGACCTCCGGAGGCGTGACCAAGGCCTTTGGGATCGGCTACTCCAACGGAGGTCAGCTGCTCATTCGGGTTGTGCTCGAGACGCAGGTACTCGCCGCCGCCGCCCTCATCTGCGCAACAGTGCCGGCGCCCACCAACCTGCTGGTCGAAAGCGACCCGAACGCCGTCGCGATACCGATGATGCTGGTTCACGGCACCAAGGACTCCATCGTCCCCTTCAATGGCGGCATGGCCAGCCTGTTGGGGCGTCCCCGAGGGCTGATGAGGTCGTTCCACGACAGCGCCACCTTCTGGGCCGACCGCGCAGGCTTCGCCACGGAGCCAGAGACCCATCCACTGGACCAGGACGGACGCGATCGGGCAGGCGGGCAACGCCTCACCTACCGCGCAGGTGGCCACGCAACCGTCGTTGCGTACGCGATGACCGGCGGCGGCCACCTGATCCCCAACCGCCGCGAGGCAGGCACGTTCCTGATGGGCCGAGGAAACCACAGCATCGACACGATGACCGAGTTCACCCATCTCGTTGAGACCACCTGGGCTCGCACATGACCCCTGCCAACGTCCGCGGTTGGAGTTTGCGCAGGGGCGGTAGCGCTGAAATCGATTGCTCCTCACAAAACCACCCTGAATATCTCGCCCTGAAGACGGTCAGTTCCTGTCATTGAACTAGATCGACGATGCGTCGCGAATGTATGACTGGGGTGGCCCTGAATGAAGCATTTGTCCGAGCGCTCGCCCGGGGCCGGTAGTGGTCCTCCTTGCCGCGCCGCCAAGCCCGCCGGAAACACCGTTTACGCGATAGACCCGACATCACCCCGCAGGGGTCTAGCGTGCTGGGTTCATTCGTGAAGGAAGGTGCGAATCGCGTCGACATAGTGGTCCGGTTCTTCCCAGGAGAGCAGGTGTCCGGAGTGTTCGAAGACCTGCAGGTGGGCGTGCGGCAGCAGGCGCGCGATCTGTTGGCCTTCCTCGGGTGGGTTCAGGATGTCGTGGCGCCCGCTGATCACCAGGGTCTCGACGTCGAGGTCGGGCAGTTGGCCACCGAAGTCGAAGTCGAGTACAGCGTTGTTGGCGGCCTGGAGTTGTCCGGCGGTCATGTCCAGCCCCAGGCCCTGCCGGGCGGCGATCCAGTCGAGGACGTGCTGCCGAACTGCCGCTGGTGTCTGTGGGGCGAACATGCGGGCGTTGAGCCAACGTTGCTGTTCTTCGCGGGACATGCCGCGTAGTTCGTCGGCGTGTTCGGCAAGGATGCGGGCCGAGGAGGAGGACGCTCCGTGGGCTTTGGCGACGACGAGGATCAGTTTGCTGACTCGGTCGGGGATGGCGAGCGTGAGGGCTTGAGCGATGTAGCTGCCCATCGACGCGCCCAGCACGAGGGTGCGCTGGACCCCGAGTGTGTCGAGCAGGCCGATCATGTCTTCGACGTGGTCGCGGAGCGTGAACGCGGCCGGGCGAGTGCTGCGCCCGTGGCCACGCATGTCGGGGGCGATGACGTGGTAGGTATCGGCCAGTTGCTCGATCTCGTGGTGCTCGAAGGTTGCGTCGACGGTGACACCGTGGATCATCAACAGCGGCTCGCCGGTCCCGGCTTGGGTGACGTGCAGGTCGATACCGTTCACCGGCAGGACCTGCTCAGTCCAGGCGATGCTCACGGTGGAGCCTCCTTTGAATAGGTAGCACCTGCTGTCGCCCCTGGTCGGTCCGTTGCTGCGCGGGGAGTGCTGGTGCTCGGTCATGGGTGAGGTGCGTCCCGGCTGTTCCAAATGGTGCGCGCTACCTGGTCGGGGGTCTCGAGTTGTAGGCCTCTATGCGATGACGAACTCGTCTGACAAATAGGCCGGACTGAAGCTCGATCTCGGCCACCCGTTCAGTCTGCTGCCACGGCCCACCCACCCGGAGATCGGCTATGGGAGCGAGTCTCGATCGGGGTTCCGGTTATGGGACGGCAAGGGTCGACGATATGCGACCGGATCTGCTTGGTGGGCGCGCGTGGCTGGCTGCTCATCGGGGGTGATCAGGTGGTGACGGCTCTGAGGATGAGTGCGGCGACGGCGACGATCAACAGGACCGTTGCGGGCGCGATGGCCTTGTCGCGCACGCGCAGGTGGGATGCGATCGCGCCCAGAAAGTAGAGGACCAGGCCGATCGCGGCGGCGACTCCGATTGGCCACCAGAACAAGCCGACCACCAGGCCAACGGCGCCCGCGATCTCGGCGGCGGCGAGCAGCCAGACCTTGTCCGCAGGGACGCCCACCTTCGCCATGCCGGCTATGACGGCCTCGCCTTTGACGAGCTTGCTACGCGCCGAGAGAAGCAGGGCGGCGGCGAACAGTGCGGAGACGACCGCAGCAGCGATGTACATCAGGCGACCAACCGGTCGATGGAAGCCAGCGCGTCGGCGAGGCTCTTGTCCTCGGCGGACCCGAGGTCGAGGGGCGCCATCGCCGGTGACTCCCGAGCCAGGGTCAGCTCGGTGTTGATGAAAACGGGTTCGGTGACGCTCAGGACAGTGAGTGCGTGCCGCAGCCAGGGCTCTCGATGGTCCCAACCCTCGCGAGGGGTGCCCGGGCTGTAGCCGCCGCCACGCGCGGTCACGATGACGAACTCCTTGTCGCCCAGCTTTCCCACTGTCAGGTCGCGGATGACGATCCGGTCGAACCACGCCTTGAACGTGCTGGGTGGCCCGAAGTTATACAGCGGAAGCCCGATGAGGACGGTGTCGGCGGCGAGGACTTCGCCGGCGAGCTTCTCGGCCAGGGCACGAGCGGCCGCCTGCGCAGGGGTGCGATCGGCAGCGGCGACGAACTCGGCCGAGACGGCGACGTTGTCAAGGTGCGGCACCGGGTCGACGGTCAGGTCGCGGTAGGTGACGGCCCCGTCCGGGTGCTTGGCCCGCCAACGATTGGCGTAGTGGGCTGACAGCATCCGGCTGCGGGACCCGTCGGTGCGCAGGGACGAGTCGAGATGAAGAAGGTGGCTCATAAATACAAGGTATAGCACCAATAGCAGGTGTTGCACAATCTATTGCCGCTGGGGGCTGTACTCTGAGTGTCATGACAACAACGACGGCGACGGAGTACCACTGCCTGGCGCTGCTCGACCACTTAGCCCGAGTCGGCCGCCGGGCCGCCGAGACCTCCCTGGCCCCCAGCGGTCTGCGACCCCGCCATCTGGTCGCTTTGAGGCTGCTCAGCGAGCACGGACCGGCCAGCCAGCAGGGGCTCTCCGAGGTCCTGAGCCTTGACCCCAGCAACGTCGTCGGGCTGCTCAACGAGTTGGAGGAGCGGGGCTTTATCACGCGTCGCCGCGATCCGGCAGACCGCCGCCGACACATCGTGGAGCTCTCGACCGAGGGCGAGGACGAACTTCTCATGGCCCAACACCGACTCTCTCGCGCCGAAGACGACCTCCTACGCGCCCTGTCTGCCGACGAGCGCGCCACCCTGCACGGGCTCCTCGTACGCGCTGCCGGTGCTCAACTCCCCACCAATGCCTGCGCCAAGGTCGACGAACCCCCGCCCTGCTCCGCCTGACCCAACCCCCCCGCTCGATCTGCACCACATTCAGGGCCACGACCGGGGTGAGTCCCTCCTCCGGTTGGGGATCCCCTGACGAGAACGACGGCCGACCACACGCACCCGACCCATCGCGCCACACAGCGCTGAAGAAGTCGTGCGACTTACCGGTGAAGGTCACACTCGATGGGATCCCTCTGCAAGGACGTCGGCGAGGGCGGCCATGCGGTGGGCGAGGTCGCGTTTGCGGTCGGTGACGGCCTCTTGGTAGCGCATGGCGGCGTGGATGTCGCTGTGGCCGGCGAACTGCATGAGCTCTTTGGTGGTGGCCCCCGAGATGGCGGCCATGGTGGCGGCGAAGTGACGCAGGTCGTGGAAGCGGAAGTCGGGGCGTCCGATCTGGTCACGGGCCTTGTAGAAGCCGTTGCCGGGATGCTTCCCCTTCCCGCTCCCCGTGTCGTAGCGGGGCGCGTGACCATACACCTGTCCCGGGGTGAGCGGTGTCCCGTCGGTTCCGGGGAACACGAGCGCGTTGGCCTCGTGGGCCGTGTAGGTCGCGAGGTGGTGGCGGACGTCTGCGATGACGTGTGGGGGCAGGTAGACAGTGCGTCGGCCGGCGGCGGACTTCGGCGTGGTGATCAGCCGGGCTCCGCCGACGGTGACGGCCGCCTGTTCGATCCTGATCGTCTCCTGGTCGAGGTCGATGTCGCAGCGGCGCAGGCCGGTGAGCTCCCCGAACCGGAGTCCGCACCAGGCGGCGAGCAGCACCAGGAGCCGGCGGCGCGCCGGCATGGCGTCGGCCAATGCCTGCACCTGGGCGACGGTGAGCAAAGTGATGTCCTTCGGGGTGCTGCGGGCGGTGGCGCCCTCGACGGCCACCGGTGACTCCGTGACGAGTCGGTGCGCGACCGCGGTACGGAAGATGGACTTCAGCAGCGAGTAAGCGTGGGACCGCATCGTCGGGGCGTCGGGCAGCCCGTGGTACCAGCGCTCGATGTCGGGGCCGGTGATCGAGGACAGGGTCCGAGCATGGAACGGGGTGAACCAGCGTTGATGGATGTCGAGGTAGTGCTCGCGGGTGCGGGCTTTGAGCGGGCGGCCACGTACCAGGCGTCTCTCGATCCAGTCTCGGGCGAACTCGTCGAACGTGAGGGCAGCCGCCTCGACCTGGCGTCGCCGCTCGGCCGGCGGGGTCCACTCGCCACGCTCAATCAGGCCCAGCTCGGTGGCGAGCCAGCCCTGAGCCCGCACCTGGTTACTGAACGTCAAACCAGCAGTATGGCGGTGTCGATCGGGGCCCACGTAGAATGCTTTCCATCTCCCGCGGGTCGGGGACACAGTCCCGAAACTCCGGTAAGACGCACCCGCTTTGGGCCCACGCCGCCAAGCGGCCGGCTCCTGCGAATTTCCCGCCTCACCACTCGAGCGGGGTAACTTTGGGGTAACTTCACCGCTCGATTTGTCACCTTGTGCTCGGCTGGTCACGACACTGACGCTAACACGATTCTTGCCATATGCCCTAGTGGATGCCCGATTGGCCCGGATAGTCACCCTCCGTCCACCGCAGCCTCTTGAGCCGGTTCACTCATTCAAGTCCAGTTAGGCCCACCCTTGGAAACCCCGCGTGGCTAGGGGAAACGCGTTCACAGCGGAGTCGCTGCCGCAAGTTCGAGCCCAATACGTGCCCAATGTTCTCTCCAAGGAAGTACCGATGCGGATCGGCCTCCAGGGGGAGCAGAGACGCGGGCTCGGGCTGTGGATCTTTGATTTGACCTTGTGCCTTGGCGGTTCAGGGCCTGGGTCGGCCAGTGGCCACGGACTTGCGATGAGCTCAGGCTCCCCGAAGTGCGACTGCGGGCGGGCACGGATCGTGCCGCCGAAGAGCGATCGTGAACACCTTTCCGACGTCCTGCTGCAGGACAGGTCCTGCAGCAGGACTGGATCCGCGAACCTCATCCACGCAACTCATTGTTACCCCAAAGTTACCCCGCCGGGAAGCCGGAAGCCCCGTCCTGGTGGGGACGAGGGTTTTTGTTGATAGGCCGGACTGGATTTGACCAGACAACCATCAGTGGAGAGCGGGCTGCATGGCGCGTCGTTGATCTCGAGGATCAGTACCGCGGGCCCCAAGGCGCAGTACGTCCTCTGTGCTGCCTTCACGATGGACGTGCCAACGCCGGATCAATCCTGACCCTTGTCTCAGGGGCAGGTTCCTGGGCTGTGGTACGCAGTGCGATGGTCGTGGCCGTCGGATCAAGGACCCAGTCGCCGGTGAGGCGGGTGAGATCGGGCGTCGTGGCTGATGCGGAGCCCCCCGCTCAACGCCCACGAAGTCAATGTCTTTGCCCCAAGGCGATGCGGGTGCTGCCAGTGAAGGCCACCGCCACAGCGACAGAGGGCCGCGGGACCGTCGCTCCGGACGGGCACGTGCACGGCCGCTTCGTTGTTGACGCGTCCTCGATCGAGACCGGCATCGCCGGTCGCGACAGGCACCTGCTGACTTCAGACTTCCTCGAGGTCGAGACCTACCCGACATTCACCTACGCCGCCAGCTCAGTCGTTCCAGACACGGACGGCACCTTCGCAGTGACGGGATCGTTGACCATCCACGGAAAGACCCTGCCGCTGAACCTCGCCGCGACTGTCACTCCGCAGGTCGCCGACACCGTCACAGTCACCACGGAAGCAGTCATCGACCGCAGCCAGCGGGGCATCGGCTCGACCCGATTGGGCGAATCTGCACAACCAGATCGCCGTCAACGCCGTCTTCCGCAAGGCATAGCCCGAAGACAAAAGGTAGCTCGGATATCGTCTATTCCTGTACCAGTTCCGATCCGTTCCGGCCCTGGCGTCCGAGGCGTTCGATGAAGCGGGGGACCTCCTGGCGTCGGTCGAGCCTCAGCCCGATCGACGCCAGGAGGGACTGCGACCGTACGTCCTCACGGATGCGCACGAGCACTGCGCACGCCCCGAGTACGTCCGGCTCTGGGGTACTGACCTACGTCGGGCCACCCACCTGACGTTGCTCACCTCACCGGCAGCACCCACCAAGAGCCGGCATCTCCACTACTGGCCAAGAGCCTCGATGAGCTCGGGGACGACCTGATGCAGGTCCGCGACGATGCCGTAGTGCGCGGTCTTGAAGATGGGAGCGTTCGGGTCGGTATTGACCGCGACGATGGTGTGGGAGTTGCGCATTCCGGCGATGTGCTGAGGGGCGCCGGAGATCCCCAGAGCGAGGTACAGCTTGGGGCTGATGTGCTGACCGGACCATCCGACGTACCGGTCGCCGGAGACCCAGCCAAGTTCGTCAGCGACGGGCATAGAGCAGCCAAGCTCGGCGCCGAGTGCCGTGACGAGCTGTTCCACGATGCCCAGAGAGTCTTTGGAGCCGAGTCCACGCCCCACGGAGACGACTCGTTCGGCTTCAGCAATTCGCGACCCTGCATCGGGCGAGGGCTCGACCTTCACCCGTGTCACGGCAGCCGATGGCGTCGCCGGAACCGCGGTGATGGCCCCGGCTTCGCGGCGGACCGGCGAAGCTGTGTCGGCGGGGGCGGCCAGCACGCATAAGGGTGTCGAGGCGTGCAGTGTTTCGACGATGAGGCCTCCCAGAGCTGGCCGCTCGGCTTCGATTCCGCCCTCTCGGGCACGGATCGTCGTGACATCGGAGAGGAGTGGGGCGTCCAGACGCGCAGCGATGGCACCCATGATGGCACGTCCGCCGGGCGTGGCTACTGCGATCACAGCGGCGGGAGTCTCTGCTGCGACGATCGTCGCGGCAGCCTGGGCCCACGCCTCGACCGGAATGCCGCCGGCATCGATCCACCGCACGTCGCCGACACTGCGGGCGACATGCTCGGCCAGGTCCCGGGACCCGACGACCAGGGCAGTCGGATCGCTGCTCGCCCCAAGCACGTCAAGCGCGACACCCGCCTCGCCGTCACTTCCGACCACGATCCATGTGTGATTCACGGACTCCACCTCTCTCGCCATTCCCGACTCGGTCATAGGACGCCCTCCTTGCGCAGTTCCGCGACCAGATCGCCGGCCGCGGTGGCACCGCCAAAGATGCGGGCCGTGTGTGTCTCGGGTGCCCGCGACCCGACGATCGCGACCGTGTCCTGGCTGGGGGCGCCCGCCTGCTCGGCGTCGACCGTGGAGATGGGGCGCTTGCGGGCGGCCAACAGATCCTTGACCGCCGGGATGTCCTTCTCACCGGACTTGGCGGCCACCGCCAGCAGCAGCGGCGGCGTGGCCGCGAGGGTCTCCACGTCGGACCCCGCCCTACGGCTGGCCAGCACTCGGCCGGGGTCGGCGGGGTCGAGGACCACGTCGTCGATGCCGACCAGCACCGGGATGCCGAGCAGCGCGCCCAGCGTGCCCGCCACGCCCGCGTGATTCAGTGCGTCGCCGATCACCACGACGTCTACATCGCCTGCACAGCGCACTGCGGCGGCCAGCGCGGCGGCGGTCGCCGCGTCGTCGGGGTTCGGCCCCACATCGGGGATGGAGACGACTCTCTGTGCTCCGCGGGCAGCTGCCCAGCTGGTGTCCCCGTTTCCGATGGTCACGCCGACCAGGTCGCCGCCGCTCGCCTGCGCCAGCTCCCTGGCGAACACGATGGCCGCGGCGTCGTCGTCGCTGGGCTTGAACTTGGCTCCCCGCCAGGTCACCGATCCGTCCGGACCGACCCACGCATCCTCCGGATCCCGGGCCCACTTGAACACGCACACAACATTCACTTCAACACACTCCAGAAATCGTCACAGAAACCGCGGAAGCTGACCGTAATTGCTATTCCAGGCTGCGATATCAGCCCTCCCTGAATTGCACGCCGCGACCGCCCCTGGGGTAGTGCCATTCGAGCGATCCCGGGGGTGCGACGGCCAGGCAGGCACCGCATTCCAGGCACGCGGCCCAGGCCACGCTGATCGAGCCGTCGTCTTCCTGCCGGTACACCCGCGCGGAGCACACGCTCACGAGGATCGCGGCGGCTCCGGTCGCGAGGGCTACGTCCTGGTTGACGTGGATGTGGGGGAAGTCCTGGTCGGTCGTGTAGCGGTTGCGGGCGAGCCGCTCCACGACGGTGAGCCCGTTCACAGTGCCCTCGCCCCCGCGACGGCGTCGCTGGCGAGGTCCCGGAGCTTGACCGGGGACGCCTTGAGCGC
>PMLO01000169.1 GCA_003158895.1 Propionibacteriaceae bacterium
CGAGCCCCAGATCACGAACGCCCAGCCGACGACCTTGAAGCCCATGGCACCGGGCCAGCTGCCGTCGCCGAGGAGAACCACGGGGAACGCGTACAGGAGGAAGAACGTCGCCACCTTCCCGAGGAAGTGCACCGGGAGGCTGGTGTAGCCCCGTGTGCGCAACAGCGGTACAAGCAGGAACATGCAGACGTCTCGAGCGACGAGAACGGCCACCAGCCACCACGGGATGATCCCCCTGAGCGCCAGCCCGAGGAGAGTCGCTGCGATGTACGTGCGGTCCACGACGGGGTCGAGCATCTGCCCGAGGCGCGAGATCTCGTGACGACTGCGCGCGAGATAGCCGTCGAGGAAGTCGGTCGCCCCGCCCACCGCCAGGACCACGACTGCCCAGCCGTCGGCGTGCGGTCCGAGGACCAGCCAGAGGAAGACTGGGACGCCTGCGAGGCGCACCAGGCTGAGGACGTTGGGCACCGTCAACACCCGGTCGGTGTCGTACGCGGTCCCTGGCACGCGGCCAGCGTACCGGCGGGCCTACTAGCCGGTCCTCCGACCTGCCGCGTGCGGGCTCAGGGCATCCGCGTACGTGTCGAGCACCGCCGGACCGATCATCTGCCAGTCGTACTCGGCAGCCAACGCCCTCCCCCGAGCTGTCGGTACGGGCTCGGCGAGTGCCCGGATCACGGCCTGCGCGAGGGATTCCGCGGAGCCGGTTTCGACGATCCAGCCGAGCGGACCGGCCTCGTCCGTGAGCAGCTCGACGAACGCCGGGAGGTCGGAGGCAACGACCGCCGCACCGGAGGCGAGGGCCTCAAGCAGCACGATGCCGAAGCTCTCCCGGCCGGTGTGCGGCGCGACGAACACGTCCGAGGTGGCCAGCAGCTGGTTCCGCTGATGATCCGTGAGCTCGCCGACGTAGCGGACGTTGGCCCCGACAGGGATCGGTACACCGGCGCCGGCGACGCAGATCTCGACGTCCGGGTGCTGCCGCACGATCCCCTCCACGGCAGCGAGGAGGACGCTGAGCCCCTTGCGTCGCTCCCGGAGCCGACCCACGAACGTGACGCGCGGATGGTCGCCGCCGCGCCATCGTCCGACGGGGGCGGGCGCGTGGAAGTCGGTCATCCGGATCCCGTTGCCGATCACCCGCGGCTGCAGCCCCAGGTGCCGTTCGACGACCGCCGCGGCGACCCGGGAGACGGCGATCCCCTCGTCGATCCTCGCGATCGTGTCGCCCAGCAGCCGTCCGGCGGCCGCCATGCTGCGCGAGCCGGGAGTGGCGGTGTGGAACGTCGCGACGACCGGTACCTCGGCGGCCCTGACGGCCAGCACCGAGGCGCTCGGCGTGATCGGTTCGTGCACGTGGAGCAGGTCGAGGTCGCTCTCAGCGAGCCACCTCCGTACACGCAGCGACGAGATGGGCCCGCAGGCCACCCGAGCGACCGAGCCGTTGTACGGAACGGCCACCGATCCGCCGGTGCTCATCACGCGATCCGCAGCCAGCTCTGCCTCAGCCAGGCGAGCATCGCTCAGGGTGCCCGGCGCGAGGACGTACGCCTCGTGGCCCGCCTCTGTCAGCCAGCGCGCCAGCCCGAGGACCTGAGCCTGCACTCCCCCGTGCGAGCGCAGGTCGTACGGGCAGACGAGTCCCACTCTCACGGCCGCACCTCGTCGGGCTCCGGGAAGAACGGGACGAAGACGTGCCAGTCGGTCGGAGTGAGCGCGACCTCGGCGGCGAAGAAGTTCACGAGGTCCTGCGACATGACGCGCAGCCCCTCGGCCCCGGTGCGGTGGGCTACCGGTTCGGAGAACGCCAGGTGCACACCCTTCGGCGTGTACCGGGCGGAGACTCCGACGAGATGGGCCCCTGTACGCCGAGCCAGCAGCGCGGGACCGATGGGTGCGAGCGCGGGTCGACCCGCTCCCCCGTCGGGCCAGACGACCGGTACGCCCTTGCCGTCGAACACCCTGTCCGCCACGAGGCAGACGAGGTACCCCTCGGCGAGGTCACGCGTCAGCGACGTGAGGACCGTCTGGTCGCGGTGGGAGTAGATCCGCATGCCCAGCTTCTCGCGGTACCGCTTGAACGCTTTGAACTCGGCCTCGCCGAACTCCTCGGCGACGGTCGCGACCGGCATGCCCGTGGCGCCCGCCCACGCGCCGGCGTGGTCCCAGGATCCCAGGTGCGGGAGCGCGACCACCGCGCCACGGGTGGCCATCGCCTCCCGGAGCTTCATCTCGCCCTCGCCGTCGGTGGTGACGGACGACACGGTCCGCTCGACGCTCCACGACGGCATGACGAACGACTCGGTGAAGTTCCGCATCCACGACCGTACGGCTGAGTCCACCTCCGCGTCCGTGGGCGTACGGCCCGTGGCGAGGCTCACGTTCTCCCGCCACTGCTCACGGTGGCGGGCCACGTACTTCTGGCCGAACCTCACCGCCGCCGACCCGAGGGCCTCACGGACGACGCGCGACTTCAGCACGTACGGACCGGCGGCCCAGCCGGCACGGTAGACGTCACGCATCACGACCTGAGCTCGCGTCGCGGCTGGCCGGACGTCCGGGGTTGTCACGTGGCTTCCCGCGAGCGCCACGCTCGCAGCATGCGCTGGCCGACGGTCCAGGTGCCGAGCAGGGCGAGCAGCAGCACGGCCACCTGCAGCGCGTAGGGGACGCCGAGCCCCGCCAGCACCAGACCGAGGAACGCGACGACGATCCGGTCGGCGCGAGCCGCCAGACCACCGTTCGCGTCGAGCCCGAGCGACTCCCCCCGCGCCTTGACGTAGGACGTCACCTGACCTGCCATGAGCGCCCACAGCGCGATGCCCGCCCATATCTGGGAGTGTCCCGGCCCCGCGAAGTACAGAATGATCGCGCCGAACAGGGCACCGTCGGCGACGCGGTCCAGCGACGAGTCGAGGAACGCCCCGTACGTGGTGGACTGCCCGGACAGGCGTGCGAGTTGCCCGTCAAGACCGTCCGAGAGCACGAGCACGAGGACCAGCAGGCCGCCCTGCCACAAGAACCCTCGGGGGATCGTGAGCAGGGATGCCGCGACGACCAGCGCCGTACCGAGCCACGTCACCGCGTCCGGTGGCACGTGAAGCCGCCACAGCAGCTTCGCGGGAGGCGTCATCACCGCGGCCCAGATATGGCGGAACTGGTCGAGCACCGTCACTCCGTCCAGGCGGCGGCGAGACGTGCGCGCGTGTCGCCCAGCAGCTGCGGCAACGGCTTCGTACGACCAATGATCGGCAGGAAGTTCGCATCCCCGAGCCAGCGCGGGACGACGTGCTGATGCAGATGAGCGGCGATCCCCGCACCGGCGACGGACCCCTGGTTCATGCCGAGGTTGAAGCCCGCCGGCGCGCTGACCTGCCGGAGCACGGCCATCGCCCGCTGTGTGAGCGCCGCCAGCTCGGCAGTCTCCGTGACCGTCAGGTCCGTGTAGTCGGCGACATGCCGGTACGGGCAGACCAGCAGGTGGCCCGGGTTGTACGGGAACAGGTTCAGCACGACGAAGCACTCGATGCCGCGATGCACGATGAGGCTCGTCTCGTCGTCCGTCGCCGGGCCCGCGCAGAACGGGCACGGCCGGTCACCATCCGCCGTGTTCTGGTCGATGTAGACCATGCGGTGCGGAGTCCAGAGGCGCTCGAACCCGTCGGGTGTCCCCGCCAGGCCTGCCTCGTCGGTGGTCACCTGCGCTCGCGGACCGCCGAGACGATCTCTTCGATCGCGTCGGCAACCGGCACGCCGTTCTTCTGGGTCCCGTCGCGGTAGCGGAAGCTCACGGCTCCCGCCTCGATGTCGTCGTGGCCCGCGATGAGCATGTACGGGACCTTCTGGGTCTGGGCGGTACGGATCTTCTTCTGCATCCGCTCGTCGGACGCGTCGACCTCGACCCGGATCCCGCGCGCCTTGAGCTTCGCGGCCACGTCCTCGAGGTACGGGATGTGGTCGGCCGCGATCGGGATGCCGATGACCTGTACGGGTGCGAGCCACGCCGGGAACGCTCCCGCGTAGTGCTCGACCAGGATGCCCATGAACCGCTCGATCGAGCCGAACTTCGCCGAGTGGATCATGACCGGCTCCGCATGGCTGCCGTCCGGCGCGGTGTAGCTCAAGCCGAAGCGGGCCGGCTGGTTGAAGTCGTACTGGATCGTCGACATCTGCCACGTACGGCCGATCGCGTCGCGGATCTGTACGGAGATCTTCGGACCGTAGAACGCGGCGCCGCCGGGATCCGGTACGAGCTCGAGCCCGGAGTCCTTGCCCACCTGCTCGAGCACAGCGGTCGCGGTCTCCCACTGCTCGTCGGTGCCGATGAACTTGTCGGGCTTCGACTCGTCCTTCGTCGACAGCTCGAGGTAGTAGTCGTGCAGCCCGAAGTCGTTGAGCAGCGTGAGCACGAAGTTGAGCAGGTGGCGGACCTCGTCAGCTGCCTGGGAGGCCATGACGTAGCTGTGGGAGTCGTCCTGGGTGATGCTGCGGACCCGGGTCAGGCCCTGCAGCACGCCGGACTTCTCGTTGCGGTAGACGGTGCCGAACTCGAAGAACCGCAGCGGCAGCTCTCGGTAGGACCGCCCGCGCGACCGGAAGATCAGGTTGTGCATCGGGCAGTTCATGGCCTTGAGGTAGTAGTTCTGCCCGTCGTCGTCCATGGGCGGGAACATGCCCTCGGCGTAGTACGGGAGGTGACCCGAGGTGAAGAACAGTTCTTCCTTGGCGATGTGCGGCGTGCCGACGTACTGGAAGCCGTTGTCGATGTGCGCCTGGCGGACGTAGTCCTCCATCTCACGCTTGATGACGCCACCCTTGGGGTGGAAGATCGGCAGTCCGGCGCCCAGCTCCTCCGGGAAGCTGTACAGGTCGAGCTCGATGCCGAGCCGGCGATGGTCGCGCCGTACGGCCTCGGCCTGCCGGAACTCGTACGCCTCGAGGTCCTCGCGAGAGGCCCAGGCCGTGCCGTACAGCCTCTGGAGCTGCTGGTTCTTCTGGTCGCCACGCCAGTACGCGGCGCTGGAGCGGGTCAGTGAGAACGCCTTGATGTAGCCGGTGTGGGGCACGTGGGGCCCGCGGCACAGGTCCTTCCAAGCGACCTCTCCGTTGCGCCGCACGTTGTCGTAGATGGTCAGTTCGCCGGCGCCGACCTCGACCGACGAGCCGTCGTCGGCGTTCGAGCCGCCCTTGAGCCCGATGAGCTCGAGCTTGTACGGCTGGTCGGCGAGCTCCTCGCGCGCCTTCTCGTCGGTCACGACGCGACGCACGAACCGCTGGCGCTCCTTGACGATCCGCTGCATCGACTTCTCCAACGCCTTGAGGTCGTCGGGGGTGAACGGCTGCTCAATGTCGAAGTCGTAGTAGAAGCCGTCGGTGATCGGCGGGCCGATGCCGAGCTTCGCGTCGGCGCGCAAGAGCTGTACGGCCTGGGCGGCCATGTGCGCCGACGAGTGGCGCAGGATCGCAAGGCCCTCGTCCGAGGTGGCGAGAACAGCCTCGACCGCGGCACCGTCAGGCAGTTCGTTGACCAGGTCCACCGTCGCACCGTTCACCTTCATGGCCACGACGGACTGGTCGTCACCGAAGATGTCGAGCCCCGTCGTCGTCCCGGACAGCTCCCGCACCTCGGTGGAGAGCTCACGGACGACGGTGATGCTGGACACAGTGTTCCTTTCGTATGCGCACGGATCGTTGGACCGGTCCGTGATGACGCGTGGGCGCCGTCGGCCATTCTGCTACATCCGCAGCTGTGGGTCTTCCCGCTATCGCCCCGTGGCGACGCAACGAGCCCTGGATCGGCGGCGAGCAGCGCGCGGGCGAGACATGACCCGTCCCGTCGGACGGGCAGTGCCGGCCAAGACTGGCCCTCGCGCCGCGCGTCCATGTCGGTGTCCCAGTCTTCGATGTCGGTGCGTCCGAGCCCCGGCTCCCGCCCATCGAGATCCGGCCTTCGCTCTGAGATCGCCGAAACGGCCCTGTCGAGCAGTGTGGCTCGGCTGCATAGGCCCAAGGTCCCCGTCGACCTCACCCCGCGTCGAACAGAGTCCTCAACCCGCGTCGTGCAGAGACCTCAACCCGCGTCGAGCGGAGACCTCAACCCGCGTCGAGCAGAGTCCTCAACCTGTGTCGAGAAGAGCCTGGGCGTGACTCGCCATCACGCGGATCGGCGTCCGGGCCGGGTCGACGGCCAGGGGCGGCAGGAACTCGGGAAGACCGCGGGAGTCGAGGCGTACCTGCCACTGATCGACCGACTCCAGTGTTCCGTCGGGCAGGCGGATCGGTGGGGCTGGTTCGATGAGACCGTGATGCGACCCGCAGAGGGCGACAACGTTTCCGAGGTCGGTCGGACCGCCGAGCTGCCAGGGCGAAATGTGGTGCACGTCGCAGTGCCACATCGGCGTAGTGCAACCCGGAAAGGCACATCCTCCGTCCCGTAGGGTGACAGCGAGCCGAAGCGAGGGAGGCGCCAGACGGTGCCGTCGGCCAACGTCGAGCACAGTCGAGTCGGTCCCCAACACCACCGGGACCAGATCCGCCTGGCACGCGATCATCCGCAGCTCGGCGGGAGACACGACCGTGCCGTCCATCAGGACTCCGCTGTCACAGGCGCGGTCGAGAAGACGCTCGTATGGGATGACGACCATCAGTTGGGTGGCCGCCATGGGGAGACCCACGCCGGCCTCCGCTGCCCGTGAGGGATCCGGTTCCGAGGATGCCACCCTGACAAGCGTGGACAGGGCGTCGGCGAGGCGCTGCTGCGGCGTCTGAAGCAACCGTCGTCGATCGTGGCTGTCTTTGGCCCCGCGATAGTCGCGATCAGCGATCGCCTGCACGACCTGCTGGAGCCGCCGCCCGTCGAGTACTGGCAGGCTCCCGGAGAAGTCGATGGACCCATCCGCCTCAGGTCCGAATCGGAGACAACGACGAGCCTGTGCTCGGGCGTCGCGGGCCTCCAGCCGAGCCGCCCGTTGATCAGGCGACTCCGCGAGGTTCGGCGCGACCTGAGTCGCCAACGAGTCGGCCATCAGCCGCAGCTTCTCGGCCGGTGCATGCGCGGCTGCGGCCAGGATGAGTCGCTCAGCCTCCTGGTGCTGCGCCTTGTCCAAACCGGTCGGGAGGCCATTGAGAGCCTGGTTGATCGCTGATGCCTGGTCCAGACTGATCCGGCCACTTGTCGCAGCTTCCTGAACCCGCGGGCGTTGCTCCAGCTCACGTGCCTTCCACACCGTCGCCGCAGCCTGCCGCGGACTCTGCTGTCCGGACCCGGCGAGCCAGTCCCGCAACGGTGTGTGCCTGGCCCGCATCGAGGATCCGGCTTCCTCGGCCTCGCCGACCAATACCGTCTTGAGTGCCGACACCCGCCTCTCGGCGTCGGTGATCTTCTCGATCCATGCCAGTCGTTGCTCGTCAGCGGCAGTTGTTCGATCGCTGACGCGCACCGTCTCCAATCCCGCGAGCACGCCATCCAGGGCACAACACACCGCGCTCGACAGCCCCTCAGAAGGCCGCGGCGTCTGCGTTCGAAGCGCGTCGTACATAGGGACTACATTAATCGAACATACGTCCGTCATCTGTGGACAAAAGATCACGAACATACAACTCTGGAGCCGTCTTGGTGGGAGGTTGCGCCCGAAGCCACGAGCGACGGGCTGAACGAAGCCTCAGGACCAGCGGAACTGGACGGCCCCGGGATGGGTCTCGGTGTCGTGCATCCCGTCGAGAATCGCCATATCGGCGTCGGAGATCTCGAAGTCGACCTGAGCGTTCGTCAGGATGTGGTCCCGAGTGGTTGCCTTTGGCAACGGCACGGCGCCCTTCTGAAGCAGGTAACGGAGCGAGAGCTGCGGCGCGCTGACCTCGTACCGCCGGCCCATGTCGACGATGTCAGGGTGGTTGACGATGCGACCGTGGGCGAACGGCGAGTACGCCTCCACGACGATCCCGTGCTCGGCACAGGCGGCGACGGTGTCGGCGACGTCGTAGCCGATGTACCACTGGATCTGGTCGACGGCGGGGATGGTGGTGCAGGCCGGAAGCAGGCTCTCGAGGTCGGGCCGCGTGAAGTTGGACACCCCGATGGCCCTCACTCGGCCGTCAGCGAGGAACCCCTCCATGGCGCGCCAGACCTCCTTGTTCTCCGCGCGGCAGTCCTTGCCCATCTCGTCCCAGGGCCACGGTGCGTGGATGAGCAGCAGGTCGAGGTAGTCGAGCCCGATCTCGCGCATGGTGATCGCGAACTGCTCCACCGCGGCGTCGTAGCTCTTCGCCTCCGCGGGCACTTTCGACGTGATGAAGATCTCTTCACGAGGGATCCCCGAGTCGCGGACGGCCCGCCCGACCGATGCCTCGTTGTGGTAGGCCCGTGCCGTGTCGATGTGCCGGTAGCCGGCCTCAAGCGCCGCGGCGACGGCGTCGTAGCACTCGTCACCCTCCTTGAGGAGCCACGTGCCGAAGCCGAGCTTCGGGATCGTGGTGCCCCCGTTGAGTTGGTACGTGCCGGTCAATGCGTTCATGTCTGCCTCTCGTCGCTTGTTGCCATCCTGGCACGCGGCTCCGACGCGCACGGGACGCCCCGGAGCAGGACGGCATGAGCGTCGCAGGGAGCGGCCACGGGCCCTAGCACCAGCCAGGAGCCCGCGGGGCCGAATAGCCGGCGCTCTACCTAGCCCTTCGGCCGGCCAAGTAACCAGCCGCCCAGCCGGCCGCGACAAGACCAGCTGCCCTCCGACTCGCATCGCGCGTCGCGAGGGCCCTCGGCAATTCGTCAACGATCTACTCGCGCCGAAGCCGCGTCGGCGTAGTCCTTGCGCGGTCGGCGCTTGCCACTTGTGCGCCCGCTGCACTCGTGGTGAGGACGACCGCGCTGTTCGATGACGTCCGGTCCTTGTCAACCACTCCACCTGTTTGGCGGCCTGTTAGCCTCANNTCGGTGCGGTATTCCTGGCGATCGGTTCACAGCTCCAGCAGCACGGCGTCGCGGCCGTCGATTCCCGAAGCTCGGCGGGACCTCGGGTCGGACTGCGTGTCGGTGAGCTGTTGGCCCTGGCTCGAAGGCCGTCCTGGCTCCTCGGCACGCTTCTGCTCGGTCTCGCGATNNGCGCTGGTCATCACCGTGCTGGTGAACGCACGTGTCACCAAGAACCGTCTCGACGCGTCCGCTGTCCGCGCCGTCCTCCTCTGCGTGCTCGGAGTCGGGGCCTTCGTGGGAATCGCTGCCGTGACGACCACCACGGTGCCCATCCAGGACACTCAGCTCGTCATCGTGGTCGCGATCTTGACCGTGGTCCTGGCGATCTTCGGGATCGGCTTCGGGGTACTGCGGAAGTCGCTTCCGCGGCTCTTCTATGTGGTCGGCGCTGGGATGCTGTTCGGCTTCGTGGCGACCCTGGCGAAGGTCCTGATCGCGCGGGTTCAGACCATCCTGCAGACCGGGTTCCACCTGGTGTTCGCGGACTGGCTCACGGTTGTCTGCCTCGTCGGGCTGCTCGCGGCCGCCCTGTTGGGCAGCTACTTCGTTCAGACCGCGTACTCCACCGGCTCACCCAGCATGGTGGTCGCTGGCCTCACTGTCATCGATCCGATGGTCGGGGTGACGATCGGCATCGTCGTCCTCGGCGAGGCCGCCGATGCCCCCTGGTGGGCGGCCATCGTCTTCGCCCTCGCCGGGCTCGTCGCCGTGTTGGGGGTCTACAGATTGTCCCGGCAGTCTCACGGCACACGCCTCTGAAACGGCACAGTCTCTTGCCGCTCTCAGACGGGTGCGGCTCTCGGTTGAGGGCAGCGCAGTGGGCGGACTCGAACTCTGTGGGACTGATCACGCCAAAGGGACCCGTGCAGGCGCCTCTTGTTGTACTGACTCGGACCCCATGAGTGGGGGTTGACCAGCACTAAACCCGGCTCCGATGTTGTGTACATGTTGCACGGGGCCCCGATTCTCGGGTATCTCCCCTTGTCAGAAGGGTGGGCGTAACTGGGATCG
>PMLO01000073.1 GCA_003158895.1 Propionibacteriaceae bacterium
AGGTTCCGCAGCGGCAGCACGTTGTCCACCCCGGTCCAACGCTTGTGCTCCGCGCCATCCCAGTGCTTCACGTCGATGATCAGCAGGTCGACCTCGCCGAGGATGCGCTCGAAGATGGCCGGCGCCGCGTACCCGGTGGTCTCGATGGCGGTATGCACTCCGCGCGACCGCAGCTCGCCCAGCAACTGGCTCGTGAACCGGTGCTGCACCATCGCCTCACCGCCGGACAAGGTGACGCCGCCGCCCGACTCCTCATAGAAGGGGAGGTCCTGCAGGCACACACCCACGACCTCGTCGACGGTGTAGTCGCGGCTGTCCGGCATGGTGACCTCCGGGTGTACGCCGTCGCGCACCTGCAGCACCTGCAGCTCCCGCGACCCCGGGTTCGAGCACCACGCGCAGGCCATGGGGCAGCCTTTGAGGAAGACGACCGTACGGATCCCTGGCCCGTCATGGAGCGAGAACTTCTGGATGTCGAAGATCCGCCCGGCATCCTCCATCACGCGCCGACCTTTCGATATGATGCTCAAGACCTTTCGTACGTAACACTACATCCCGAGAAGCGGAGGACGGCACGTGGTCGCAGAGAGGCGCTCGAAGATCCTCGAGTACGTCATCGACCACGAGCGCGTCGATGTCAACGAGCTGTCCGAGCGGTTCGGCGTCTCGCAGGTGACCGTCCGCAAGGACCTCGACCACCTCGAACGGAACGGGCTCGTGACGCGGCAGCACGGGTACGCGGTGGCGATCGCGCCGGACAACCTCCGTAGTCGCCTCGCATTTCACTACGACATCAAGCGCCGGATCGCCGCCGAAGCCGCCGACCTCGTACCGAACGGCTCCACCGTCATGATCGAGTCCGGCTCCTGCTGCGCGCTGCTCGCCCATGAGCTCGCGCAGACGAAGCGCGGGGTCACGATCATCACGAACTCGGCGTTCATCGCGGACTTCGTACGGGGCGGGCAGGCGGCGGTCGTGCTCCTCGGTGGCGACTACCAGCCCGAGTCGCAGGTGACCGTCGGACCACTCGTCGAGCAGTGCCTCGCCGGTTTTCACGTCGAACTGCTGTTCGTGGGCGTCGACGGGTACACGCCCGACGCCGGCTTCACCGGCCGCAACCATCTCCGCGCGGCGGTCGTCATGCAGATGGCGACCCGGGCCGACCACACCGTCGTACTCACCGAGTCCCTCAAGTTCCCTCGTCAGGGCGCGGTTCCCCTGCTGCCCGTCTCTGCGGTGACCCGGGTGTTCACCGACGCAGGACTCCCTGAGACGATGCTCGCGCACCTCAGGAGTGCGGGGGTCAGCGTGGCAACGGTGCCGACGAGCTAGGTACGGAGAGGACTCCAGCGATGACGACGATGCCGGATGGTTCGGTGGCGCTGGGCATCGACATCGGCGGTACGGGGATCAAGGGCGGCCTTGTCGACGTTCCCGCGGGAACGCTGCTGGGCGATCGCCACTACATCCCGACGCCGCAACCGCCGATGCCGGAGGCGATCGCGGAGGCTGTACGTCAGATGCGCGACCACTTCGCCGTACCGTCCGCAACCCCCGTCGGCATCGCGTTCCCTGCGATCGTGCGGCACGGAGTCGTACGGAACGCGACCAACATCGACCCCAGCTGGATCGGGATCAACGCAGAAACCCTCTTCGCCGAGGCGCTCGGCGGCCCCGTCACCGTACTCAACGACGCCGACGCCGCCGGACTCGCCGAGATGGAGCGTGGCGCGGGGCGCGATGCGGAAGGGGTCACGCTGGTCGTGACGCTCGGTACGGGGATCGGCTCGGCTCTGTTCCTCGACGGGCGGCTGCTCCCGAACACGGAGTTCGGCCACCTCAGCATCAACGGCATCGACTGCTGCCCGTGGGCGTCGGCGGCCGCACGGGTGCGGGAAGGCCTCAGCTGGGCGCAGTGGATCTCACGGCTCCAGGACTACCTGTCCCACGCCGAGTTCCTCATGTGGCCTGACCTCATCATCATCGGCGGCGGGATCAGCCACGACGCCGAGCAGTTCCTCCCGCTCCTCCAGCTCGACGCCGCCGTCGTACGCGCCACGCTCGAGAACGACGCCGGCATCATCGGGGCGGCCTGCGAGGCGAGCGCTCTGTACGAGAGGGCGTGAGCGGAGCGCGCCTCGAACTGAGCGCACTCCCCCGCAATGGTGGGACGCGAGACCCGCATCAGGTCCCGACGACGAGCCCTCCGTCGACTCGCAACACTTCACCGGTGATGAACGAGGCCTCGTCGCTGGCGAGGAACAGGTACGCGTTGGCGATGTCCTCCGGTGTGCCGAGACGGCCCAACGGGGTGTGCGTACGCATGGTCTCTTGGACCTTCTCCGGCATGCCCGCGATCATCTCGGTCGCTGTGAAGCCGGGCGCGACCGCGTTGACGCGGATCCCGCACCGCCCGAGCTCCCGCGCCCAGACCTTCGTCATCCCGATCACGCCGGCCTTGGTCGCCACGTAGTTGGTCTGGCCGAAGTTCCCGTCCAGCCCCACGACCGAGCTCGCGCTGACGATGACCCCCGAGCCCTGCCTGATCATCACCGGAACGACGACCTGGGTGCACGTGAACACCCCCTTGAGGTTGATGCCGACGACCAGGTCGAAGTCAGCCTCGGACATCTGGCCGACGACGTCGCCGTCCTTCACCTTCACCAGCTGGGCGTCCCGGGTGATGCCGGCGTTGTTCACGAGTACGTCGATGCGCCCATGCCGGTCCAGCACCTCATCCACCCATGACTGCACGCTGGCCCGGTCGGAGACGTCGACGGTCGCGAAGCTCGCTTGGCTGCCCAGCGCGGTGGCCGTCTCCTGGCCCACGGCCTGGTTCACGTCGCCGATCGCGACGATCGCGCCTTCGTCGGCGAACCGCTGCGCCGTGGCCCGGCCGATGCCCGCCGCACCACCCGTGACGAGGACGACCCGGTCCTGCATCCGCTTCCCACTCATCCGTGGACTCCTTCGGCCAGGTGACACTCTCGTCACTTTGACATGATAAATCGTCGAAAGAGAGACCAGTCAAGAGGTCTTGCAGAGGTGACGACTGCGTCATATTGTCGAGCCGTCGCTCGTACAGCGCTTGGGGAGATCGGCCGTGGGCCTGTCCGCGAACGACGCAGCTGTCCAGGATCGCCTCCAACGAAGGAGCGTCGTGAGTGAGCCGGGTCACCGTTCGCGGCCGGTCGTGAGAGCCGGCGGAGCGACACCATGAGCACAGCGCGGGAGACCATCGGCATCCTCGGCTACGGCCTCTACCTGCCCGACACGTGCATGTCAGCGGCCGACATCTCGGCGGCCACGAAGGGCGTCTGGTCGGAGCAGGCGGTGATCGACAAGCTCGGCGTCGTCCGCAAGCCCGTTCCCGGCCCCGGCGACGGCACCCAGGAGATGGGGGCGCTCGCGGCCCTCGACGCCCTGGCCCGTACCGGCGTGGACCCGCTCGACATCGACATCATCCTGTGCGTCGGCGAGGAGTGGAAGGAGTACGGGCTCACCACCTCCGCCCTGTACATCCAGGACCGCATCGGGGCCACGAACGCGTGGGGGATCGACCTCGCCAACCGCTGCTGCACCACCCTGACCGCGCTCAAGATGGCCAAGGACCTGCTGCTGGCCGACGACACGATCGACACCGTGCTGATCGCCGGCGGCTACCGCAACGGCGACCTCGTCGACTACACCGACTCGACGGTGTCGATGTTCTTCAACCTCGGCGCCGGGGGCGGCGCGTTCATCGTGCGCAAGGGCATGGACTCCAACCTCATCCTCGGGACCCACATCGTCGCCGACGGCTCCCTGGCACGTACAGCCGGCGTCGAGATCGGCGGCACGGCAAGGCCTTTCACCGCCGACAACGTCGACGAGGGCTACCACTCGCTGCGTCTGATGGACCCAGTACGGATGAAGGACAGGCTCAACGCGACCAGTATGGCGAACTGGTACACGTGCATCGACGAGAGCCTGCGCAAGAGCGGCGGCCTGACCCGCGCGGACATCGACTACCTCGGCGTCCTGCACTTCAAGCGCAGCCAGCACGACGCGATGGTCGCGGACCTCGGGCTCACCCCCGAGCAGACGACCTACCTGGAGAACTACGGCCACATCGGCCAGGTCGACCAGATGCTGTCGCTCCACCTCGGCCTCGAAGCCGGTCGGATCACCGATGGCACCCTCGTCACTCTCATCGCGGCAGGCATCGGCTACGTCTGGGCGTCCACGTGCATCCGCTGGGGAAGGGGTTCGTGATGTTCGACTACAGCTCGAAGCTGATCAGCGTCGACCAGGCGCTCGACCTCGTCCGGGACGGCGACAACATCACCGTCGGGCTCGGCGCCAACGAGCCGCCGGCGTTCCTCGGCAACCTGCACCACATCGCCGATCGCGTCAACGACGTCACGATCACGAACTGCCTGCCGACGGCTCCCGGCGAGTACCTGTCGGAGGAGAACGTCCGCAAGGCCTTCCGGATCGACTGCTGGTTCGCGACGCCACCGCTGCGCAAGCTGTGGGGTACGGGCCGGGTGAGCTTCATCCCCAACCACCTGCACCTGGCCGGGTCGAAACGGAACGCGCACAGGCCGTCGCGGATCATGATCTCGCTGGCGTCGATGCCCGAGGCTGACGGGCGGACACGGTTCGCCTGCGGCAACACGTACGAGGAACGGATCGGCTCCGCCGCGGACCTGCGGATCCTGGAGATCAGCCCCAACGCCCCGCACTGCCCCGGGCAGAACTACCTCGACTGGGACTCGATCGACTACGTGATCGCCTCCGAGGCGAGGCCGGGCACGATCCCTTCGGCGACGCCGACCGCGAGGGACCTGGCCATCGGTCGTACGATCGCGGACCTGGTCGACGACGGCGACTGCATCCAGGTCGGCATCGGGGGCATCCCCAACGCGGTCTGCGGCTACCTGTCCGAGAAGAAGGACCTCGGCATCCACACCGAGATGATGACGACCGGGATCATGGACCTCATGCGGGCCGGTGTGATCACCGGTGCGCGCAAGCAGGTCGATGTCGGCAAGACCGTGTTCGCGTTCGCGCTGGGCAGCGCCGAGATGTACGAGTTCATCGACGACAACCCCGACTGCCTCACCGGACGCGGTGAGGAGGTCAACAACCCGTACCTGATCGCCCGCAACGACAACCAGGTGAGCATCAACACAACCATCGAGGTCGACCTCACCGGCCAATGCTGCTCGGAGAGCATCGGTACGCAGCAGATCTCCGGGACGGGCGGCCAGTCCGACACCGCGACGGGTGCGCAGCGCTCGCGGAACGGACGCTCGATCATCGCTCTGTACAGCACCGTCGAGAAGGCCGACCGGACGACGGGAGAGGTCGAGGTGATCTCCAAGATCGTGCCGACCCTGCGGCCGGGTGCCGCGGTGTCGCTGTCGCGCAACGACGTCGACTGGGTGGTCACCGAGTACGGAGCCGTCAGCCTGCGCGGCACGACGATCGCCGAGCGGGTCGCCCTGCTGATCTCCATTGCCCATCCCGATTTCCGCGAGGGCCTGTACGCCGACGCGGTCCGGTGCGGGTACATCGCGGTCGCACCGTCGGTCGCCCGAGCGGGGAGCTGAGCGGCATGGCGACGTTCGAGTACGAGGGTGTGCCGATCTACTACGAGGACCACGGGGCCGGTGAGCCGCTGCTGATCCTCAACGGCATCTTCATGTCCTGCGCCTCCTGGGCCGCGTTCCTTCCCGCGTTCACCGAGCACAACCGGCTGCTCCTGCTCGACCTCGTCGACCAGGGGCAGAGCGGCAAGATCGACCATGACTACGGCCAACAGCTGCAGGAGGACGTCGTGGTCGCGTTCCTCGACCACCTCGGCCTGGACCGCGTGAACCTGTGCGGCGTCAGCTACGGCGGCGAGGTCGCCATGCGGGTCGCCGCGCGGCACCCCGAGCGGGTCACGAAGCTGGTCCTGTCCAACACCACCGGGTACACGTCGCAGTGGTTGCGTGCGATCGGCCACTCGTGGGAGTTCGCCATGAACAGCCACGACGGGCACGTGTTCTTCGCCACCTGCATCCCGACCGTGTACTCGCCGCAGTTCTACGAGGCCAACCACGCGTGGATCGCAGCGCGCGAGGACCTGTTCGTACGGGTCTTCACGCCGGCTGTGTACGACGCGTTCGCACGCCTGACGCGCAGCGCCGAGAATCACGACGAGCGCGGGCGGCTGGAGTTCATCACGGCGCCGACCCTGGTGCTCAGCTCCGAGTACGACTACGTGACGCCTCTGGAGAACCAGCTCGAGCTGGTCGAGTCGATCACCGGCGCGGCCCACGTCGTCATCCAGGGCGCTGGGCACGCCGCCATGTACGAGAAGCCGGCAGAGTTCACCGCCCTGGTGCTCGGCTTCGTCAACCACCGGACCACCGGCATCACGATCGCCTGAGAGGAGAGTCCATGACCGACCTGTACGTCGTCTCCGGGTGCCGCACAGCCATCGGAAGCTTCGGCGGGAGCCTCAAGGACGTCCCCGCGGCGACGCTCGGGACGGTCGTCATCGCCGAGGCCCTGCGTCGAGCCGGGGTCGCGCCCGCTCAGGTCGACGAGGTCCTCCTCGGCTGCGTGCTCACGGCCGGCGCCGGTCAGAACGTGGCCCGACAGGCGGCGATCGGGGCGGGCATCCCGGTCGAGGTCACGGCGACCACCATCAACATGATGTGCGGGTCTGGGATGAAGACCCTCGTGGACGGTGCCCGTGCGATCCTCGCCGGCGACGCCCGGATCGTCGTCGTCGGCGGTACGGAGAACATGTCGGCATCCCCGTACATCGCACCGAACGTCCGTTGGGGCGCCCGGATGGGCGATGTATCGCTGGAGGACTCGATGCTCGTCGACGGCCTGGTCGACGTGTTCAGCGGTTCTCACATGGGAGTGACGGCCGAGAAGGTCGCCGGGCTGTGGGACGTGACCCGCGACGAGATGGACGCCTTCGCGCTCGCGTCCCAGACCAAAGCCGCGGCCGCGATCGCGGCAGGGCGGTTCGCTGAGGAGATCGTGACCGTACCGATCACCGTCAAGCGAGAGACGACCCAGTTCGCGACCGACGAGTACCCGCGGGCGACGTCCGCCGAGGCGCTGGCGAAGCTCCGCCCCGCGTTCGTACCCGACGGCAAGGTCACAGCAGGGACGGCCTCCGGCATCAACGACGGCGCCGCTGCGCTGGTGCTCGCCAGCGGCCAGGC
>PMLO01000251.1 GCA_003158895.1 Propionibacteriaceae bacterium
CACCCGGACGTGCTGACCGCCGGATACGCCACGACCGAGTCGTTCGCCCGAGGCGAGGGTTATGAGTGGGTGTGTGCTGCGTGCTACGAGGACTTTGCAGATGAGTTCCGCTGGAAGTCCGACGAACCAGCGGCCAGCGAGTCCGCCGCGCCCGGCGGTAAACCCTGAAGGCGGCAATTCCGGATGCTTGAGGGTGAGCTGATCTGGCACGCTGGCGCAATGCCTTCCGATCCGACATCCGGCGTCCCCTTCTACGTGGGCGACGGGTGGCCGGATCGACTAGCGGGCGCGGTCGTCACCGCTAGCGAAGCAGGAGTCCTTCTCGGCAGTCTGCTCCTGGCCGACTCTGCTTGGGCGTCGTTGCGAGCTTCCATCGTCTTCGCGCTTCGGATTGACGATCATCCCGTCATGGATGGCCTCACGACCCGCTACCCCGACGGCTCAGAGGAGCACAGGGAGTTCGCGATTCCGGTCGCGCCATCGATGGTGCCAACGGCGGCGCTCACGTCGAGCCGTACCTTCTCCGACTGGGTAGGGCAGACACACGGCCTTGTGGGACGGCTTCTCGTCTGGGATCGATCCCAGGAGTGGTGGATTGTCAACGAACCCGACCTCGAGGTGCAGATCCTGTGTGCGCCCGTCGACAGATTCGAGCGCGACCCTCACCCCGACCAGCCATTTTCCTGGCTCCCCAGATTGACCGACCACGGCCGTCAACAAGTTGCGTACCTCACGCGGAGGTACGGGCTCGACTCGGTCGGGTAGGCGACGAGCCAACGACCGAATCTCGGCACGATCGACCGCGCTGTCCGCGGCATGAGAGTAAATTCGCGGACTGGTTCCGTCTACGTGAATTGGTGCAACTCAGGCGCCTGCATGGTCGGTTGAGAGGAAACGCATGCAGACAGCCCGGGTCATCGTGGCGGTGGACCAGTCAGTCCTGGCGGTGGGAGACCACCACACCGTTGCCTACGCGGTCATCGGCAGCGAGCGGACCGGAGCTCGTCCTCCGAGGGGAAGTGAAGAGGATTGCGCCATCCACCTGGCGACCTCCGCCGACTGGCGGCAGCTCGTCCCCGTCCAAGTTGAGATCGAGGTCAGCCTCGCAGCGGAGACCCTGATCGCACCGGACGACACCTGGCAGATGGACGGACAAGGGCTGGTCCCATTCCGCACCATGCCCCTCCAGACCATGACCGGCCTCGAGGACCCCGCCGGCATCGACCTAGACCTCAGCCTGCCGCCAGGGATCTACCGCTACAGCGCCTGGGTCCGCGGCCGCGACGAGAACCGCGCCTGCCTCGAGGCATGGCTCGACACGATGACTGCGGACGACCTGACCGCACCGCCCGCCCTCGAAGAATGGCTGATCCAGCTCGCCCTCACCGACCAGCATGACCCCACACCAGCACCAATACCTCAGTTCACCCCGGACGAGATCGTTGGCCTGCTGCAAGCCAGGCGGGCGGTTGACGGACGCGGCTGAATCACACACGCTGGTGCGTTCAGTGTGATGCTGAAGGCGGCGCCGACGAGCCAGAATCCCCCAGCGGTGACCCCGACAAACGGCCGCGCGACCGGCGGCAGATCCGGATGTTCCCGAGGGCGCGATCCGAGGCAGTTCCGGACCCGGAACGCGCAAGGCGCGGCAGAGGCGACTGTCCGTTGTGAGGCCCAGACGGCGCGTCCTCGAGGGACCGCCAGAACCCGCCACGTCGGGACGTTCTACCTCATCACCACGGCGATATTGACGGCGACCCCGAAGAGCATGAGGGCGAATAGGCTCCACGCGAGGGTCACGATCAGGCCGCGCACCCATTCCACGACGGGTACGCGCTTCCCGCGCGCGCGGTCGATGGTCGGCTGAAGTGCCCGGGGCCCGACGCGAGCGCCCATGCTGTCCCATGCGATGAACCACCCCTTCTCGGAGTCGCGAATCAGATGAGCGACGGAATGGGTTCCACGGCCGAGGAAGTATCAGGAACCGATGAGCCTGAGCTGGCGAACCTTGAGTCTTCGCGTCCCGAGAACAGTCTCGGCGAAGATCCTCATGCGGTCGGCGCTCACCAGCGGGAGCGGGGCGACGGGTAGGACCAGGAATGGAAGGAAGAATGCCCAGCCAAAGGACAAGGCCAAGGTCGTGTTGGGGATCCAATGAGCTGGTACGCCCGCCTGGAGGGGCGAGTCTTCCCAAAGGGGGCGAGTAAGCCGGCAACCGAGGACGGCGACCGGCGCCGCCACGAATAGCGCTCGCCCAGCCCAGAGGAGCAGCCGCCAATAGGTCGACATCGTGTTCCCCCGTCTCGCTCCGACACTAGTCAACCATCAGTCCGGCTCGCATCGAGTCCTCCACTCGCGCTGCCGCCACATCGGCACTCTCGACCGCGCTGACCGCGGCAGATCCGGGCGCAACTCATACCGCTGCTGGGTGGCCGCGGCATCGCTGGGCATCAAGGACGCGGGAGGGTGATCCGTCGGCGAGCGCTCATGTGGGCTGCGGCCGCCCGCGACCGGGGAACATAGCCCGCAGTGCCTTGTCGGAGGAGCCGGACGGTCTACATCCCAGCCACCGTATTCTTGCCCGAATCTGAAGGTCGTTGTAGCGGTCGACGGACTCAGGGGTGAGATCGAGCATCCTTGGCTCGGGGCCAAGGGCGACAAGCACGGTGGGAGTCAACGGCATGCAGATCTCTGAAGCATCGCCTAGCGCAACCCCCTGATGTGGGCCGACTCCGTCGTGCCCCGACTTCACTGTCACGACAGGCGCATCGGAGATTATGAGGTCGGAGCCAGCGGGCGCGTAGCCGATCTGCACGGACCAGGGGCGCATGATTCTCTGGGCTTCGGCGAGGTGGTGGGCGTTGCGGTCGCTCAACCACTTGTCGCGGTTCTGGGCTACGACTCGATTGTGGATATCTTCGTTGAACCAATCCAAGGCAGCCGAACTGGTGGCGATCAGGCCTTTCGACCTGAGCATCTCGCGCGCCAGAAGATCGGGATCGCGGGCGACGTCTTCAATGCTGCGACGCATCACCTGCTCCATAACCCGTTCGTGTGCTTCCCTCATGGCGCCGCTGCGGGCCCAGTGGAGAGCCAAAACGTCACGGACGAGCGCTTCCACACCAGGATCGCCCGAAGCCGTGCGCGCCTCGAGCGCGGCGTACATCTTGGGGATGTGGTCCTCAGTCTTCTTCCAGAGTTCTTCAGCGCCGACTGGGTCGTGCTGGTCGAAGGACATATAGAAGCCCGAGCGCGGGCCCTTCGTGATGAAGGCCTGTCGTGCGCCGTCGTACAAGGTGAGCACGCCTCTTCGCGCGAACTGCCGGAGCACGACCTGGCTAACAAGGTGTTGTCGTTTGGGTTGCCGGATGAGGGTCACGTAGGCATCGTCCCACCGGGCTGTCTATCAGCTCCATGTCGTGCGGTACGAGAACCCCTCACTTGGCAGTTCTGCGCGTGCCCCGACTTCTCAGTCAACGCGTGTATTCGGCAGGATCGAACGCAAACCCCGCGGCATGAGCGGATGCCGCCGCCCCGGCGCGGGCGGTAGCCTGGACATGTGCCTGCCCACCCAGATGATTGGCGTCGTATGGGTCAGGAACGATCCCTGATCCCGGGCACCCGGTTCGCATGGAAGGACTACCAAGCTCCTCGCCCTGACTGGGATCACGACCACTGTTCGATGTGCCAGGCCAAGTTCATGGACCCAGCCGGCGGATCAATCGCAGCCCAGTTCGTCGGTGCGCACCCGGACGTGCTGACCGCCGGACACTCCACGACCGAGTCGTTCGCCCGAGGCGAGGGTTATGAGTGGGTGTGCGCTGCCTGCTATGAGGAGTTCGCAGATGAGTTCCGCTGGGAGTCCGACGAACCAACGGCCAGCGAGTCCGCCGCGCCCGGCGGTAAGCCCTGAAGGCGGCATGTGCGGATGGCAAGGCTGCCGCCGGCGTCCGCTCGGTTGATCGTTCTTCGAGACCTGGATCGTCTCCGTCGGTCATCGATCGGTGCGGGCATAGCTGGCGTGGTTTCACCATTGTTGATGTAGGACACTTGCCGAGGAGCCGGTCGGACCGTCGTACCGAGCGCGATTCAGCCTTACGGCATAGAAGCAGGTTCGGCCTGGCGTCGGTGACTCAGCAACAGGTGGGAGACGATCAGGTCATGCCGAGGGACGAACGCCTGCCGCTGAGCGAGGACGAGAAGGTCGCCGGGCTGCACACCATCGGCTACGAGGTCTGGATGATGGGCCAGTGCGCCCGGATGCTGGCCAACGGCGGCCTCGACGAGGTCGTCCACAACACCGTGGTGGAGAGCGAGCTACTGCATGCTCGGCAGTTGATCGAGTTCCTCATCATGACCAGCAAGTACGACTCGGATCTCCGTCGGACTGACTTCGCTCCGGAGTGGCCGGTGGAGAAGCGCCCGGCAGATGTTGTCACTCGCCTGAAGGCCGACTACCCGTTGATCCACAAGCACCTGGCGCACCTCACCCGCGAGCGGGTGCAGCCCGATCTGCCCGAGTGGAAGTACCAGGCGATCCCCAACGACGTGATGACTCTTGTCAATGCCTGGACCAACCATGTGGACCAGGCTGCCGAGGTGTCCACCAGGGAGCTTCGGGCCTACCTGCTGTGGGAGCGACAGACGCCGATGACGACCTCCTCGGTGATCGCCACGACGACCTCAACGAGCTTCGACACGGTCGACGTCGTGTTCCCGGACGAGAGATCGCCCAAGGGCTGAATGCCTTGTCCAAGGACCTGGCGTCCGCTCATCGGCATTATGTGGGTGA
>PMLO01000210.1:0-2448 GCA_003158895.1 Propionibacteriaceae bacterium
TCCTCTCCCCACGCGGATATCTCCTCTCCCGAACGCTCACGAGACACCCCGAGGGGAACCCTTAGCGGCCCAAGGTCCGGTGCGGCAGGTATGTTGCGCACAATCGGTCGAGGAGGTGCCATGGTCAAGTACCTGCTGCTGCGCATTGCCAACTACGCGGTGCTGCTGTTCATTGCGGTCTCCCTGGCATGGGTGCTCGCGCAGACCCAGCTGCATCCGCGGCAGCTGTTCGAGGTGCGCACCCCGCCGCTCGACCCGAGGTCGATCGAGAACATCCTGCGTGCGGCGAACGTGTCCGATCATGTTCCCTTGTGGGACCGCTACACGGTCTGGCTTCGCGGGGTCTTCCTGCACTGGGACTGGGGTAGGAGTCCGGGCGGCGGTGACGTCGGGGACGAGATCGGACGGCGCATCTGGGTCTCGTTCCGCCTGGTCACGATCGGCTGGCTCCTCGGGACGTTCATCGGCGTCGCACTGGGCGCGTGGAGCGCTGTCCGTCAGTACAGGATCTCTGATCGCGTGGTCACCGCGCTCGTGCTGATCCTCGTCGCAACCCCCTCGTACGTCACCGGCGAGGTCTCGAAGATGGTTGCCACGGTGGTCAACAAGCAGGTCGGCTTCCAGCTGTTCCTGTTCCTCGGCGAGAAGTCGACGGGCACTCTCCCGAACTACCCGCTGTCCGACGTCGTGGACCGCATCCAGCACATGGTGCTGCCGACGCTCGTCCTGACGCTCCTCGGACTNNACCGCTCGCGCGAAGGGCCTGCGCGAGAACAAGGCGGTGATGAAGCACGCCCTCCGTACAGCCCTCATCCCGACCGGCACGTACTTCGCGTTCCAGGCCGCCACGCTGTTCGTGGGCGCCACGTACACGGAGCGGATCTTCGCCTTCCAAGGCATGGGCATCTACGGCGTGGACACGATCTCGACGCAGAACATCAACGGCGTCGTCGCTGTCACCGCCTTCGGCGGCATGTGCTACCTGATGGGTGCCATCCTCGCCGACCTCATGGTGGCGTTCCTCGACCCGCGCGTACGGCTGAGCTGAGGAGACGACGATGTCCATCGACTTCCGCACCAGCGAAGAGCCCGAGGCCCTCGACGGCCACGCGGCCCCCATCACGCCGACCTCCAAGCGCCTCACCCGCGGCCAGCTCATACGTCGCAGGTTCTTCCGGAACCGGAGCGCCATCGTGGGCCTGGCGATCATCGGAGTCCTTGTCCTGCTGGCACTGTTCGGCCAGTACCTGCTCCCCTGGCAGTTCGACCAGCGCGACGTCGGCCAGTACTACAAGCCTCCGTCCGCCCAGCACCTGTTCGGTACCACCCAGGCGGGCTTCGACGTCATGTCGCGTACGGTGCGCGGCCTCGGCAAGTCGCTGATCATCGGCTTCATGGTCGCGATCATCCAGACCACGATGGCCGCGCTCATCGGATCGTCGGCCGCGTACATCGGCGGGCTGTACGAGAAGGCGTGGCTCTGGGTCATCGACCTCATGCTCGTCCTGCCGTCGTTCTTCCTCATTGCGATCGTGTCCCAGGGCGGTCCCAAGGGCCAGTACGCGTGGCTGTTGCTCGTGGTCCTGCTGGCAGCCTTCGGCTGGCAGCTGTCGGCCCGCGTCGTACGGAGCCTGTCGATGTCGGTCAAGGAGCGCGAGTACGTCGCCGCGGCGCGCTTCATGGGACTCGGCACCCCCCGCCTGCTGGTGCGCCACATCATCCCCAACATCGCGTCGATGCTGATCGTCGACGTATGCCTCGGCGTCGGGTACGCCATCCTCGGCGAGGCCGGCCTGTCCTACTTCGGGTACGGCGTCCAAGCGCCCGACACCTCACTCGGCACGCTCATCGCCGAAGGTGCGCAGTCGACCACGATCGCGCCGTGGATCTTCCTCGCGCCGGCGAGCGTGCTCGTCCTGCTCGTCATGTGCGTCAACGCGCTCGGTGACGGGCTGCGCGATGCACTCGACCCGTCGTCCCTTTCTGGAGGCCAGGCATGACCATCGCCGCACCTGCGACCAACCAGCGTCAGACAGCGACCGGCGACGTCGTGCTCAGCGTGCGCAACCTGCACGTGACGTTTCCCAGCGAGGCCGGCCTGGTCAAGGCCGTTCGCGGCCTCAGCTTCGACCTGAGGGCGGGCGAGACGATGGCGATCGTCGGAGAGTCCGGCTCCGGCAAGTCCGTGACGAGCCTCGCCATCATGGGCCTTCACCCGCGCAACGCGCGGATCGCCGGGTCGATCACGCTCCACGGGCGTGAGCTCGTCGGCCTCAGCGACGCCGAGATGTCCGAGATCCGCGGAGAAGACCTCGCGATGATCTTCCAGGATCCTCTGAGCGCACTGACGCCCGTGTACACGATCGGCGACCAGATCGTCGAGGCGATCCAGACCCACCACGACGTGGGACGTACGCAGGCGTGGAAGCGGGCCGTGGAACTCCTGGA
>PMLO01000210.1:2526-4825 GCA_003158895.1 Propionibacteriaceae bacterium
GGTGCCGCCGTCATCCTCATCACCCACGACCTCGGCGTCGTCGCGGGCATGTCGGACAGGGTCACCGTCATGTACGCGGGACGCCCCGTGGAGCAAGGCAGCGTCGACGACATCTTCTACAAGCCGCAGATGCCGTACACGATCGGGCTGCTGGGGGCCGTACCGCGCCTCGACGCGACGAACTCCGAGCCGCTCGCCACGTTGCAGGGCAACCCGCCCACGGTCGTGGACCTGCCNNCGGCGTGCTGGGAAAGCGACAGAATCCGTACGGAGCACTTGACGACCAAGGACATCTTCCCCGCACCGGCCCTGGACCAGACGATGTTCGAGTCGACTCCGCGGGACCAGCGGGACACAGTGCTCAGCCTCCAGAACATGAAGAAGCACTACCCGCTCATGAAGGGCGCTGTGCTGCGCCGACGGGTCGGAACCGTGTACGCGGTCGACGGGATCGACCTCGAGCTGAGGCGCGGCGAGACGCTGGGGCTGGTCGGCGAGTCCGGCTGCGGCAAGTCGACGACGCTGCTCGAGATCCTCAACCTCCGCGCCCCCACCGACGGCACGATCGTCGTGTTCGGCAAAGACACGTCGACGCTCAACCGGGGCGAGAAGAAGACGATGCGCCGCGACCTGCAGGTCGTGTTCCAAGACCCCATGGCATCTCTCGACCCGCGGATGCCGATCTTCGACATCATCGCCGAGCCCCTCGGCGTCCATGGCTGGTCCAAGGACACGATCGAGGCCAGGGTGATGGAGCTGCTCCAGACCGTCGGTCTGGAGCCGAACCACGCCAACCGCTACCCGCAGCACTTCTCCGGCGGGCAGCGGCAGCGCATCGGCATCGCCCGTGCGCTCGCGCTGGAGCCCGAACTGATCGTGCTGGACGAGCCGGTGTCTGCATTGGACGTGTCGATCCAGGCGGGCATCATCAACCTGCTGGAGGAGCTCAAGAGGCGGCTCACGCTGTCGTACCTCTTCGTCGCTCACGACCTCGCCGTGATCCGCCATATCGCCGACCGCGTCGCCGTCATGTACTTGGGCAAGATCGTAGAGATCGGCACGGTGGCCGAGGTCTACAACCGGCCGAGTCACCCGTACACGCAAGCGCTGCTCTCGGCTATCCCGATCCCGGATCCCCAGACGGAGCGGACGAGGACGCGCATCCTGTTGCACGGTGACCTTCCCAGCCCAGCCAACCCACCCTCCGGATGCAAGTTCCGTACCCGGTGCCCGATCTTCGAAGGTCTGACTCCCGAGCAGCGCACCCCGTGCCTGGAGGCCATGCCGCCCCTCGATCCGGCCCCCGCAGGAGAGGTCGTGGCGCTCCAGGACGCGTTGGACGTCGCAGCAACCGGTCGGAACAGGGGCGACACGAGCGTGGACCACCTCGTGGCCTGCTACTATGCTCGGCCCACAAAGGTGCTCTGACAAGGGGTGATCAGTCGCGAACCCTCACATCGTTAGCAAATGGTGACCAGGGTGGTTGCACCAACCTCAGAAGGCAGAACTAGGGTTGGCTTTACCCAGGAGCACGGCTGCTCGCGCCGTGACGATGCACCATTGGAGGAAGAGTGAAGCTCCGCACCCTGTTCGCTGCGCCACTCGCCGCTGCACTCGCACTATCGCTGACGGCCTGCAGCAGCCAGCCGGGTTCTTCAGGCGCGACTTCGGCGCCGCCATTGTCGGCGAACGCACAGTCGATCAACGCCAAGTCGCGCGACCAGATCGCCGACGGCGGCGAGCTGAAGCTGGCGATCGGCTCGCTCGCCGACAACTGGAATCCCATGAACGTCGATGGGAACCAACTCGACTTCAAGAACGTGCTTGCGCCGATGACGCCTGCGTTCTTCGACTTCGCCGCCGACGCCACCGCGACGTTCGACAAGAACTACCTGACGAAGGAGCCGACAGCCACCGTCACGAACGGCAAGCTGACGGTTGAGTTCAACCTCAACCCGCAGGCCGCCTGGAACGACGGTACGAAGATCTCGCTGGCCGACTTCCAGGCCACGGCCAAGGCGTGCAACGGCGAAGACTCCACATTCAACTGCGCGACCACAGATGGCTATGACCAGATCGACACCATCACGCAGGGCGCCACCGCGAACGACATCGAGGTCAACTTCAAGACGACCTACCCCGACTGGAAGGGCATCTTCTCCACCGGTCCGCAGCGCGCAGAGTCCGTCGCCACCCCCGACGTGTTCAACAACGGGTGGTCGACGCTGCAGGGACATGACGGCTGGTTCTCCGGCCCGTACAAGCTGGGCAGCTTCGACCTCACGAACCAGATCATCAC
>PMLO01000284.1 GCA_003158895.1 Propionibacteriaceae bacterium
GATCGGCGACAGGATCCGTACGTCCGGAGAGGCGACCGCGTACGCGATGTTGCGGCTCAGCGCGGTGACCTTCTCGACCTTCACGGCCTGTCCGAGCTCGACCTCGTACCGGGTCACTGTCGGGCCACGCGTGTAGCCGGTGACGGTCGCGTCGATCTCGAACTGCCGCAGGACCTCCATGAGGCTTCCGACGACGGCATCGGACGCCTGGGTGCGGGCCTTGGGAACCGACCCGGCCCTCAGGATGCCGGGATCGGGGAGCATGTACGCGATGTCGCCGGACAGCATCTGCTGCTCGCTGCGCAGCGGGAGGCTGCTGTGTACGGGGGCGGGCAGCTCGGGCTCGTCCGTCTCCCGCGCGGGCGGCAGGCCGGCCTTCACCGGCTTCGTCGGGGCGATGACCGCAGTCAGTGCCTCGTCCGGGTCGTCGTCGGCGACGAGCGGCGTGTCGTACGCCTCGTCCACGCCGAACGCGAGCTCCTCGCGCGACGCCCGGTGAGCCATCAGCTTCGCGGCACGTCCCTTCGCACCGGCGATGACGTCGTTGAGCGGGCGCCCGATGACGACCAGGACGCCGAAGACCGTGAGGAGGAACAGCAGCGGAGCGGCGACCCACTTCGTGAGCAGGTCGGCGAGGAACGAGCTGGACAGGAAACCCACGACACCGCCGGCGCGACGTACGGCCTCCATGTTCGCGGGGCGAGGGAGCCCGTTGGCGATGTGCACCATCCCGAGCGCACCGAAGACCACCGCGGTCCAGCCCACGAACTGACGTCCCCAGGGTCCGTTGCGGTCCGGGTGGCGCAGCGTCCGCCAGGCCATGACGGCCAGCAGAACCGGTGTTGCGTACGCGGCGACGCCGACGGCCGACTCGATGCCCTGCCGCAGCGCGTTGCCGACGGGTCCGGGAATCCGGAACCAGAACGTGGCGACGACGACGATGGCGAACGCGATGAGGAACAGACCCCAGCCGTCACGGCGCAGACCCGGTTCGAGGTCGCGGGCACCGCTTCCGATGCCACGAGCGAGACTGCCCAGACCACGCGCCAGACCACGCCAGATCGCCGCGAGACCGCGCCCGATCATCGGCAGCACGCCGGGACGCTGAACCTTTCGAGCGCGCGAACGCGACGTCGAAGTGCTGGTTCTGCTCCCGCTGGATCTCGTTCCCGATCCGGCTCGAGGAGACGCCGTGCTACGGGACCGAGGCGGGGAAGGTGCCCGGGTCGCCATGGAACATGAATCTACGCGACGCCGCGACCTTTCCTGTGGACATTCGCCGAGCCGCTCGGCGCGTCGGCCATGGGGGCACCGCGCGGGGCTCTCGTCAGCGGCGGAAGTGGTCCCAGCCCGGCGTCGCGTCGTACACCTGACCGTCGACGAGCACCCCCGGCTCGCCGTCGGTCACGAGCCCGATCACCTGCCACTCGGGGGGCACCGTTCCGAGCGGGAAGGACGCCACCAGGGCATGGTCCTCGCCGCCGGTGAGGACGAAGCGGAGCGGGTCGACCCCTGTCGCAGCGGCGACGGCATGGAGCGGATCCGGGATGTCGAAGCGCGCGGAGTCGAGGTCGATGCAGACCTGCGAGGCGTCGGCGATGTGTCCGAGGTCGGCGATGAGCCCGTCGCTCACGTCGATCATGGCGCTCGCGCCGGCGAGACGGGCCTGCGCCCCCGCTCCGTACGGGACCTGTGGCAGCTGGTACGCCTCGACCAGGGCCCTGGGCGAGCGGAAGCCACGGCTGAGAACCGCCAGTCCCGCCCCGGACCAGCCGAGCCGTCCGCGGTAGGCGACGACGTCGCCGGGCTGCGCGCCCGAGCGTAGGACCGGGACTGCCCCGCGCGTCTCCCCCAACACCGTCACCGAGATGACCACGTCTCGGCCGCGCGTGAGGTCGCCCCCGACGAGCGCTGCCCCGGCAGCTTCGCACTCGAGGCGGATGCCCTTGGACAGGTCGTCGATCCATTCGAGGGGGATGTCCGTCGGAAGGGTCAGGCCGACCAGTACAGCCGCCTGGTATGCGCCCATGGCCTCGATGTCCGCAGCGGCGACGGCGACCGCTCGTCGTCCCAGCATCTCGGCCGGCACCCAGTCGCGGCGAAAATGCACGCCCTCGACGAGGACATCGACGCTCGTCACCGACGACCCGTTGACCAGGAAGACCGCCGCGTCGTCTCCCGGTCCGACGCTCACTGCGGGCGCGACCGGCAGCCCTTTCGTGATCCGGGAGATGATGCCGAACTCTCCGAGCGAGCCGACTGTGTTGGCTTCCATGCGTTCACCGTAGCGGTAGGCCCGGCCGGAATTTGCGCTCGTGTTTCACCCCCCGTGCACGCCGCCGAGTGCCCTGTGCCACGATGGCTTTCAGATCCGGATGGCGCGTCGACGGGGAGGTGCCGGGTCCGAGGTCTCGTCCTTAAGGAGGGGCAGCCCATGGCTGTGGCAGTCAAGTACGGATGGCTCACCGACGAGCCGATCATCACCCCTGACGGTTCACTGGTGACGACGGACGGCGGCGTGACGGTCGCGCGGCGTGTCCTGAACATGTACCCGGGGGCTGTCCTTCTCGGCAATTCCACAGGCAAGGCTGACGGCTTCGACGTCGTGACCATCGAGGATCTCGATCCGTCGACGCTGGTCATCAACCTCGACGTCATCGACTCGGTGGGCGTGTTCCAGCGGCTGCACCGTACGGGCGCCGAGCCGAAGATCATGAACTTCCAATGGATCAACCCCTCCACTTTCCATCACCCCGTGAACTTTGCGGCCATGGGCCTCAGCTACGCGATGTTCCCGACGTTCTGCGCCGGCGAGCGCACCGCCGTCGAGGTCCGCGAGGTCGCGCGCAAGTGGACGGTTCCGACCCTTGCCGACCGCGTACGCGTCGCCTGGGCCGACCTGGGCGTACGGGCCGAGATGGTCCGCCCGCGTCAGGCGACCGACATCCCCGTCGTGCTGTACCCCGCGATCTCGACCATCGCCCGCAAGCAGCCTCAGGCCTTCGTGGAGATCGTCGAAGCGGTCGCCAAGCAGACGCCGATCCGGGTCCAGGCCCGCCTCAACACCACCGCGCTCGCGAGCGAGACGGCGATGTACCTGTCGCGTCAGAAGTGGGCCACGGTGCAGCCGCTGGCCAAGGGCCGCGAGGAGTACTGGGACGAGCTGTCCCGCACCACCGCCTACGTCGGGACGGCCACCGAGGAGGCGTACGGACTCGAGTACGTGGAAGCTCTCATGGCTGGCGCCGTGGGCATCCTTCCGAACAAGCCGTGGGCCCAGCGACTGGTCCCCGAGGGCTACCCGTTCCTGTACGACAGCAAGGTTCAGGCCGAGCAGATGCTGCTCCGTGCGGTCACCTCTCCCGACCAGTGCCGCGCCGAGGTCGACGC
>PMLO01000163.1 GCA_003158895.1 Propionibacteriaceae bacterium
GCATAACAACGATGTCGAGGCACGTGACTGCCCACCAGCCTGCCGCCACGGGTATCCCTGCACGCCAGGAGGTCTGGACACGACGCGACGCGGCTGACGATCCTCTGGCAGACTTGTCCAGGCGTCGACGAGGCGCCGGATCGGGCGCATAGCTCAGTTGGNNGAAGGGGTCGAGGGTTCGAGTCCCCCTGCGCCCACCGTGTGATCAGTCTGCGTGGAGCTTCTGGAACAGCAGGTGGTCCTGCCAGCGCCCGGCGATGGAGAGATAGCGCGGCGCGTAGCCGAACTGTACGAACCCGTTGCGCTGGAGTACGGCCTGGGAGCGGATGTTCTCAGGGACCGTGCCGGCTTCGAGCCGGTGAAGTCCTTCCTCATCGAAGCCGACGCTGATCACCTCCGCCACCGCTGCGGTTGCCAGGCCGCGGCCGCCGGCCTGCTCGGCCAGCCAGTACCCCACGCTGGCCGACTGGAAGGGTCCTCGGACGATGTTGTTGAGGTTGATCCGGCCCACAACAGCGCTGGATTCGTCCAGTATTACGCGGGGGATCTGGGTCCCATCCTCGTACCGCCCCAACGCCTCGGAGATCACCTCGGCCTGTCCGTCGTAGGAGAAATATGTGTCAGGGCGCACAGGCTCCCACGGGGCCAGGAAGTCCCGGTTCCGGGTGACGAGCTCAGCCAGTACGGCTGCATCGCCAGGCTCGAGGAGTCTTGTCGTGATCACCGCAGCATGCTGCCACAGCCAGCTCGGGACAGGCGCACCCGTTCTGCGTCGTACGACACCCTGCTCGCGGCCCGGTAGTCTCTGCGCGTGGGACAGATTGACGATATCCGCGCCGAGCTCGGCGCCCTCGACCGGACGCTGGCTTCGATCGAGGCCGTCCTCGACCTCCCGTCCAAGCGGGTGACGATCGCGGATCTCGAGGAGCAGTCCGCCGCGCCGGACCTCTGGAGCGACCAGGAGCACGCCCAGAAGGTCACCTCGCGTCTGTCGCGGCTCAAGGCCGAGGTCGAGCGGATGATGAGCATCCGGGTGCGCCTCGACGACCTGAGCGTGCTCGTCGACCTGGCCGAGGAGGAGTCCGACCCCGGCACCGTCGACGAGGTGCGCCGCGAGGTCAACCGGATCCAGCCGGAGATCCAGGCGCTGGAGGTACGCACGCTGCTGTCCGGCGAGTACGACGAGCGCGACGCTCTCATCACGATCCGGTCCGAGGCCGGCGGAGTGGACGCCGCGGACTTCGCCGAGATGCTGTTCCGCATGTACACACGTTGGGCGGACCGCCACGGCTACCCCGTTGACGTGTACGACACGTCGTACGCCGAAGAGGCCGGCCTGAAGTCTGCGACGTTCTCCATCAAGGCGCCGTTCGCGTACGGCACGTTGTCGGTGGAGCAGGGCACGCACCGGCTCGTACGGATCTCTCCGTTCGACAACCAGGGCCGACGCCAGACCTCGTTCGCGGGCGTCGAGGTGCTCCCGGTGACCGAGGAGGCCGACCACATCGACATCCCCGAGGCGGACATCCGGGTCGACGTCTTCCGGTCCTCCGGGCCGGGCGGGCAGTCCGTCAACACGACCGACTCCGCTGTCCGGATCACGCACCTCCCGTCCGGCATCGTCGTGAGCTGTCAGAACGAGAAGTCCCAGCTGCAGAACAAGGCCGCGGCGCTGCGGGTACTGCAGTCGCGGCTGCTCGAGAAGGTCCGTGCCGACCGTGCCGCCGAGCTGAACACGCTCAAGGGCGACGGCGGCAACTCCTGGGGATCCCAGATGCGCAGCTACGTGCTGCACCCGTACCAGATGGTCAAGGACCTCCGTACAGAGCACGAGGTCGGCAACCCCGACGCGGTGTTCGACGGCGACATCGACGGCTTCATCGACGCCGGGGTGCGCTGGCGCAAGCAGCAGGGCTGAGGCGTCCAGCAGGCTCACAGGCTTCCCGTCGGCGCGCGCGTCGAGTCGTGACCTCAGTGGCGGGACGCTTACACTCGGACGAGGCCGGCTGAGAAATCTCAGGAACTTCCTTGTCCCCGATCCCGGCCCAGGGTGAGCTGTGATCAGATTCGAAGACGTCTCGAAGGTGTACGAGGGCCAGCAGCGCGCCGCCCTCAAGAACGTGACCCTCGAGGTCGAAAAGGGCGAGTTCGTGTTCCTCGTGGGCACCTCGGGATCGGGCAAGTCGACGTTCCTGAGGCTGATCCTTCGCGAGTACCGCGCGACGCGGGGCCACGTGTACGTGGCGGGCAAGGACATCAGCAAGCTGCCGGCCTGGAAGATCCCCGGGTTGCGGCGCCAGATCGGCACGGTGTTCCAGGACTTCCGCCTGCTGCCGGGCAAGACGGTCCACGAGAACGTCGCCTTCGCGCTGCAGGTCATCGGCAAGCCGTCGTCGGTCATCAAGAAGGTCGTACCGGAGACGCTCGAGCTCGTGGGTCTCGCCGGTAAGGGCGACCGGCTCCCCGAGGAGCTGTCCGGTGGCGAGCAGCAGCGGGTCGCGATCGCACGCGCCTTCGTCAACCGGCCACGCATCCTCATCGCCGACGAGCCGACCGGAAACCTGGATCCGGCCACCAGCGTGGGAATCATGAAGCTTCTCGACCGCATCAACCGTGCGGACACCACCGTCGTCATGGCGACCCATGACTCGGCGATCGTCGACCAGATGCGCAAGCGCGTCATCGAGCTCGATGCTGGTCAGATCGTCCGCGACCAGGTCAAGGGCGTCTACGGGGCGCGGTAGGAGATTTCCATGCGACACACATTCGCTGAGGCGTTCAGCGGCCTTCGCCGAAACGCCAGCATGACCTTGGCCGTCGTGGTCACCATGTGGGTCTCGCTGTCCCTCTTCGGCGCGGGACTCCTTGCGGCCCGACAGGTCGACCTTCTCAAGGATCGCTGGTACGACAAGATCGAGATCTCAGCCTTCCTGTGCGTCAAGGACGTCAAGGGTGACAACTGCGACACCGGGCAGGACGCGACCGACGCCGAGAAAGCCGCGATTCTCACGGCGATCCAGCAGAACCCCGAGACCCAGGACGTCTTCTACGAGTCCAAGCAGCAGGCGTTCGACCAGTTCAAGCAGGTCTTCGCCGGGTCGTCGATCGAGGACTCGCTGACGGTCGACCAGATGCAGGACTCGTACCGGATCAAGCTGAAGAACCCCGCCAACTACCAGGGCCTCGTCAGCGAGATCTCGACGATGAAGGGCGTGCAGTTCGTCCAGGACCTCCATGTCTATCTCGACCCGATCTTCACGTGGCTCAACGCGTTGAGGTGGGGGACGATCGGGATGAGCGTGCTGCTCCTGCTCGCGGCCTCGCTGCAGATCGGGAACACCATACGTATGGCCGCGTTCGCTCGAAGACGAGAGCTCGGAATCATGCGCCTGGTGGGCGCGAGCAACATCTACATCATGCTGCCATTCCTGCTGGAGAGCCTGTTCGCGGCAGTCCTCGGCGCCGCTCTGGCCAGCGGGACCCTTGCAGCCGGGCTGTACTTCGTCATCGTCCAGAATGCTCAAGTGTCACTCAAGGGTTTACGTTGGATCGGCTGGTCTGACGCTGGATTAGCGATGGCGGGTGTCACTGGGGTCGCCATTGTGCTTTCAATAGTCCCGACGTTGATAGCGACCAGGAGGTATCTCCGGGTCTGACTTCCCCTAAGCAAGGAGTACCCGGTGCGGAACTCTTCTCGTCTGTTAGGCGTTCGACTCGCCGCAGCAACGCTCGCTGTGGCCGCGCTTGCAGCCTGGGCAACTCCCAACGCGATCGCTGACTCGACCACCGATCAGATCGCCCGCGACAACGCGGCAGCCGCCGCGGCAAGGGCCGACGTCGACACCCTCACCGCACAGAGGGTTGCTGCCGCTGCGAAGGCGGCCGACGCGCAGGCGACGGTCGAGGAGTCGTCCGCCGTACTCGCCGCCGCCAGCGCCAAGCTCCAGGACTCCGAGGCCAACCTCGCCAGCGCGCAGGCAGTCCTCGCGGTTGCCCAGCAGAACCTCGTGACCGCCCAGCGCAAGGATTCCGAGACCGCCGGTTCGCTCGCTCAGACCGAGATCCTGCTGAAGGCCTCCGACAATCTCGTTCAGCAGAACCAGGACGCCCTCGACAAGGCGCAGGTCCAGGTCGGACAGATGGCTCGCGAGCAGTACCAGCAGAACTCCACGCTGATCGGCATCGTCACCGTGGTCACCCCGGCGACCACCGGGTCGATGAACGACAAGCTGCAGTGGGCGACGACGATGTTCGAGACGTCCGCCACCGCGATCACCCGCCTCGAAGACACCCAGGCCCAGCTTGCTGACGCGAAGAACTCGCGTGCGGTGCTCGAGGCCCGGGCGGGCATCGCTCGCCAGGACGCCGCCGCCCAGCTCGGTCAGAGCCGGTCCGCGCAGCAGACCGCGTCAGACGCGGCAGCGAAGGTTCAGGCGGCCGTCGACGCCAACAACGCGGCGAAGGCCGCAGCCGCTCAGGCCGTCGCGCAGGACCAGGCGAACGCAGCGGCGCAACAGGCCGAAGTCGACTCCGTGAACGCACGCATCGCCCAGCGGCTCGCGGACGAGAAGGCTGCTCTCGCCGCTGCCCAGGCAGCTGCGGCCGCCAAGTCCGGCGGCAGCGGCTCTTCCTCTTCCAACTCCGCCCCCGCATCCAGCAGCGGCCTGATCAAGCCGATCCCCGGTGCGTCGATCACGTCGCCGTACGGGATGCGGATGCACCCCATCCTCCACGTCTGGAAGCTCCACGACGGTACGGACTTCGGCGCGGGATGCGGTACGCCGGTCCACGCCGCCGCTTCGGGAACCGTTACCGAGGAGTACTACAACGGTGGCTACGGCAACCGCCTGTTCATCGACCACGGGATCATCAACGCCCGGGCACTGACGACCTCGTACAACCACCTCTCGGGTTATGCCGTGCAGGTCGGACAGCACGTGACGCAGGGCCAGGTCATCGCATACGTCGGTACCACCGGCTACAGCACCGGCTGCCACCTGCACTTCATGCTCTGGGTCAACGGCACCATGGTGAACCCCGCCAACTACCTGTGATGCCCCAGCCGGAACGTCGATCAGCACAGCCGTTCGTCAACAGCAGCGTCGCGGGCGACGTCGCGATCGTCACGGGCGCCGCGAGCGGCATCGGGCAAGCCATCGCGATCGCGCTGGCCGAGGCCGGAGCCACGGTGGGTTGCGCCGATCTGGCGAGCAGTAACCAGTCCGAGACGATGGCGCGGATCGCTGAGGTCGGGGGAGTGGGCATCCCGATCGTCTGGGACGTCACGGTGCCGGAGGACGCGACGCGCGCCGTCGCCGAGGTCGAGGACGCGTACGGGCGGTTGTCGCTCGCCGTGAACTCCGCCGGTATCGCCAACGCGGCGCCGGCGACCGAGCTCAGCCTCGCGCAGTGGCAGCGAATGTACGACGTCGACGCGACGGGGGTCTTCCTCGCCTGCCAGGCAGAAGGTCGGGCCATGCTGGCCCATGGGCGCGGAGCGATCGTCAACATCGCCTCCATGTCGGGGTCCATCGCGAACCGCGGCCTGACCCAGATCCACTACAACAGCGCCAAGGCGGCGGTCATCCACTTGACGAAGTCGCTGGCGGTCGAGTGGATCTCGGGCGGCGTCCGCGTGAACTCGATCAGCCCCGGCTACACCTGGACGCCGATGAACCAGCGTCCCGAAGTGGCTGAGCAGACGAAGGAGTTCGCCGCGTCCACACCCATCGGGCGTCTCGCCGAGCCGGTGGAGATCGCCGGACCCGCCCTCTTCCTGCTGAGCCCGGCCGCATCGTTCGTCACCGGCGTGGATCTCCTCGTCGACGGTGGCTTCTGCTGCTGGTGAGCCCGCCGGAATAAGGCGGACAGCATGTCGCGCGCGCTTGCTAGGCTGGCGCGGCCGAGAGGAGGTACGGACATGCCCCGCGAAAAGGGACGGACCATGGTCGCCCAGAACCGCAAAGCGCGTCACGACTACCACCTGCACGACACGTTCGAAGCGGGCCTGGTCCTCATGGGGACCGAGGTGAAGTCGTTGCGGGCAGGGCGCGCGTCTCTGAGCGAGGCGTTCGCCACGGTCGACGACGGGGAGGTCTGGCTGCGCAACGCCCACATCCCGGAGTACAGCCACGGGAAGGTCAACCACCTGACACGGCGGAACCGCAAGCTCCTGCTCCACAAGAAGGAGATCGCGAAGCTGGTCAAGGAGACGGACGCATCGGGACGCACGATCGTCCCGTTGGCCATCTACTTCTCGGACGGCTACGCGAAGGTCGAGATCGCCGTCGCGACCGGCAAGCGCGACTGGGACAAGCGGCAGACGCTCGCTGAGCGCGAGGCGAACCGCGAGGCTGAGCGCGAGATGTCCCGTCATGTGCGCGACCGGCGCCGGACCTGAGTCCGGGTAAGTGCCGGGCATGCCCCCATTGTCCGGCCCGTGCGCGGCGACAAGGATGAACGCGTGAGCGCGTTCAGGGAGCACCCCAGTCTGGTGCTCGCCGTCACGCCCGCAGACCGTCAGGCAGCCGTCGAGAGGCTGCGCGCGGCATACGACGAGGGCACGCTCACCCCGAACGACTACGACCGCCGGGCCGGCATGGCCGCCATGGCCCAGTCCCGACGCGATCTCAACACCGCTTTCCTGGGGCTCGTCGACGTGACTCCTGACGACGTCCGTCGGAGCATGGCCCCGGAGGCGGGGCGAGGCCTTGCGGTGGCGGCTCACCTGTCCGGATGGGTGCTGTTCCTCGTGGGGCCGCTCGTCTGCTACGCGGTGGCCCCGTCGGGATCGTACGCACGCCGAGAGGCCGCTAAGGCGGTGAACCTCTCCGTCCTCACGCTGTTCGGATTGGCGATCGCCCTGGTCGTCATGATGTTCAACGCTCACGTAGGCGCTCCGATAGCGCTCCTCATCGGGGGCTGCTGGTGGCTCACCTCGCTCGTGGCGGCCATCCAGGCGGCCAAGGGCAACGACTGGGACCACCCGCTGAAGCGCTGGCTCCCGTTCGAGGCAGTACGCGGGTAGGGCCACGACAATGCGGGGGGCTCCCCGCCGCCCGTCGGGTACAGTGGACGTTGTACAACTCAACAGGGGGTGACTGGTTTCGACTCGGGACGATAGTCCCAGGAGAAGCGGGCCGAGGATCCAGGGTTAACTCGTTAACGATCTCTGGAAACCAATAAGTGCCGACAACACGCGCACTGACTTCGCTCTCGCTGCCTGAGCAGTGACCGAAGGGTCAGCCCGGATGTGCCTTCCGTCCGGATACTGGCCTCATTGAGAAGGCTTACTTTTGCGGCTTCGTCCTAGGGCCGCTTAAGGACATTTATGGGAATGGGCTTGTTCACCACGCTCCGACGGGAGGGTGAGAGCCGAGTAGAACGACAGCGTCGGATGCGCCCGGAGAAGGTCTGGTTCGTCGCTCAAGGACGCGGGTTCAATTCCCGCCACCTCCACCCCTGTGACCTTGCCGAGTTGGCAGGTCTGGTTGACGCACAAGGGTGGCCACCCGTTGGTTCGGGTGGCCACCCTTGTGTCATGCGTCCCGAGTCGGGCTCACCCCTTGGTGGGCGGCACCTCCGGGTTCTCTGCTGGCGGCAGTCCGGTCGCGGGCACTAGAGCCAACGGTTCCACGGCCGGGGCGGCTTGGGCAGGGGTCCAGGTCCGCAGGGCATTGATCAGGGTTGCTGCCAGGCCCGTGATAGCTCCTCCTGTGTCGCCACCGCCCACGAGGACGTCGGGGACGATCTTGATCTGGCCGTCACCGACGGCTGCAGCGACCGCGACGGCGGCGGTGGCCGACTGGCCGAGGGCCTTCACCTGAGCCTCGTAGCCGGTTGCCTTCGCCAGTCCGAGAGCCTCGGCGGCCTTCGCCTGGGCAAGTCCGATGGCGCGGCGCTTGTCGGCCTCCGCCTGACCCGTGAGGCGTACGAACGTGGCCTCGCCCTCGGCGGCGGCGCTGCGGGCGGCGGCACCAGCCTTCTGGATGTCGACGTTGACGTTCGCCTTGGCGAGGTCCTTCTGCATGTCGGCGGTTCCGCGGACACGCTCGAGGTCCACTCGTACGGCCTGGGCGCGCTGCTGCTCTTCGAACGTCACGCGCTCCTGGTTCGCGATCTCGCGCTCCGTCAGGACGGCCACGAGCTCGGGCGGGAAGATGACGTCCTGTACGTAGACGCCGCGTGTCTCGACGTCGTACTTCATGAGGTAACCGGTGATGTATTCCTGCGCCCGCGTCTGGACGACGTCGCGCGTCTCAATGAATTGCACGGCGGGCAGTTCCTGGAGTGCGTTACGGAAATAGTTCCCCACCGCGGACTGCAGCACCTCATTGACGAGGTTCTGCATCGTGCCGACCATGGAGATCACCTTCGGCGCTCTGGAATCAGGCACGTGGATCTGCACCTGGAGATCGATGCCGAAGACGAATCCTTCGCGGGACTTGCCGTCGATCGGGCTCAGCGCGGCATCGAGGTTGTGCGCCGACGAGGTCTCGTTGGCCCAGTTCAGCGTGAGGATCGAGGTCGGTACGAGCTCGGCCGCGTACAGGCGGGGGTTGATCGCGTACTTGCCCGTACGGAGCGGCTCGTTCCAGATCCCTCGGTGGCCCGGGCGGACGATCGAGCCGAACTTGAACTCCTCGCCGGAGGTGTCGACGGTGGGCAGGCCCACGTAGGCCTTGACGACAGCCACTTCGCCCTGACGCACGACCAGCATCGGTACGAGCTCGACGCTCACGAGGAACGGGTTCAGCAGGTACGAGCCGTACAGGAGCGGATCGTGCTGGAGACCGATGCGGCCGCCGTGGTCCAGGAATGCCTGGTAGTCCTGGTAGTTGTTGTGGAGCCCGTTCTTGCTCGAAAGGATCGCCTCGATCTTCTCGGCGTCCGCCGCGCCTGATGCCTCGAGCTCCGTGATGTCGGAGAACCCGCCCAGCCGGCTGGCGATGTCTCCGCCGTCGGGCGCGTACCCCTCGAGGGTTGTCACGACGGCGACGACGTCCTGGCCTGCTTGGGGCTGTACGAACGTGACGCGCAGCTCGTCAGGGCTGAGGCCGAAGGTGTCGCTCGTCGGGACCTGCTGGCGACCGCCGCTCGATGTCGGGACGCCGTAGACCCTGCTCGCGGTGAGCACGAGGAACGCCAACGGGTGGAGGGGCAGTAACGATCCCGGTGGAAGCACCGGACGCTGGACGCCCTTCTGGCCGCCTTCGGCGAGGAATGTGGGGAGGTCGGTGAAGTTGGCGAAGACCGCCTTGTACTCGGCGCTCTTGGCTCCGATCGGCAGCGCCGCTCCGAGCTGGGAGATCACGACACCGATCTCGCCGGGGGACACCCGGACCCAGGGGTGCTTGGTGACGGAGAATACGGGCCACAGCTTGAAACGCAGTCCGGGCATGAGCAGCTCGGCTTGATATCCAGCCTCCCCGTTGAATGCGATTGCCTGGTCGCCGGTCAATCGTCGTCCGGCGCGTTTGTTCACCAGCCCGACTTCAGCGGCTCCGATGAATCGGAACGAGCGCAAGGCGATGAACACGATGATGAGAAGAAGGATCAGCCCAAGAACAAGCAAGGGCGCGGGGAACGGCACGGGGACCTCCGGTTGCAGGGCGTCCGATGGCGCCCAATTTCAGTATGCACCCGGGGGTGTCGCGGGGTCCGGGCCTGCCGTCGACCGTGAGAGGATGCCTGCTGTGGAGCCGATGGTGCGACCCCGGGCCGGCGACCTCCTGATCGCGAGCGTCGCCCTCAGCGATGGTGTCTTCGACCAGACCGTCGTGCTGCTGCTCGACCACGACGAGTCAGGCTCCTTGGGCGTGATCCTGAACAAGGTCTCCGACCTCACCCTTGAGGAGGTCCTGCCGCAGTGGGCCGAGGACGTCAGCGAGCCGCGCAAGCTGTTCGTCGGCGGACCCGTGTCGCCGAACGGCGCCATCTGCCTGGCAAGCCTGCTCGACGTCGACATCGAGCCTGCCGGCTGGCGCGGACTGTTCCACCACGTCGGACTGCTCCACCTCGACACCCCGGTAGAGATCACCCGTGGTGCCTTCGAGGATCTCCGCATCTACGCCGGCTACGCGGGCTGGGAACCGGGTCAGCTCGACGGCGAGCTGATGCGTGGTGCCTGGCACGTGATCGCGGCTCAGTACGACGACATCTTCGGCCCGTCGTACGCCGATCTGTGGCAGCGGGTGCTACGCCGTCAAGGTGGCGACATCGCCATGTACGCGACGTGGCCGGGGGATCTCAGCCGCAACTGACTGACCCATGCGCGTGTCACACTGACGCACGTGATGAGGGGCGCTGAATGAGCATGTGGACCGATGAGTCGGCGGGCGACGGGCCCACCGATCAGCTCACCACGNNGAAGGTCAGGATCTCCAACCGGTGGCGCGACCGTGCCAGGGGTACGAGCCTGTCGAGCATGTTCGACGAGGCGTTCCTGCTTGCCAACGCGACACTCGGCTCGTCTGCGCCACCGGTCGACGACGTCCCTGGGGACGGCGAGCCGTCGGGCGCACTCAGCTGGGACTCCCTGGATGCGATCCTCGCCGAGACCACCCGGCTCGCGAAGGAGGCTGCGGCTCTCGACCAGCTCCCGCCCGATCACGTGATTCCCAACCGCTGGGTGGGCTCGCCGATCGAGGCGTACAGCGCCAACCAGATGGTGGCCGTCAGGCTCTCCATCCACGGCCGTACGGAAAAGGTCGCGTTCTCCGAGCAGTGGCTGCGCCAGGCACGCGTGGCTGAGGTCTGCGACGCGGTGCTGGAGGCGCATCGCGCCGCGTACGCACAGTTCGTACCTCCCGTCTTCGAGCCCGGGGACCGTCAGCGACTCGCCGATCGATACGCACGGCTCCAGAACCAGTCCATGGCGTTGCTCGCGGCGCCCCCGACCCCGCAGGGAGGATCACGATGACTGAGCCCGGACGCGAAGAGCGGATCCAGGAGCCCGGTGTCGTCGGCCACAGCTACGACACCGACGACCGGCTCGGGGATCTCGACATCTACGAGGCCCTCATCAACCCACACGACGACCAGGGGGCCGGCCAGAAGAAGAGCGGTGCCGGAGGCCCGATGATGATGCCGATGGGGGGGTCCGGATCGGGGTCCTCGACCGGTACCTCTGCCGGGGCCGGTACGACGGCAGCCGGCGCGGCGAAAGGCACCTCGGCGGCATCGGCGGGAGCGGGGAGCGGCTCCGGCTTCAGCGGTACGGGCGTCAGCGGCATCGGGGGAGCGGGGTACACACCATCGGGACTGGGTGCTGACTCACTGTCCGGAGTCGGGGGAGCGGGGCTGAGCGGCCTGAGCTCTTCTCTCGGAACCGGGGGCCTGTCCAGCTCCGGGTCGTCCTGGGGGGCACCGTCGTTCGGCACCGGTGCGGCGGGCCTCACCGCCCCAACGCTCGACCAGCTGGGTACGGCTGCGGGAACCGGGGGCTTCACGGTTCCTACCGTGCCCACGACACCGACGCAGACGATCCCAACCATCCCTGTACCGACGGTTCCTGCACCGACGGCCCCCCGCACGAATCCTGGCGGCGCCTCTTCACCCATCACGATGCCCAGCACGGGGACTCCCTCCGGAAGCGGCATCAAGGTGCCGAGCTCTGCAGGCGGCGCGGGGATGCCCAGCGTGGGCGGTGGCGGAGGCGCGTCCGCGAGCACCGCGAACCTAGGCGTCAAGACGGTCAAGGCCAGCCCCGAGATGCTCCACAAGGAGGCGCAGCACTGGGACGACACGTCCAAGGAGTTCACGGCGAACGTGTCGAACCCGATCGGCAACCAGTCGCCGTCGTCGGTCGACTTCGGGATGATGGCGGCGGCGTTCGACCCGTACAACGTCCTCCTGAACCGCCTCAAGACGTGGTCGAACGAGGCCGGTGCGGAGTTCTCCGCGATCAGCGACGCGCTGCAGTCGGCGTCCGGCGGGTACTCCGACACGGAGACCACGAACACGGCGACCGCCGGACAGGTTCGTACGAGCTCGAACAACCCGGTCTAGGAGGAACGCGATGACGACGACGACGCAGACGCCCACGGCGTCGGCCGCGATGCAGAGCCTGGATCCCGACGCGGTCAGGGCTCTCGCGGCGCTCAAGGCGGCTTGCCAGGCATGCGAGGACGCCGACAACGCGCAGGCCAAGAAGGGCGCTGACCAAGCCCACGACACGTACGACGGCTGGTGTCAGGACCAAGCGAAGAAGAACTTCCTGGCGCTGGGTCAGGCCGAGATCGACGGCATGTGGGCGAAGTTCAACGATCTGCAGGACCGGTACCAGAGGACGTTGCGCCCGCACGAGAACGTGGGCCCGAAGCTTCACCAGGTGTACACGGACACCTGGGTCGTCGTCGGGCAGAAGATCGCTCCGATCATCACCGACGTCCAGACGCGCCAGCAGCAGGACCACTGGACCGGTGCCGGCGCAGACGACTACATGAAGCAGCTGCCTGTCCAGCTCAGCGCGCTCAACGAGTTCTCGCAGTACGTCTCCGTGGCCGGGGCAGGCGTCGAGACGCCCGCCAAGCTGCAGCAGGCGGTGTTCACCAGTTTCGTGACCATGGCCGCCGGTTCGGCCCAGCAGCTCCTGGGATATGCCGAAACGGACACGGGCACCCACTACTTCCAGCGGTGCGGGTGGGCCGCGCACACGTTGTCGCAGGACCTCACGTGGTTCACGAACAAGCTCATGACCGGCAGCGGCACCTTGCAGGCAGTGGTGGACGAGCACATCCGGATGATGACCTCCAGCTCGGTGACGACGGCAACGGTGCTCACGGGGGACGCCTGGCCGAAGGCGACGAAGGCTACCGAAACGTCCAAGCTCCCGACCGGGACCGACCCGAAGTACTCCTCACCGTCCGGGCTGAACTCCGTCGGCGGCGACGCGCCCATCACCGATCGGGGCGACTCGCAGGGTGTCAGCGTGGACGACGCAGCGCCCAAACCCACGGCGGCGGCGCCTAGTCCGGCCCCCACACCCGCCCCAGCGCCGACGACGTCCGGATAGAGGTCCTCAGGGGACTGCACCCATTCCTCGCGACCCGCTCCGAGGCGTCCCCGACTGGAGTGGACCGACCAGGCTACGATCGATCCAGGGGGTGAGTCGTGAGCGAGACTCCGAATGGGCGCAGGATCCTCATCATCGATGACGATGCGTCGCTGGCCGAGATGCTGCAGCTCGTGCTGCGCCAGGAAGGCTTCGAGACGACCTGGTGTGCCTCAGGTGACACGGCCCTCGAGGTGTTCCGGTCAGCGCAGTTCGACCTCGTACTGCTCGACCTCATGCTGCCGGGCCTGGACGGGGTCGCGGTGTGCAGGCGGATTCGGGCCGACTCCGGGGTACCGATCGTGATGCTGACGGCCAAGTCCGATACAGGCGATGTCGTCGACGGGCTCGAAGCCGGGGCCGACGACTACATCCCCAAGCCGTTCAAGCCTCGCGAACTCGTCGCCCGGGTCTGGACCAGGCTTCGTCGGCCGCCGGCCGAGTCGGAGACAGACATGATCCGCGTCGGTGACGTGACGATCGACGTGTCTGCGCACGAGGTGAAGCGAGGGAGCGATCCCATCGCTCTCACGCCGCTCGAGTTCGACCTGCTCTTGGCTCTCGCACGACGGCCGCACCAGGTCTTCACCCGGGAGAAGCTGCTCGAGCAGGTCTGGGGCTACCGCCATGCGGCCGACACGAGGCTCGTGAACGTCCACATCCAGCGCCTTCGGTCGAAGATCGAGCAGGACCCCGAGCGACCGGAGCTCGTACTGACAGTTCGAGGGATCGGGTACAAGGCCGGTGGCGTCGCAGGAGTCAAGTAGGGGCTTGGATCAGGCCCGCCGGCTGCTACGTGCGCCGAGCCGGGCCTGGTGGGGCTCGCTCACGCTGCGTGTCGTGGGGACGACGCTGATCGGTACCGTCCTCGTCCTGCTGCTCGGCGGGTGGCTGCTTCAGCAGCAGGCTGCCGCAGGCATCGAGAAGGGCAAGGTGGACTCCTCCTATGCCGAGGCGTCGACGGCTCTCGACATCTTCGAGAGCTCACTGCGCGATTCGACGGTTCAGGGGAGCGCGACTCAGAGCATCAACCGCGTCGCGGGCGCGGCTGTCGCGCGAGGCTCTGTCGGTGGCCAGTACTACGTGCTCGTCTCGCTTCCCACCTCAGACATCCGTACCGAGAAGCTCGACCCGTCGAGCGTTCCCAGCTCGTTGCGCCAGACCGTGGAGCAGGCCATCAACTCAACCGACTCCCGGTTGTACTCGAGCTCGACGCTGGTGCGGTACCGCGACGGGACCGACTCCGTCCCGGGCATTGTGGTGGGCGCCGTGGCGGGGTCGTCGGGCCTGACCCGCTACCCGGTGTACTTCGTCTTCCCCATGTCGCAGGAGCAGAAGACTCTGGGCGTGGTCCAGCAGGCGCTGATCTCGACGGGCCTCGCGGTCGCGCTCGGAATGGTCATCATCGCGTTCTGGGTGGCCCGGGCCGTGATCACGCCGGTCCGTTCGGCGCGTCAATCGGCGGAACGGCTCGCTTCCGGACAGCTGGCCGACCGCATGCCCGTCCGGGGGACGGACGACCTGGCGCGGCTGGCCGTGTCGATGAACTACATGGCCTCCGAGCTGCAGCACCGCATCAGGCAGCTCGAAGAGCTGTCCCGCCTCCAGCAGCGGTTCGTCGCCGACGTGTCCCATGAGCTGCGGACGCCGTTGACGACCGTACGGCTCGCGGCGGACGTCCTGTACGAGGCTCACGACAGCTTCCCGGCGCTTGAGAACCGGTCGGCGGTGCTGATGCGACGGGAGCTGGACCGTTTCGAGGCGCTGCTCGCGGACCTGCTGGAGATCTCCCGTTTCGACGCCGGAGCTGCCGAGCTGACGCTGGACGAGCAGGACCTGTGCGAGCTGGTACGGACCGAGGTGGATGCCCTGCACGCGTTGGCAGCCACCCGCGGCGTCGAGCTGGTGCTGATACTCCCGGACTCCAGCTGCGACGCCGACTTCGACCAGCGTCGGATCGGGCGGGTGCTGAGGAACCTGCTCACGAACGCCATCGAGCACGGAGAAGGGCGGCCGGTCGAGATCGAGGTCGCGGCGAACCAGACGGCCGTCGCCGTGACCGTACGCGACCATGGCGTGGGCTTCGACGCGAATGACAGCCACAACGTGTTCGAGCGCTTCTGGCGTGCCGATCGGGCGAGAGCTCGCAGCCTGGGCGGGACGGGCCTCGGTCTGGCGATCGCGATGGAAGACGTGCGCCTCCACGGGGGCAACCTCACCGCCTGGGGCAGACCGATGCGAGGGGCACAGTTCCGCGTGACCATCCCGCGGCGTCACGGGACCCCCATCGCCTCGTCCCCGCTGCCGCTGGTGCCGCGCGACCTGCCGCGACGCCGTCCCGTGGCCAAAGCGATCGGCAGGGCCGAGAAGTGATGAAGAGACGCACAGCGCTCGGCCTGGTACTCGCGCTCGGCCTGCCCGCAGGGTGTGCGACACTGCCCACCTCCGGGTCGGTCGTCAGCGAGCCGAGGCGTTCTCAAGCCTCCGATCCCGGGGCAGCCGCGATCGACCCCGACCCGCCGACACCAGGCGCCAGCCCGTCCCTGATCATCGATGGCTTCCTCCATGCCATGGCGGCGTACCTGCCTGGCTATCCCGCGGCGCGGGAGTACCTCACCTCTGCCGCGAAGACGACATGGAAGCCCGAGGCGGGGGTCCTGGTGTACGCCGACGGCACTGAGCCGACGGTCACCGCGGACACGGTCTCGATGGAGGTTCCGCTGGTCGGTACGGTCGGGGCGGACGGGGCTTTCGACGCCGCGGGGGTCGGCATGTGGAGCCACGACTTCGGCCTCATCAAGGAGAACGGGGAGTGGCGGATCAGCAACCCGCAGTCGGGCATCCTCATCTCCCGCTACCTGTTCGCCTCCGGGTTCGTCCTTCACGACGTCTTCTTCCTCGACAGCACGCGCTCCACGCTCGTCCCGGACGCCCGCTACGTGGCGAGGGGCAACCGCACGCCCACCACAGTGATGAAGATGCTGCTGTCCGGGCCTTCCCAATGGCTGGGCCCCGCGGTCGTGACCGCTGTGCCGCCGGCCACGGCGCTGATCGGCAGCGTCAGCGACAGCGGCGAGATCACGATCCCGCTCTCCGTCGTGCCTGCGAACGCGGCGGACCGGTCCCTCATGTGTGCCCAGATCGCGGCCGTACTTCGGCAGCTTCCTGACGCGACGGGATTCCGGCTCACCGCTCAGGGGGCTGCGGTCGACATCACAGAGCAACGCGCTGACGGTTCCGTGCCGTTCGGGATGGCTGACCGGTACGACCCGCTCCCCACCCTGACGATCCAGCTGTTCGCGATGAGCGACGGCCACCTCGTACGAGCCCCCGACGGCTCCGGCGGTCAGGCGCGCGTCGTCAACGGTGACTTCGGCACCCAGACATGGCAGGCATCTGCCGTGGCGGTCGCGGCCGACGGCGTCGATGCCGCCCTGCTGGTCGGCAACCAGGTCATCAGGGGCACCGTGGACGGCCAAGGCACCAAGTCCGTGCTGACACGCGACAAGATCCTCCGCCCTCAGTTCAGCCGTGATGGCGGGCTGTGGACGATGACGCCCTCGGGTGAGGTCTGGCGGATCGACGCCGACCACGCCGTACAGGTCGCTGCTCCCGGGCTGGAGGGTCGAAGCGTCGTCGCGTTCAGGATCTCCCCTGATGGGCAGCGCATGGCGGTGGTCTCGGACACGAACGGCACCCGCGAGGTCGGCCTGGTCCGGATCGAGGCCGGGACCAGCTACGTCGTCAACGGTTGGCGCACGGTGCCGCTGCTCCAGGACACCTCGCCGATCGTTGGTGCCGTCGATGTGGGATGGAGCTCCACGACGTCGATCACCGTGCTGGCCGGAATCCAGCGGCCGGCGGACGTGGTGGAGGTCGACATCGACGGAATCGTGCTCCATGACGACGGCCGCTCGGACACGTGGTCGGCGACGTCCCTGGCTGTGTCTGCCCGCGGTTCCCGCAAGGCCGTCGGCGACTCGACGGGTGCTGTGTGGCTCTACCAGGACAGCTTCCGCTGGAACCCTGTTGCCGGAAAGCTGACCGTACCGTCGTATCCCGGCTGATCCACAGGTCCGGAGCTTGTCCACAAGCATCGGTTCACCTGACGCGTGGCCCGCCCGGGCGTACATGGTCGGGGTGTGACGAACTGGCGTGACACTGCTGCGGACCTCCTGCTCGGGGCGACGTGCCCCGGGTGCGGTACGCCCGGGTGGGGGATCTGTACGGGCTGTCGTACGGCTCTCGGGACCACGGCGGCGTTCGAGGTCAGCCGGAGCCTCGAGGGGTTCCCGCGCGCCAGCGCTGCCCGCGTGTACGAGGGGCAGCTCCGGCGCCTCATCGCGGCACACAAGGAGCGACACGCGCGCGACGCCACGTCGGTGCTCGGCGCCCTGCTCGCCGAGGCGGTGGCGCATCGACGCCCCGAGGGACCTCTGACACTCGTACCGGTCCCGTCGAGCCGGTCCGCGGTGCGTGAGCGAGGGTACGACTCCGTACAGGTGCTGGCCGTCTCCGCCGCGCGCCGGTTGTCTCGAGACGGCCGTCCGGTGGCCGTGGTCCCGGCGCTGCGCCACGTACGGCGGATCGCCGACCAGGCCTCGCTCGACACAGCAGCCCGGTGGGCGAACCTGCGGGGCGCCATGGTGGCGCGTCCGCTGCGCGGACCGGTGGTCGTCGTGGATGACGTGTGCACCACGGGTGCGACGCTCGCCGAGGCCTGTCGAGCCCTCACGGCGGTCGGTGCGCACGACAGCGACGCAGCGACCATCAGCGCCACAGTGCTGCGGAGGGGCCGCCAGACACAGAGATCGGCCGGCCCGGCAACTGCCGGACCGGCCGATCTCTAGAGACAACTTCTAGACGGCGATCTCACCCTTCTCGCCGGTGCGGATGCGGACCACTTCATCAATTGTCGTGACCCAGATCTTGCCGTCACCGATCTCACCCGTCCGGGCTGCGTCGGCGACGACGGTGACGACTTCGTCGGCGCCGGCGTCGGTCACGAGGATCTCGACCTTGACCTTGAGCACGAAGTCGATCGTGAACTCTTCGCCGCGGTAGATCTCACTGTGGCCGTGCTGGCGGGCGTAGCCGGAAGCCTCACTGACGGTCATCCCGCTGACGCCATGCATGGCGAGGGCGAGCTGGACGTCGGCTAGCTTGTGCGGCTGGACGATGGCGGTGACGAGCTTCATGCCTTGACCTCCTCCGGCTTGGAAGCCGGGATCACGAGACGCTGGTTGACACGGTAGGCGGTGTAACGAACGCTCGAGAGGTCGTAGGCGACCTCGGCGTGCTCTTCGAGGTCGATGCCGTCGAGCTCTGCCTGCGGAGCAACACGGATCTTCATGATCGCCTTCAGGAACAAGCCGATGAGCAGCGTCACGATGGCCGAGTAGGCGAGCACCGAGAAGGCGCCGATCGCCTGCTTGCCGAGCTGTGTGGCGTCACCGCCGTAGAACAGCCCCTTGACGATCGTGACCGTTCCGTCCGCCGCGGTGAAGTGGGTTCCCGGAGCGCTGCCGCTTGCCAGGAAGCCGATCAGGAGGGTTCCGGTGAGGCCGCCGACCATGTGGACGCCCACGACATCGAGCGAGTCGTCGTAGCCGAACTTGAACTTCAGACCGACTGCCAGGGCGCAGAGGACGCCGGCGACGACACCGACGACGATCGCGCCGATGGGGGTCACTGACGAGCAGGCCGGCGTGATGGCGACCAGTCCAGCCACGACGCCCGAGGCTGCACCCAAGGAGGTGAAGTGACCGTCACGGATACGCTCTGTGGCGAGCCAGGCGAGCATGGCTGCGGACGTGGCGACCAGGGTCGTGACCCATGCGTGGGACGCGAGGCCGTTGGCGCCGAGGGCGGAGCCGGCGTTGAAGCCGAANNAAGCCGAACCAGCCGAACCAGAGGATTCCGGCGCCGAGCATGACGAGGGTCATGTTGTGCGGCCGCATGGGCTTGGACCCGAAGCCGATGCGGGGCTTCAGGACGATCGCCATCATCAGCGCCGCGATGCCGGCGTTGATGTGGATCGCGGTGCCACCAGCGAAGTCGATCACGCCGATCTTGTTGGCGATCCATCCGCCCTTGGCAGCGGCGAACCCGTCGAAGGCGAAGACCCAGTGGGCGGCCGGGAAGTAGACCAGCGTTCCCCACAGGATGGTGAACAGGATCCAGGCCGGGAACGTCATGCGATCGGCCACCGCGCCGGAGACCAGGGCCACGGCGATGATGGCGAAGCCCGCCTGGAACGCGACGAACGCCATCGCCGGGAGGGTCCCGGCCGTCGCGTCGCCCATCGCGCCCTGGAGGCCGAGCAAGGGGATCGGGTTGCCGATGATCCCGGCGCCGCCGACTGAGTTCCCGAAGGCCATCCCGTAGCCGTACAAGGCCCACATGACGCCGACGGTGCCCATCGTGACGAAGCTCATCATGATCATGTTGAGCGTGCTGTTGGCGCGGACCATGCCGCCGTAGAACATGGCGAGACCGGGCGTCATCAGCAGCACTAGTGCAGCGCTGGCGAGGACCCAGGCAGTGTCGCCACTGGAGATCTCGAGAAGTGTCATGTCCCGAATCCTCCGGTGAAGTGGTTACGGTGCAGCGCGCTCTCTGTTACGGCCGTGTCACACCATGGGCCCTTCGTGTAACGACTTGTCGCACGGGGTTCGCTCCACACGGCTGTGCATCGCCTGAGGACTTTCTTCGAATAGCCCGCGATCCTGGCTAGGGCGCTGGTTCCGTACTAGCCTCGATTTATGGCACCGCCGGTACGTCTCGGGGTCTTCCCGACGCGGCCCAGGGGGTGCCTTTTGTGTCTCGTCATCGAGGCTCGCTCAGCGGGCGCCAGATAGGGGTGGAACCAAGGATGTAGTCGATACATCGCGTCGTTGCCAGCTCACCGATGCGATACGGGATCATGTCAGCGAGAAGCTGAACAGCCTGGAGAAGCTCAA
>PMLO01000079.1 GCA_003158895.1 Propionibacteriaceae bacterium
GGGACCCGGATTCGCGTCGGCCTACAGGTTCAGGGTTGTGAAGCCAGAAATGGGTTCTATAACAACGATTTCGAGGCTCCTTGCCCGGCGAGGCGTGAGTTGGCGGCTGATAACCACCATTGCGAGGCTCGAGAGCCACGTCCGATGGCAGATCCGGGAGGCCGGCCCTTCGGTCGACTCACACCCCGCTGTCGGCGTGTGTGACCTCATCGCGGGAGCGTTCGCGTACCGGTCGACCGCNNTCGCCTGCCCAGAGCTGCAGGACGCGCGTGGCGGTAGGGGACAGAGGGGATTTCGTCGGCGACCTGGTCCGGCGGAGGGAGGGCCGGGTCCCATTCGCGTCCACGGCGCATCCACACCGTGCGCAACCCGGCGCTGCGGCCGCCACCGATGTCCGGCTCGACCGAGTCACCGATCATCCACCCCCCACCGTGCACCGAGGCGAACAGCGTGGCCCACCGCAGAAACGACGAGGCACGGTCGATCAACGTGTTGTCCAGGTCGAACATTGCGCGGGGCACGGCTCGACCCTGGCCGCGACGTCGGTCACGTACGGCCCCGTCGACCCGTTGCCGTCGGTCGTTCGCCGTACGGGCTCAGAAGAGCTTGCGTACCGTCGCCTTCTCCTGGGCGAGGATGCCGAGGCGGGAGACCTCGAAGGTGTGTGCCTGGGGTACAGCCTTGTTCGTACGGTTCACCACGTCCCCGACGACGTCTGAGAAGAACGTCAGCTCGACGTCCGCGCAGTCGATGTACTCGGTGCCGTGCTGATCGGCGATGAAGAGGTGGTCGGTGCCGGGGCGGCCTTCGATGTCGACGTACTTGCGGAGCTCGATGTAGCCCTCGGTGCCGACGATGACGAGGCGGCCGTCGCCCCACGTCGGCAGGCCCTGCGGGGTGAACCAGTCCACTCGTACATATCCCTGTGCGGTGTCGGACGCCAGCATGATGTCGCCGAAGTCCTGGAAGTCGGGGTGGTCGGGATGATTGAAGTTCGCCACGGTCGCGGCGACCACATCACCTGTCGTAGAGCCGGTCAGCCACAGGAACTGGTCGATCTGGTGGCTCGCGATGTCGTTGAGGATGCCGCCGAAGGTGGTGACGTCGTAGAACCAGTCGGGTCGACCGGAGCCACCCGACAGGTGCGCAGCGTCGCGCTCGCGGTGCGGGCCGAGCCCCAGTGTCTGCACGACGCGTCCGATCCGGCCGGCGTGCACGAGCTCGCCGGCCTTGATCGCCGCCCGGACGCCGAAGCGCTCGGAGAACACCACATCCCAGAAGCGGCCCTTCTCGGCGACGAGCTTCTTGATGGTCTCGAGCTGGTCGAACGTGACGACGCCGGGCTTGTCGGCGATGACGTCCTTACCGGCCTCGAGCGCCGCGATCGCGATCTCGCCACGTCGGATCGGGACGGCCGCGGTGGCGATCAGGTCGATCGTCGGATCCGCGTACAGCGCGGCAGCGTCGTCGAACCACGGCACGTCGGGCTGCATGACGCGTACCTGCTTGCAGACTGCCGCCTTAGGATCGTCGGACGCGAGGCCCACGAGCTCGGCCCCCCCGCTCACCAAGCCGGCGATGATCCCGAAGATGTGAGCGTGGTCAAGACCGATCGCTGCGAAACGTACGGGCATGGGGTCCTCCTGGTGAGCGACGAGTGGTCAGCTGCCAGTAGTCACCGGCAACTTCGACAAGCCCATAGCCTGGTGGATGAAGGCGATCGGATGCACGGTTGGTACAGATGTTGCCTGCTCTATCTGCCAACGGCACGTCTCCGAGTCGCATGCGGCGATCCCTTCGTTCACCGCGACGATCTTGTCGAAGACCGGCTTTCCGACCTTCATGGCGACCTCGTACTTCTCCTTCTTGAGCCCGTACGTGCCGGCGATGCCGCAGCAGTACGCGCCCGACTCTACGACCGTGATGCCGGGGACGAGCTCGAGGAGCTGTACGGCAGGGGTGCCGATGTTCTGCCCGCGCAGCTGGCACGGCGCGTGGTACGGCACGGTCAGCTCGTTCTCCAACCAGTCGCTCGTGTCGAGCTCGCCGTTGTCGTACATCTCGAGCAGGAACTCGCAGATGTCGCGCATCCGGCCGCCCACCTCGAGCAGGTCGGCATCCTTGACGCCCAGGATTTCGTTGGCCTCGTGCTTGAGCATGCCGCCGCAGGAGGTGGAGCAGCTGATGATCGGCAGGTCGCGCGGCGCCTCACGGAGCTGGGCGACGAGTTTGCGGACCCACACCCGCGCGGTGTCGAAGATGCCGTTCGACTGCAGCGGCAGGCCGCAGCACCCCTGCTTCGGCACGATCACCTCGAAGCCCAGGTGCTCCAGCACCTCGATGGTCTTGACGCCGGTCTCGACCTCGAAGTAGTTCTGCGCGCAGCCGTGGAAGAAGATCAGCTTGCCCCGCGAGCCCGGCTTCGGCGCCGTTCGACCCCGCAGCCAGCCCACGAGCGTCTGGGTGTGGGCTGTCGGCATGGCGGCGTCGCGGTGGATGCCCACGACCTTCTCGACCGCGATCCGCGCCGGCTTGAACTTGAGCACCGCGTTGGCGATGGGCGCCACGGGTGTCATCGCCATGCCCATGAACGTCGTCCGCGAGATGAGCTGGTCGCGCAGCGGCATGTGGTCCTTCTTCATTGCCGCACGCGCCACCGAGTTCAGCTCCGCGATGTGAACGCCCTGCGGGCACACGTTCGTGCAGATGCCGCACGAGCTGCAGTAGTCGAGCGAGTAGTCGACCGACGCGCCGTGACGGAAGCGCTCGGCCTGCGGCCCCACGTACTTCGGGCCCGAGAACAACGGGGTCACCGCGGCGACCGGGCACTGCGTCTCACAGATCGTGCACTTCACGCAGTGGTCGAGGCTCGCACGGTTGAGCAGGTCGTGCTCGTAGCTGTCCGGTTCGAACATCAGGCGCCTTTCAGGATCGAGTCGGCGGCGGCGACAGCCGAGGCGAGCGCGATGCCCTCGCCCGACTTCTCGGTCCACCGGGTCGCGCCGGCAAGAATGCCGCCGGCCGCGTAGAGGTTGCTGTACGGGATGTGGCCGGCCGGGTCGACGACGCGCATGCTCGCGTCGACGCCGACACCGACGCGGAACAGGGCCTGGTCGCTCGGGTCGCCGGCAGTCACGAGGTCAGGTCCGAGCCCATGGAGAGGAAGGCCGAAGATCGTCTCCGTGACCGTGCCGTACGAGTCCATGGTGAGCGCGCCGGACTCGAAGCCGCCCGGCGCGTACACGAACGCGTCCGCTGCGTACTGCCGGATGCGTCCCGCGGTGGCCTGGCCGACGCTGATGACCTTGCCGCCGGCCGACTCGAAGCCGACCACCTTGGCGCCGGCCACGATCCGTACGCCTGCCTGTTTCGCGAGCGCCGTGAGCGCTTCGTTGAGCCGGATCCCGGGAACGCCCGGAGGCGGCAGCGGCACCTCGAACACGGCGTGCTCGAGCAGCTCCTCGAGGTGGCGATGCGCGCCCGCGTCACGGTGACCGAGGATCGCGGGCAGACCGACGACCTCCCCGTCCTGCAGCAGCGGCTTGAGGGCTGCGGCGAGCTTGGCACGGTACGAGGGGTCGTCGAGCGCACGTGCGTACGCCAGTGCGCTGGAGTCGGCCATGTCCTCGATCGCGGGTAGGTCGAGGATGATCCCGCGGGCAGTGATCGGGTCGCCTGCTGGAGTCGTCTGCCGCTCGAGGTTGCCGGCGCAGAGCTTGGGGTAGAAGTCCTTGAGCTGGCGGAAACCGACCAGTACGTAGCGGATCCCGCCCGTCACCACGCCTGCCGTCATCGACGGCGGGACCAGGCAGGTCGGGCGAAGCGCGCCGACCGCGGTGGGCAGGAGCACGTTCCGGTCCGCGTTGCCGACGAGGCGGTCGCCGAGGAGTTCCTGTGCGTACGCGATGCCGGCGGCGATGGCCGCGGGACCGAGGACCCTGTACGGATGGGTCGCAGGCAACGAGGCGATGGCATCGATGGGCGCGTCGACCCGCTCGGGGGCGTACCCCAGGACGTCGATCGTGCCCTGCGACAGCTGGAGCCCTCCGAGACCCTTGGTGAGGAGGGTCACGGTACGGCCCCCGCGGGCGAGCCGGATCGCAGCGACGAGCCCGGACAGGCCGGCTCCGATGACGACAGTGTTGGTCATCACACCACCTCCGCACCCTCGGGCAGGTGCTCGACGTCGAGCGTGCCGGAGAAGATCCAATTGTCGAGTGCGGTCTGCCGCACCTGGTCGCCGTAGAGGATCGGCCACAGTCCGAGCCATCGATGCTTGAGGAAGAGCCGTAACAGGCCGGTCGCACGTTCGGTGTCGACCGTGCCGACCTCGTGGGCGACGCCGGTGGCACGTACGGTGCAGAAGCCTCCCTGGCAGGGACCCATGCCGAGTCGCAGCTGGCGGCGGAGGTCGTCGAGGGACGCGTTCGGCAGTTCGGCGAGCTTGTCGGTGAACATCCTTCTGCTCAGCAGCTCGCACTCGCAGAGAATCGGGTCCTGCATGCGGTCGTGCTCGCGGTCGTGCAGCCGGTGGGTGACGTGGTAGTTCTCCGGCACGTACGTCGCATCCTTGGTGGTCCCGCTCGGGCAGA
>PMLO01000138.1:0-3071 GCA_003158895.1 Propionibacteriaceae bacterium
ACCGGGAACACGGTGAACGCCAACGAGACCATCGTGCGGCGGCTGATCCTGGACTGCTTGCGGCACTGGGTCCAGCACATGCACGTCGACGGGTTCCGGTTCGACCTGGCCTCGGTGCTGTCCCGAGGCGAAGACGGTGCCCCGCTGGCGGACCCGCCGATCCTCTGGGACATCGAAACCGACCCCGTGCTGGCGGGGACGAAGATCATCGCCGAAGCGTGGGACGCGGCAGGGCTGTACCAAGTGACCACCTTCGTCGGTGATCGCTGGGCGGTGTGGAACGGGCGCTATCGCGACAACCAGCGGCGCTTCGTCAAGGGCGAGCCCGGCCAGGTCTCGGCCTTCGCCGACAGCCTCATGGGCAGCGCCCGGCTCTTCCAGGATCCCGACCGTGACCCCACCCGCAGCATCAACTTCGTGACGGCCCACGACGGGTTCACTCTCAACGATCTGGTGTCCTACAACGCCAAGCACAACCAGGCCAATGGCGAGGACAACCGAGACGGGGCCGACAACAACGACAGCTGGAACTGCGGCGCCGAGGGTCCCACCGACGATCCGGCGGTCGACCAGCTGCGACTGCAGCAGATCAAGAACTTCCTGACGGCCCTGTTCGTGTCTCAGGGCCGGCCCATGCTGCTGATGGGCGACGAGGTCCGCCGCACCCAGCAGGGCAACAACAACGCGTACTGCCAGGACAACGAGACCAGCTGGTACGACTGGGACCTGACCACCGGCTCGGCCGACCTGCTGCGCTTCGTTCGAGGATTCTTGGATCTCCGGAAGGGGATGTCCCTCTTCACTGACCGACTCTTCTGGGGTGAGCCCGGCAGCGCGACCGTCGCCTGGCACGGCGTCGACATCGGCCAGCCCGACTTCAGCGACGACTCGCATACCCTGGCTCTCGAGTTGTCCCATCCGGGCAGCGCCGAACACCTGCACATCATCTTCAACGCCTACTGGGAGCCGCTCGACTTCGCGCTCCCCGCCCTACCCACCGACCANNCGCTCGACAGTCATCCTGACCGCGAAGTGAGAGCCACCCGTGTCACACCATGTGACATGTCAACAGCCTGAACGGTGACTCACGCCACAGTTCCGGCAAGCGCAGTGGCGATCTCCGCTGCCCAGCTCTCGATAGCGTCCCAGTCGCGGAAGTCGCCGGCGGGCAGCGTCTTGGCTGCCGCGGGCATGCGGCGCATCAAGGTCTCGCCGAGACCGATGGCGGGGGCTGTGGGGTCGTAGGCGCCGAAGAACACGGCCTCTCCTCGCGGGCGGATCAATGGGACCAGTTCGTCCCATTCCTTGGGCCGCGTCGAGATGCGGACGTCCTGGCCCTGAGCGTCGACCTGGTCAGTCCCGATGGGGCCGCTGCTGAACAGCCACACCGGTCTGGCGGCGAGGCCTGCGTGGTGGTGGCGGGCGAAGCGGACCGCCGGTTTGAGCCAGTGGAACATGTAGGCGGCACTGCCGAGGACGACGGCCTGGTAGCCGTCGATGTCGGTCACGTCCTCCACAGGTACGGCACGGGCGTCGTGACCCGCGGCGGTGAGGCTGTCGGCGATCCGGCTGGCGATCCCGGCGGTCGCACCGTGTCGGGTGGCATAAGTGACAAGCACGTTCATCGTGGTTCCTTCCCTAGCAGGCTGAAGATTTCTCGCTTCGACGGGACGGCATCCGCTGTGCGGTCATGCGCCCTTGGCCCCCACTATGCGACGGATCGTCTCCAGGGTCGCCGCTTCGGTATCCCGGCTGTGATCCTGGAGCAACCGTGCGACGCCCTCAACACCGACCGCGACGCAGAATCGGGCCGTCAGCTCAGGGTCCGCCACTGTCCACGAGCCCTCTTCGTTGCCGCGCACCAGCAGGTCCGCGATCAACGGTGCAAAGACCCGCTCGTTGACCCCAGTCACCAGATCCGCAGGACCGTCGGCGTCGGGATTGCGATCGTTTCCGGAAGCCTCACGGGCGTCAGCAAAGGCAAGCCCCACCCACTGAGCAAGCCGCCCCTCCGGAGAGCTCGCCGTCAGGCGAGCCTCCACCGCCGCCCGCTGGTCCTCGGCCCACAGGCCCAGCGCGTACTCGTACAGGGCCGCCTTACTCTCGAACACCTCGTAGAGGGTCTTCTTCGAGATCCGACACCGCGCCGCGACCTCCTCCACCGTCGCCCGCCGATAGCCATGACGGTCGGCTAGCGCCAAGAAGGTCCTCGCCATCTCATCCTTCGTGCACCCCATGATTCCCTCCACGCAGAGGGTACCAGAAAACCATTATCGTTTTCCAGTACCCGGCGCGTCTTCAGGCTGCTCTGTTCGGCATGAACCCGGCCGCCCTGAACTACAACCAGATCCTCGCCATCGGACCAGCCGTCCTCATTAATCGGCTTACTGAGAAGAATCAGCGGTATCACCCCTCGCGGTAGGCGATGCCCATTCCGCCGCGCGGGTAGTGCCAGGTGAGCGCACCAGGAGCAGCGATCGCGAGGCAGGTTCCGCACTCCAGGCAGGCGGCGAACTCGACGCCGATCGTGCCGTCGGGCTGCCGGGAGTAGACGTGGGCCGCGCAGCAGGCGATCAGGAGTTCGTCGGTGCCTGTGGCCCGGGCGATGTCCTGGTTGACCGTGATGTGCGATTCGGCGTCGTCGGTGACGTAGCGGTTGAGGGCCAGGCGCTCGGTGACGCTGAGGTTCTTCACAGCGCCCTCACCCCCGCCAGGCCGTCCGAGAGCAGGTCGCGCGTACGTACCGGCGATCCGCGGAATGCCTCGCGGGCAACCGTCGTCAGGTGTTTCCGGGGGGTCAGGTCCTGGTCGAACACCTCGTGCAAGATGTCCGCCAGCAGCGGGCCGTAGTCCGCGTACAGCCGGCTCCGTTCCAGGAAGGACGGCGCCTTCGCGTACGTCTGCAGGTCCTTGCCCGCGAAGCTGTCCATCAGGTCCCGCCGGTACGGCTCAAGGCCGGTCTTCGAGGTGTCGGAGGCGGTGATCGCCTCGTCGATCGCCTTCGCGGCGGCGATCCCGGAGGCAGCCGCCAGGTCCATGCCGCGCACGGTCAGTCCGGTGTTGAGGGTGAG
>PMLO01000138.1:3093-3623 GCA_003158895.1 Propionibacteriaceae bacterium
CCGCTGCGCGTCAGGTCGTCGAGCCGCAGCACGACGCCGAGCGAGATGGAGGCCCGGTTGGTGTAGAGGAAGCCTCCACCGCCGATGCCCTGTGTGCAGTCGCCGACGATGGCGTAGGCGACTCCCTCGTCGCCGGTGAGGTGGAACCGGTCAGCGAGGACCTGTTCGGGAAGGTTCATCACGCCTTTGATGCCCACCGCGAGGTGGTTGAGCGGGTCAGTGGCCGGCCGCAGTCCGGCCTGCTTCGACAAGAACGAGTTCACCCCGTCAGCGGCGACCACGACGCGGGCGTGGAGCTCGTCCTCGCCCGCCCGTACGCCGGTGATCCGGCCGTCCTCGGTGAGCAGGGCGTCCACCCGGACGCCGGTCATCACGAACACGCCCTCTGCCTCGCACTGGTCGGCCAGCCAGGCGTCGAGCTTTGCCCGCAGTACGGTGACGGCGTTGGTCGGCTCGGCCAGCCGCGCGTCCGCGTAGTCGACAGCGACCGCCGAGTCGGCGTTGAGGAACTGGATGACGTTGCGGGTGAT
>PMLO01000138.1:3709-4203 GCA_003158895.1 Propionibacteriaceae bacterium
TAGTCGCACTCGCCGAAGTACGGCGCCTTCGCGTCGCAGTTCACCACGACCACGGTGCCGGCATCCCGGCAGCCCACCACGTGTTGGAGCTGCCCGGAGATGCCCAGGGCGATGTACAGGTCGGGGTGCACGTGCTGTCCGGTGACCCCGATGTAGCGGTCGCGGCTGAGCCATCCCAGCCCTTCAGCCACCGGGCGCGAGCAGGCGACCTCGGCGTCCAGGGCCTTCGCCAGCTCCTCGATCAGGGCCAGGTCCTCGCGGCGCGCGAGTCCTCGACCGACAGCCACGACTCGCCGTGCCTTGCCCAGGTCGACCCGGGTGGCGCTGCTGGGCCTGGTCTCGAGCACTGTGAGGGTCGGGGTGGAAGCCGCGGTGATCTCTTCGATGGGGACCGAACTCCCAGAACCGACGGACCCGCCCTCGTCAACGATCACGACCGGTCCCTCCACCCGTACCGTCTCCTCGGCGATACCGCCGAAGGTGGCGTGGGTGAC
>PMLO01000138.1:4323-4850 GCA_003158895.1 Propionibacteriaceae bacterium
GGCCTCGGCGCAGGACCGGTCACCGGCGACGACCGCGACGAGCTGGCCGCCGAGCTCCCGGCCGCGGCTCACGAGGTTGTCGATGGCCGGGTTCGCGGCCACCAGGATCCAGATCTCTGTCATGTCCATGTCCTTCACAGCACGTGCGTGGCGCGCAGCGCCGCGACGAGCTCAGCAGCCGCGGCGGCCGGGTCGGCCCCATCGATGACGGTGCCCTGTCGGGCCTTGAGCTCCGGTCGTGCCCGACCCACCACGGCCGACATGACCAGAGGCGCCACTGTCAGCGAGGCGTACGCGAGCTCGGTGGTCGGCTTCTTGCCGGCGCCGAGGATGTCCCTCATCCCGGGGATCCGGGGCTCGACGGCGTCGGCGGCGATGGAGACGACCACCGGCCCGGATGCCAGGAGCACCTGGGTGCCGTCGTCCTGGTTGCGTTCGATCCGCAGGTCGCCGGACGTCCCGGACAGTGCCTCCACCTGACTGACCGCGGGCCAGCCGAGCAGGCCGGCCATCACGGACGGCACCAG
>PMLO01000115.1 GCA_003158895.1 Propionibacteriaceae bacterium
CGGCGGCCCGTAGCCGCTGCCTGACCCCCAGACTCCAACGAAAGGAACACCATCATGCGAGCAGTCCTGCTGCACGGCGCCCACGACGTACGCGTCGACGAGGTAACCAAGCCCCAGATCGTCGAGGACGGCGACGCGATCATCAAGCTCGCCGCCGCCTGCGTCTGCGGCTCCGACCTGTGGGCCTACCGCGGCATCGACCCGATCACCACACCGATCTCCGTCGGCCACGAGTACTGCGGCGTCGTCCAGGAAGTCGGGCCGAGCGTCAAGAACGTCAAGCCCGGCGACTTCGTCGTCGGCTCCTTCTTCGCCTCCGACAACACCTGCGAAATCTGCCGCTCCGGCTACCAGAGCTCCTGCCTCGACCGCCGCCCCATGGGGGCGGAGAACTGCCAGGCCGAGTACCTGCGCGTCCCCCTCGCCGACGGCACCCTCGTCGCCACACCGACCATGCCCGACCCGGACCTGATCCCCAGCCTCCTGGCCGCCTCCGACGTGCTCGGTACCGGCTGGTTCGCTGCGAAGGCGGCTGAAGTGGGCCCGGGCAAGGCCGTCGCCGTCATCGGGGACGGGGCCGTCGGGCTGCTCGCCGTGCTCTCGGCGAAACTGCTCGGCGCCGACCGCATCATTGCGATGAGCCGCCACGAGTCCCGCCAGAAGCTGGCCCGCGAGTTCGGCGCCACCGACATCGTCGCCGAACGTGGCGATGAGGGCGTGGCCAGGATCAAGGCGCTCACCGGCGGCCTCGGTGTCCACAGCGCCCTCGAGGCTGTCGGTACGCAGGAGTCGATGATGCAGGCGATCCGCGCCACCCGCCAAGGCGGCCACGTCGGCTACGTCGGCGTCTCCCACGACGTGAGCCTGCCCGGACTCGAGCTCTTCTTCTCCCACGTACACCTCCACGGCGGCCCCGCCCCGGTGCGCGACTACCTGCCCGAGCTCATCGAGCGGATCATGAAGCGTGAGATCAACCCCGGACGGGTCTTCGACCTCGAACTGCCCTTCGACGACGCGGCCGAGGCCTACCGGGCAATGGACGAACGCCGGGCCATCAAGGCACTCCTGCGGTTCTGACAGATACGCGACGACGGAAGAACTCGACCGCGCCTATCAGGCGGAGTCTCGTTCGATCAATCGGATGAAGCCATCGCTGGGATCCAACGACCCCGGCTCTCTACCGGCAATGCCGTCCAGGAGGCGCCGTGCGACAAACTGCCCCATCTTGTCGGGTCGTGGAGCAACGGTCGACAACGGTGGTACGGAGAATGCCGCTTGCGGCAGGTCGTCCACCCCCACCACCGCGAGGTCCTGGGGGATCTCGATCCCCCGCAGCTGGGCGACACGGATGATGGCGAGGGCCAGCTCATCGTTGAAGGCGCAGATGCCATCGACCCCCGCCTCCCGCCAGGAGTCGACGGATGCAGCCGCCCCGGCAGGATTGAATGGGAGAGTCAGAACCACCGGCTCGGCGATCCCGAGCTCAGCACATGCCTTCTGGACTCCGCGCAACCGGGCTGAGGCGAAGTTCGTCACCCGATCATCGTCGGGCCACGCGTACCCGATCCGGAGATGCCCCCGCTCCACAAGGTGCCGTACCTGCAGCTCGCCCGTCTCGAGGCCGGGGAACAGCACGAGTCCCTGTTCCAGCTCGCTGTTGGCCAGCTCGACGAGGAACCCGATCTGCGACCTGCGCAGACTCTCGTCGTTCTCGGGTCCGAGGCTTCCCAACCGGATCACGGCGACGGGGGTGATGGCGTTCCAGAGGTTCTTGATGTCTCGGCCCGGCGGGCAGCGATGCAAGAAGAGCTCCAGCCCGTTTGGGGCAATGGTCTCCGCGACGCTGTCCATGACGGCTGGGACGACCGAGCCGAGGGGTAGATCGGGGATCAGCATGACGACGACATCGCTGCGACCACGGCTCAGGATCCGCGCCGACGCGAGGGGGGTGTAGTCCAGGCTCGCCGCGGCCCGACGCACCTTCTCGCGCGTGGCCTCAGGGATCGTCTGATGCGGGTGGTCGTTGAGTACGTAGCTCACGGTCGCCCGCGACACCCCCGCGAGACGCGCGACGTCGTCGGCGGTCACTCGGCGATCGCTCATCGGACTCCTCTGTCGGGGTGGTCTTGCGTTCCGAAACACTGTGCCCTACTCTACTTAAGCGCGCAACTGAAGCGCGTCAGTGAAGCGGGCAACCGATGACAGCCTGCGAAGGAGCGGAGATGACGACCACCTTGGGGCAGGCGCCCTCCGCGCTGCTGCAACGGCTGGATCGCGCAGTCCCCATCGGTGCGAGCCCCGACACGGGACCCGCACCGGTCCTGTCCACGACGTTCCGGCTCGACGACCGCCATGGTGAGCCCCTGCGCGCGACCCTCCTCGCGACGGCGCACGGGATCTATGAGGCGTCGGTGAACGGCCAGCAGGTCAGCCCAGCCGTGTTCTCGCCTGGCTGGACCGCCTACGAGTGGCGACTCCAGGTCAACGAGTACGACGTGACCTCACTGATCGACACGGAGAACGTCCTCGAGGTCGTACTCGGCAACGGCTGGTGGCGCGGCAGCTTGGGCTTCGCCGGGGCGGATGCCAACTACGGGACTCGACTGGCACTCCTGGCGGCGCTTGAGATCGAGTACGGGGACGGGCATGTCCAGGTCGTCGCCACCGGCCAGGACTGGACAGCTCACACGTCGCAGATCCTCGAGAACAGCCTGTACAACGGGCAGACGGTGGACTTAACGGCCGAGCCGCAGCCCCTCGTGATCGACGTCATCGACTTCGACAGGTCCGTGCTCATCCCCGCCGTGAGCCCGGACGTGTGCCGGCACGAGAGCCTGGCGCCTGTACGGGTCTGGAAGGCCCCGTCGGGTGCGACGCTGCTGGACTTCGGCCAGAACCTCGTGGGCTGGCTGCGGTTCACGGTCCAAGGGGTACGCGGCGCCCGCATCCAGCTCCGTCACGCGGAGGTGCTCGTCGATGGGGAGCTTGCGACCGGGCCCCTTCGCGGCGCGGCTGCCACCGACGTGGTGATCCTTTCCGGCGGGGGCGACACGTTCGAGCCGACGATGACCTTCCACGGCTTCCGGTACGCGGAGGTCACCGGGTGGCCCGGAACCCTCACGTTCTCCGACATCGAGGCCGTCGTCGTCCATTCCGAGATGATGCGTACGGGCTGGTTCGAGTGCTCCGACCCGCTGGTGAACAGGCTTGCCGAGAACGCGGTCTGGGGTCAGCGAGGCAACTTCCTCGCCGTACCCACGGACTGCCCGCAGAGGGACGAGCGCTTAGGCTGGACCGGCGACATCGCCGCTTTCGCGCCCAGCGCCTGCTTCCAGTACGACGCGGGCGACTTCCTCCACGCCTGGCTTCTCGACCTCGCGGCGGAGACCCGTGCAGCCGGCGGAGTCGTACCGCTGACCATCCCGGACATCCTCAAACACGGCACGCTTCCGGAGGGACTGGACGCCATGTTCAGCGGGCCGTTCGCCATCTGGGGGGACGCAGCGGTGTGGGTGCCGCAGGCCCTCTGGCACGCCTATGGCGACCGTAACCGACTGGCAGCCGAGTACCCAGCGATGACGATGCATCTCGACGGAATCATCGCGAAGTTGTCGCCGACCGGCCTGTGGGACAAGGGAGGTCAGCTGGGCGACTGGCTGGACCCGGATGCCAGCCCCGAGAACCCGGCAGCCGCCAAGGCGGACCCGTCCGTCGTCGCGACGGCCTGCCTGCACCGGAGCGCGACTTTCGTGGCGGAGGCTGCTCGCATCCTTGGCCATGACGAGGACGCGACGCGCTACGCAGAGCTCGCAGCCCGGGTCAAGGAGGCGTTCAACCGCCACTACGTCGACGCCCAGAGCCACATCACCTCCGACTGCGCCACCGTCTATGCACTGGCCATCTGCTTCGGCCTGCTTGACGGCACCGTCCGTCAGGCCGCCGGCGACAGGCTCGCGGAGATCGTCCGCGAACGTGACCATCGCATCTCGACGGGATTCGCCGGGACCCCGTACGTGACCTGGGCCCTGGGCGACACCGGGCACCTCGACGACGCGTACGCCCTGCTGCTCCAGACAGAGTGTCCGTCGTGGCTGTATCCCGTCACGCAGGGTGCGACCACGATCTGGGAGCGGTGGGACTCGGTGCTCCCCGACGGGACGCTCAACACCGGAAACATGACGAGCTTCAACCACTACGCGCTCGGCGGGGTCGTCGACTGGTTGTTCCAAGTCGTCGCCGGTGTCCAGGCCGCGAGCCCTGGGTACGCATCGGTACGCTTCGCGCCCCGTCCCGGACCGGGCCTCACGCACGCCACGGCAACCCTCCTACGTCCTCAGGGGCGCATCGAGTGCGGCTGGAGCACCCGCGGCAACACCACCACTGTGACCGTCGAGGTGCCCGATGGGATCTCCGCCACACTCGTCGACCCCGCAGGCGCTTCGTCGCCGGTCCCCGCCGGCCGCCACAGCTACACCTGGTCCCCCGACCCTGCACCGAAGGCGATCCAATGACCGCAACCTTCCATCCCCTGTACCAGGCACGGCTCCACCTCCTGGACGGTGTCGCCGGCCCGAGCGTGACACCGGACCCTGCGGGCGACGCGGCGCGCCACGCGTTCGACGCCCCCTTCGCCGTCCCGCAGCTCCCCGACGTCCAGGTCACGTCGACCGAGATCCCCGGCCCGAACGGCCCGGTTCCCGTACGTGTCTACGTCACGCGCCAGCCCCGGCCCGGGCTCGTACCGGCCCTCGTCTGGATGCACGGTGGGGCGTTCACCCACGGCGACCTGGACGTTCCGGAGGCCGAGCACTTTGCGCGGCAGATGGCCGACCGGACCGGTACGGTCGTGTTCTCGGTCGACTACCGACTGTGCACCGACACGGTCCACATGCCGGTGCCGCACGACGACTGCTACGCGGTGTACGCGTGGGTCCGCCAGCACGCCGATGAGTGGGGGATCGACCCCGCTCGGGTCGCCGTGGGCGGCGGGAGTGCCGGTGCCAACCTCGCGGCCTCGGTCGCGCTCCACGGCAGTGAGACGGGCCAGGCGCCGTGGCAGATGCTCCTCGCCTACCCCGTCGTCCACGTCGTATTTCCGGCGCCCAGCGACGAACTCGCGGCAGCCCTCGCCGTGACGCCCCGCGCGCTGCTGTTCACCTCGGACGCCAGCGGCGGCATCAACGAGTACGTCCTGGGACGCCCCATCAGCGGCGCCACGTCGTACGACTTCCCGGCCCTCGCTGCCGACGCCTCCAAGTTCCCGCCCGCCTACATCGAGAACTCCGAGTTCGACGAGCTCAGGGCCTCCGGCGAGGCGTTCGCCGCCCAGCTTGAGGCAGCCGGGGTGGACGTCGAGCTCGTGACCGCCCGCGGCGTGCCGCACGGACACCTCAACGCCGTGGGCTCGCCATGGCTCGAAGAAGCCTACGGACGGTTCGCCGGCCGACTCCAGAAAGGACCAGCACATGACTGACATCGCGGCCATCACCCCGCCTCAGGACCTCAGCGGGATCGTCGGCTACCGGTTCCTCTACACGTACGCGAACGGCTGGATCTACGAGCTGTACGCGAAGAACGCCACCACCATCGACTACCGCATCCACACCGGGCACGTCGGCGGCCGCTGGGTACGTGACCAGCAGGTCGACCTCGTCCAGCTGGCGGAGGGGGTCTTCAAGATCTCCTGGACCGAACCGACCGGCACGTCGGTCGTGGTCAACGTCCTACCCGGCCTGCGCCGCATCCACGGCACGATCTTCTTTCCGCAATGGATCCGGCTGGACGGTTCGAAGACCGTGCTGTTCCAGAACGAGCACCTCGACGAGATGCGCGCCTACCGGGACGCCGGCCCCACGTACCCGATCTACGTCGTTCCGGAGTTCGCCGCCATCCACCTCGTCGAGTTCATGGGCCTCGACAACTCCGACGTCATCGCCACCGGACCCGAGAACCTTCCGGCGGACTACATCCGGAGGTGCAACTAGGCGACTGATGGGGCCCTGCCTGGAGATTCACCCGTACCAAGCACTCATTGCTCAGCAGTAGTTCAACCGCAAGAGATCCAGCACGACACCGGTCGTGCAGTACAGCAGTCCACGACTTCAAGGGCGAAGGCGCCCGTTAGGAGACCTTTCAATGAATGACTTCTCGCTCAACCGGCGCCAGTTCGGTCAGGGCATGTTCGCAGTGAGCCTGATGGGCATCATGGCGGCGGCTGGATGTTCGCCGACCTCGACCACGGGTGCAGCCGGCCCGTCCGCCCTCACGGGCGGAACGCTCACGATGGGCATCGACTCCGACGTCCTGCTGAATGCAGCCAAAAGCCAATCGGCCGGTGCCGGTCAGCTGTTCTCGCAGTCGATCTACGGAACGCTGCTTCGGTTCACGTCGGACGGCACCATCGTCCCGAACCTGGCGGAGAGCTACACCCAGAACGCTGACAAGACGCTGCTCACGCTCAAGCTCCGCGCGGGCGTCGTGTTCAGCGACGGCACGGCGTTCGACGCCGCCGCGGTCAAGGGTTCCATCGACTACATGAAGACCGCCAGCGGACCGGATGCCCCACGTGCTGCCGGTCTCGAGGTCAGCGCCAAGGACGCCACCACGGTCGAGATCGCCACCAAAGAGGCCAACGGCCTGCTGCCCATGTTCCTGTGCCTGTCCGTCGGTTCGATCATGGCGCCGGCCCAGCTGAAGGCGGCCAACATCGACACGACCCCGATCGGCGCCGGCCCCTACACCTACGACGCCACCAGCTCCACGACGGGCAGCTCGTACACGGTGGTCAAGAACCCGAAGTACTACGACCAGAAGCAGTACCCGTACGACAAGATCGTCTTCAAGCTGATGACCGACGTCACCGCCCGGCTCAGCGCGCTGCAGACCGGCCAGGTCAACGTCGCGCCGCTCACGGCCGCCACCGTGAAGGCCGCCGAGGGTGCGGGGCTCACCATCATCCGCACGCTGACCAACTGGAACGGCATCATCATCGGTGACCGCCTCGGCCAGGTGGTCCCGGCACTGGGCAATGTCAAGGTGCGCCAGGCCATCAACATGGTCTTCGACCGTGAGGCGATGGTGACGTCCATCCTTCAGGGCGAGGGCCAGGTCAGCAACCAGATCTTCCCGCCCGACTCCGACGCCTATCGGGCGGACATGAAGGACCTCTACGTGTACGACATCGACAAGGCCAAGGCGCTCATGGCCGAGGCCGGCTTCGCGGACGGCTTCTCGTGCGAGATCCCCCTGATCGAGGGGTTCACGACGAACAACGCGATCTTCATCAGCCAGCTGAAGAAGATCAACATCACCGTGACCGAGAAGAAGCTCGAGTTCGCGCAGGCCTTCACCGCAGTACTCGGTGGCACCTACCCGATCCTTCCCATCGGACTCGAGATGCGCACGGCACTGTGGGACGTCGTGCAGAGTGTGACCCCCGGGGCGCTGTGGAACGTCAAGCACGCTGCAACTCCCGAGCTGTCGGCACTGTGCGACAAGGCGCAGAAGGCCACCGGCGCCGACGCGAAGGCTGTCTTCCAGGACATCGGCAAGTACCTTCTGGACAACGCCTGGTTCGGGGTCTGGAATTACGCGAACAGCATCTTCGCGGTCGACAAGAAGAGCTCTGCCAAGGCGACGCCTGGCAGCGGCTACCCGTACCTCGACACGTACTCCCGCAAGGCGTGACGGCTGGGTCCGGACCGGGGCCACGCTCCCGGTCCGGACCGTCCCAGGAGGGGACATGCTCAGGTTCATCGGTAAGCGACTCGCATCCGCAGTGCTGCTCATGCTGCTGGTCACCTCGGTCGTGTACGTGCTCGTCTCGAGCAACGGCATGGGCATCGCACGCATGCTGGCCGGGTCCAGCGCCACCCAACAACAGGTCGTCGACCGCTACTACCAGCTCGGCCTGGACAGGCCGGTGCTCAGCCAGTACCTCGCGTGGCTGGGAAAGGCGGTCCGTGGAGACTTCGGCACGAGCTACCTCAACGGCGAGTACGTCACCAACATGCTCTCCACCCGGGCGCCCCTGACGATCACGATCGTCTCCGTCACCATGGTCCTGACCATGGTGATCTCGGTCTGGCTGGGCATCACGGCGGCGGTGAAGGGGGGCTGGCTGGACCGGTTCCTGCAGGTGCTCTCGGTGGTCGGCGGTGCGATCCCGCAGTTCATCGTCGCGATCGTTCTCGTCTTCACCTTTGCGGTCGGGCTGCGGATCTTCCCTGCCACCGGCATCGTGCCGCCATCAGAAGACGTGGGGCTGTGGGCACAAAGCCTGGTCCTTCCGGTGACCGCGATCCTTGTCGGTACGGCCATGAGCGGGGCCATGCAGATCCGCGGGTCGATGCTCGTCGAGCTCCGCAAGGAGTACGTGGCGACCCTGCGTACCCGCGGCATCAGCGAGTTCTCGGTCCTGTACAAGCACGCACTGCGAAACGCCGCCGCGCCCGGCCTGATCGGGCTGGGCATCCTCACCGTCGCCATGCTCGGAGGCACCGTCATCATCGAGCGCGTCTTCGCACTCCCAGGCCTGGGCATGCTCGTGACGTCGACGACCACCACCGGCGACATCCCAGCTCTCATGGGCTGTGTGACGATAACGGTCGTCATCGTGACGATCGTCAACCTCCTCATCGACCTACTCATGGGCATCCTGAACCCGAAGGTGAGGCTGTGATGTCTGCTGAGACCACGCTTCTCGCGACCCAACCTGTCGGCGGAAACTCTGACGACTACCCAGCACCGGTCGCAGCCTGGCGCAAGCTTCTGCGCAACCCGGTCGGGGTCACCTGCCTGGCGTTCCTGCTTCTCGTGGTGGCGTTCGCGGTCTTCGGACCGATGATCATCCACTCCGACCCGGCGAACGTACAGCTCGAGCTGACGAACGCGCCGCCCATGACGGGTGGCTACATCCTCGGTGGCGACAGCCAGGGGCGCGATGTGTTCATGCGACTCGCGGTTGCCACCGGTCAGACCCTCATCGGTGCCGTGATCGTTGTCGTCGTCGCGTCGCTGATCGGCGTCACCAGCGGACTCATCGCCGGCTACTACGGCGGCCGGTTCGAGTCCGTCGCCAGCTGGGTGTCCGACGCGTTCATGGCGCTGCCCGGCATCATCCTGCTGATGGCTCTCTACCCAGTGATCGGGACCAACATCCGGGCCGCGATGGCGGTCTTCGGCATCCTCATCTCGCCGGCGTTCTATCGCACAACGCGGGCGCAGACGATGAACGTGCGTCACGAGCTGTATGTCGACGCGGCCAAGATCGTCGGCCTCAGCGACGCGCGGATCATCTCCCGGCACGTGCTTCGCGCCGTACGGGGCCCGCTGCTGATCATGAGCGGCGGCCTGATGGCTGCCGGAATCGGCATCCAAGCCGCCCTGGAGTACCTCGGCATGGGCAACCCGACGATCCCGTCGTGGGGCGCGATGATGCAGGACGCCTTCAACAACATGTACGTGGCGCAGGTGCCCATCGTCTGGCCGGCCGGGCTGATGGCGCTGACGATCCTGGCCCTCGTGCTGCTGGGCAACTCGATGCGCGACGCGTTCGAGATCTCGGCCTCCGAGCTGTTGCTGCTCAAGCCCGCTGCGGTGGAGCGCATCAAGGCCCAGCGAGCAGCGGAGCCGGCGACCACGGCGCCAAAACCCGCAGGCGCCCTCGCCCTGCGCGACGGTGACCTCCTTCAGGTCACACACCTGACCATCGCCTATCCCACGACGANNGTCGGCGAGTCGGGATCCGGCAAGAGCCAAACGGCCTTCGCGATCCTTGGCATCTTGCCGCCGACCGCAAGGATCCTCGGGGGACAGATCCTGTTCGACGGGTTCGACGTGCTCGCCGACCCACAGCAGCAGCGAGAGTTCCGGGGCCGGCGGATCGGCTACATCCCCCAGGAACCAATGGCCAACCTGGACCCCAGCTTCACCGTCGGGTCGCAGCTGAACGAAGGTCTGCGGGCCGCCACGGGCGTGTCCAAGCAGGCCGCCAAGGCCACGCTGCTGGCGCTGCTGGAGCGGGTGGGGATCCCCAACCCGCCACGTACCTACGACGCGTACCCTCACCAGATCTCCGGGGGTATGGCCCAGCGCGTCCTGATCGCCGGTGCGATCGCCTCCGATCCCGACTTCATCATCGCCGACGAGCCCACGACCGCGTTGGACGTCACCGTCCAAGCCGACGTGCTCGAGCTCCTGCGCGAACTGCAGGCCGAACGAGGCCTCGGCATGATCCTGGTCACCCACAACTTCGGCGTCGTCGCCGACATCTGCGACCGGGTGAGCGTCATGCGCGAGGGCCGCATCGTCGAGTCCAACACGCTCGAGGAGATCTTCGCCCACCCACAGCACCCGTACACGCAGATGCTGTTGGGCTCCACTCTCGAGGGCGCCCCACTGCGCCCACCGCTGTCCGTCGCCGAGGAGGCCTGACATGGCTCCGCTGTTGGAGTGCACAGATGTCCACGTCGCCTACCCGGGCAAGGGCTGGGGCTCGTCCCCGATCAAGATCCTCAAAGGCGTCTCCCTCGACATCCACCGAGGCGAGACCGTGGGCCTAGTGGGGGAGTCCGGCTCGGGCAAGACCACACTCGGAAGGGCCATCCTCGGGTTCGCGCCGGTCACCGGGGGCCAGATCCTGATGGGCGGTCAGGACTACGCCCAGGTGCCACTTGCCAAGCGCAAGCACATGGCCAGCGAGCTCCAGGTGATCTTCCAGGACCCGTACACCTCGTTGAACCCGGCGATGACGATCGAGGAGATCCTCAGCGAGCCTCTCGTGGTCAACAAGGTCGACAACCCCAAGAAGGTCATCGGGGAGCTGTTGGAACGGGTCAATCTGCCCCCGAACTCAGGCGGCCGGCTTGCCCGGGAGTTCTCCGGCGGGCAGCGGCAGCGCATCGCCATCGCGCGTGCGCTGGCGCTGCGGCCCAAGCTCATCATCTGCGACGAGCCAACCTCAGCTCTGGACCTGTCGACGCAGCGCAAGGTCATCGACCTGCTGCTCGAGATCCAGGAGCAGACCCACGTCGCGTACCTGTTCATCACCCACGACCTGTCCGTCGTCCGGGCGATCAGCCACCGGATCGCGGTGATGTTCGACGGGGAGATCGTCGAGCAGGGCACTGCGGAGAAGATCACGACCGACCCCGACCACCCGTACACACAGCGACTTCTCATGGCGTCGCCGGTCGCGAATCCCGCCGAACAACGCCTACGGCGCACAGCCCGCCAGGAGCTGCTGGCCCGTCAACGGGCCGAGGGCGAGGACCGCTGGGTCGTCGCATCGGCATGAGAGGACTCACTATGGACACCACCACGACCCCGGTCGGCGAGTCGAGAGGCCTCGTGACCAGGCTCCGACGATCTCACGGGCTACCCGAGCACGTACATCGAGAACTGCGAGTTCGACGACCTGTGTGCGTCAGGTGAGGAGTTCGGACGACAGCTGGCGGCCGATGGCGTCGACGTCACTGACGTGACGCCGCAGGTGTTCCCCACGGCCATCTCAACGCCGTCGGCTCGCCGCTCACTGGCGCCACACTCGACCGTCTCGCTGCACGGCTGGCCCGGTAAGGAACCGTCAGCAGCCGAGAACCATTCGCGACCCACTGACGCGCGAGAACTGGAACGTTGTTCGGCAGCATCTGGGCCGAGGTGCACGCGGACACACGTTCCGTGTCCATGTCCCACACACTGTGTGCACGGCGGAGCTGATTCAAGGCTCGGACTTACAACCACCGGCGCAGCCATGCGGTACCAGCACGCCGCACGCCGCGACGCTGAGATCGCCGAAGCACTCAGCCGGATCGCCGCCGGAGCGTAGCTCCGACGACGTCACGTCCAAGGGCACCTGCAGCACCCACCCGGTTGGCTGAGCTGGCCCAACTGAGCCCAATGGACTCAGCGGCGACCCCGGCGCTTGTTGATCAAGTCGAAGGCGACTGCCAGGAGCAACACCAGGCCCTTGATCGCCATCTGCCAGGCCGCGTCCACCGAGAGGATGGACAACCCCATGTTGAGCACGCCCATCACCAGGCCGCCGATCACAGCCCCGATCACTGTTCCGACCCCGCCCTGGACCGCCGCCCCGCCGATGAACACCGCGGCGATGGCATCGAGCTCATAGTTCTGGCCGGCGGAAGCGACAGCGCTCCCAGCTCGTGAGGTGCTCACCACACCGGCCAGTGCTGCCAGCATGCCAATGTTGACGAAGATCATGAAGTTGACGCGCTTCGTCTTGACGCCACTCATCACGGCGGAGAAGAGATTGCCGCCGATCGCGTAGACATGTCGTCCGAAGACAGTCCGGTTCAGCACGAACGTGTACGTGAGGATCAGGACGGCCAGGATGATCAGGATGATCGGCATACCGCTGTAGCTGGCCAGCTGCCAGCACAATGCCATGATGGCGACGACAGCCACGATGATCTTCGCCCAGAACGACACAGGCCCCTCAACGGGGAAGCCCTGCTTCTGCCGGCTGATGCGAGAACGGATCAGCTGCGCCGCCAGGCCGACGGCAGCCAGCCCGCCGAGGACCAGGGTCAAGACATCGACCTTGCCGACCGCGCCCAGCGCGGGGGGCAACCATCCCGCACCGATCGCCACGAATGCCGGAGGCAGTCCTCCAATCGTGCCTCCATAGAGAAGAACCAGCGTGAGCCCTCGGAACAGCATCATTCCCGCCAAGGTGACGATGAACGCTGGGATCCCCATGTACGCCACCCAGAACCCTTGCCACGCTCCCACCAGGCAACCGGTCAGCAACGCAAGCAACACAGCTGCCCACCAGGGCAGGCCCCAGTTGTTCATGGCAAGCGCAGTGATCGCACCGATCATCGCCACCAGCGAGCCGACGGAAAGATCGATGTGGCCCGCGATGATGACCATGACCATGCCGATGGCGAGGATCAGCACGTAAGCGTTCTGCTGGATCAGGTTGTTGACGTTGCCGGGCATCAAGAGGCGGCCGCCCGTCAACATCTCGAACAGCAGCACGATGATGACGAGTGCGGCAAGGATGCCGTACTGGCGGATGTCGACGGACAGCCGCCGACCCTTCTCCAGATCGGGCAAAGTCTCAGCCGTTGGTGTCAGAGTGCTCATCGCACGGATTCCCTTCCCATGGTCATGAGGTGCATGAGGCTCTCCTGAGTAGCCTCAGACCGCGGCACATCGCCGGTGATACGGCCTTCTGAGATGGTGTAGATCCGATCACACATTCCGAGCAGCTCAGGCAGTTCGGAGGAGATCATGACGACAGCCTTGCCAAGCTCCGCGAGCTTGTTGATCAGCCCGTAGATCTCATACTTCGCACCCACGTCGATGCCGCGGGTGGGTTCATCGAGAATCAGGACGTCAGGGCCGGGCAGCAACCACTTGCTGAGCACCACCTTCTGCTGGTTCCCTCCAGACAAGCGGCCCACGACCTCGTTGACACTCGGCGTCTTGATGTTCATGCTGATGCGGTACTCGTCCGCGGTGAGGTACTCGCGATCGCGGTCGATCACCCCGAGACGAGCCAGCTTCGCCAGACCCACTGCACTGATGTTGGTTGCCACAGCGCCGATCAGGTTCAACCCGTAGCGCTTCCGATCCTCCGTCACGTAGGCGATTCCGTGGCCAACCGCCTCATCGACAGTCGCCGTCTTGATCTCCTTGTCGTCCTTGTACACCCGACCGCTGATCCCGGTCCCCCACAGCCGGCCGAAAATGCTCATCGCCAGCTCGGTACGTCCCGCTCCCATCAGCCCGGCGAACCCGACGATCTCGCCGGACCGTACGAAGAAGGACGCCTTGTCCACCATCACTCGGGAGGTCTGTACGGGGTGGTGAACGGTCCAGTCCTCGACCCGGAAGAGCTCCCGGCCGATCACGGCATGTCTGTCGGGGTACATGTTGTTGAGCTCTCGCCCCACCATGGATTTGATGATCCGAGACTCCGTGGCGTCCGGCTGCGACATGTCGATGGTCTCGATCGTCTTCCCGTCCCGGATCACCGTGACCCGGTCAGCGATCCGGCGGATCTCACGGAGCTTGTGGGAGATGATGATGCAGGTGATGCCATGTGTACGAAGGCCCGCGATGAGGTCGAGCAGATGGTTCGAGTCCTCGTCGTTGAGAGCGGCGGTCGGCTCGTCAAGGATCAGCATCGAGACGTCCTTGGCCAGGGCCTTGGCGATCTCAACCAGCTGCTGCTTGCCGACGCCGAGCTCGTAGACCTTCGTCTCTGGTCGTTCGTTCAGCCCCACACGGCGCAGCAGCTCTGCTGCCTCGTTGTTGGTGCGGTTCCAGTCGATGACTCCGTAACGAGCGCGTTCGTTCCCCACGAAGATGTTCTCAGCGATGGACTGCAGCGGGTTGAGCGCGAGCTCCTGATGGATGATCGCGATACCAGCCGCCTCGCTCGACTTGATGTCTCTGAAGGCGGCCTCTTTGCCTTGAAACTCGATCGACCCGGTGTAGGTCCCAGGCGGGTAGACGCCACTGAGCACTTTCATCAGGGTTGACTTCCCAGCACCGTTCTCGCCGCAGATGCCATGGATCTCGCCACGTGCCACCTCGAGGTTCACGTCGTCCAGAGCGCGAACACCACTGAAGTCTTTGACGATCCCTCGCATGCGCAGGATCGGTTCTTCCTCTGACATCTCTTCGTCACCTCGGCCGTCGTGATGGGAGCATGCTATGGGCGGGTTGAGGGCCCCGAAGGTCCGTCAACCCGCCCATTGTGGATCACAGACCGACGTCTGAGGCCTTCAGGAAGCCGGAGTCGATCAACTTGCTCTGCACGAGGTCCTTGGTGACTACCTCAGGCGTGATCAGGTAGGACGGAACGACCTTGATCCCGTTGTTGTACGTCGTGGTGTCATTGACATCAACCGTCGCACCCTTGGTGATCTGCTGGATCATCGTGAACACCTGGTCGCCCAGCTTGCGGGTGTCCTTCCAGACGGTCATGGACTGCTCACCAGCGAGGATCGCCTTGACATTGGCCTTGTCGCCGTCCTGGCCGGTGATCATGGGCCAGTCGGTTCCCACCTTGTAGCCGGCGCTCTTCAGGGACGCCTCGATGCCAATTGCCAGGGAGTCGTTCGGAGACAGAACTGCCTGAACCTTCTTGCCCGTGTAGAAGGAGGAGAGCCTGTTGTCCATCTCGGCCTGAGCCTTGTCCGAAGCCCATGCAGCGATACCGATGGTGGCCCAGTCGGCATCGGACTTGGGTGACTTCCCACTCGGGACGACGAGCGTGCCCTTGGTGACGTATGGGAGCAGGACATCCCAGGCGCCGGAGAAGAAGTACTTGGCGTTGTTGTCGTCGGGGCTGCCGGCGAAGGGCTCGATGGTGATCGGCGTCGTGGCCGAGTCGAGCTTCAGCTGGTCCTTGAGGAAGTTCCCCTGAAGCTGGCCGACCTTGTAGTTGTCGAAGGTGGCGTAGTAGTCCACGTTCGGGCTGCCGTTGATCAGGCGGTCGTAGGCGATCACCTTGGCGCCCTGCTTGGCCGCGGTGTCCAGCACCGGGCCCAGCGCAGTTCCGTCGATGGCTGCGATCACGAGGATCTTGGCGCCACCGGCGATCTGGTTCTGGATCTGGCTGATCTGCGTGTCGACCTTGTTGTCCGCGTACTGAAGGTCAACGGTGCAGCCGGCAGCCTTGAGCTTGGTCTGCAACTGTGCCCCGTCGTTGATCCAGCGCTCCAAGGTGCGCGTAGGCATCGTGATGCCCACGTTGCAGGCGATGGTGGCTGCGTTGGCTGAGCTGCCGCCCGCAGTTGCCGTCGTGGCCCCGCTGCAAGCAGCCATCGAGACAGCCAACGCGCCGACCGCGAAGACTGTGGCGATTCGAGTAATGCGCGACATCGTGTTCCTCTCTGAATCACGTCGTCAAGACACCGGCACATCTCGTGCCGATGGGAGAGATTGCTCGAGGCAATCATGTTTGTCAGTGGCAGCAACATATCGCTACTCGCCCGTGGCTCACCATCGGGTAGGGGTAACGATAGAGTAACGGTCCCGATTCCAGCCTGTCCGCACGCAGGGATAGCCCAGCTCGCGGTAGACAGTGGTCATCGGGGTGTCGGTCGCGTGACGGAGGCAGGCGCCCGATCCGTCCCCGTTCGCGCACCATTAAGTCGGCGTTGCAACATTTCAAAGTGGGAGGAGCGAAGGCAGGGTGACGAGACCATCGGACGCCGCCGTTGGGGAGGACTGCCGAGACGCGCGCGGCGCGCTCACTGGCTCGCCTGCACCTCTTGGGACCGACGAACAGCACACTAGTCGGGAAACTCCCGCCCGCGACCGAGACGCGGCCGATTCCCTACGGCAGACCCGAGGCAATCACGCACGACTTCGCCGGGTGCTGGTCACGCCCGCATCACCGACGAACACCGCCTCGTCTACGAGGACCCTGCGCAGAGAGCAGGCTGTACGTGCGTGCCGCCTCGACGACCCGATGCTGCGCCCGGCCAGCCAGGACGTCCCAGCGAGTCGGTGACGTCAGGTCGGAGGTCGATGAGGCGCCGTACTCGACCTCATGACCAGTCTCGTGGGCAGGATCAGGTGCTCCTCAGTCCCGTTGCCGTCCAGGAGTGCCAGAAGCAGTCGGACCGCCTCTGCACCCATCTGATGGAGCGGTTGAGCTGACGTCGTCAGCGGCGGAGACGCATTCGCCGCCTCGGGAACGTTGTCGAAACCGACGACCGACAAATCGTCGGGCACGCTCAGCCCCAGCTCGTTCGCGACTTCCATGACGCGGATCGCGGACAGGTCGTTGGCGGCAAAGACGGCGGTCGGGCGGTCCGGCATCCCAAGGAGCTCCCGCGCTGCCTCTGTGGTCTCGGACGCCCGGTAGCCGCCGACGCGCACCAGAGCTGGGTCGAACGGGATTCCGGCTGCCTCGAGTGCGTCGCGGTAGCCCTGCTCACGGCGGCTCGCCGAGGCGAGGTCGACACGCCCTCGCACGTGCGCGATCCGTCGATGCCCGAGGTCGATCAGGTGCTCGGTCGCCTCGCGAGCGCCCGCGACGTTGTCGGCCTCGATCGTGCTCGCCCCTGTGCTGCCCGTGTGCGGGTCGATCGCGACGACGGGGATGGTGGCGTTCGTGACAGTGGCGGTGGGAGCAACGATCACGGCGCCGTCGATGAGCGTTCCGGCTAGACGCGAGAGCGACCGTCTCTCCCATCCGATGTGGTTGTGCTCGAGGTTGCCGGAGTAGGCGAGCAGCTCGTACCCGGTTCCCTCAGCCGCAGAGGAGATGCCCTTCAGCAGCTCGGTGGAGAACGGCTCGAACTCCGGCACGAGGATCCCGAGGACGTTGGTGCTCAGCCGGCGGAGGCTGCTGGCCACGAGCGACGACTCGTAGCCGAGCTGGGCCACGACGTCCATAACCTTGTCGTACGTCTCGGGAGACACCCCGTAGCGATCGTTGATGACCTTCGACACCGTGGAGACGGAGACTTCGGCGGCGAGGGCGACGTCCACGATTGTCACCCGGGTGGGGGTCGACCGAGGCGACGAGCGACGCGGACGGCTGGCACTCATGGTCACGTGGCAACGCTAGCCCATGTGCGGCCGTTGCACATCGTTGTGGAAAACGTTATCGATAACGTTTGACGACCCATGTTCAAGCGTGCCAAGATCCAAGCGGCAGGGATCACTGCCACCGGTCAAAGAGGACTGAGAGGTCTGTCGTATGCTCCACAAAGTCAAGGGCTCGGCACTGGTCGCGTTGGGCGCAAGCGTTGCGCTCGTACTCACCGGATGCTCAGGCGCCCCGTCGGCAACCGTCTCGTCGAGTGGCCCGGTCACCATGACCTTCTGGCACAACTCGACCACGGGCGACGGTCTGAAGTACTGGCAGGACACTGTCGCGGCGTTCGAGAAGGACAACCCGAACGTCACCATCAACATCCAGGCCATCCAGAACGAGGACATGGACGGCAAGCTCCAGACCGCGCTCAACTCGGGCGACGGCCCCACGATCTTCATGGCCCGGGGAGGCGGCAAGCTCGCTGACGTGGTCAGCGCGGACAAGGTGATGGACATCACCAGCCAGATCAGCCCCGATGTGAAGTCGGCATACGGCTCCGCGATCTTCAGCGCCTTCACGATCGACGGCAAGATCTACGGCATGCCCACGTCGGTGCTGCCTGGCGGCATCTACTACAGCAAGGACCTCTTCAAGCAGGCCGGGATCACCACACCGCCGACCACGTTCGACGAGCTCAATGCTGACGTCACCAAGCTCAAGGCTGCGGGTGTGACCCCGATCGCCCTGGGCGGCAAGGACGCGTGGCCCGCGGCTCACTGGTACTACTTCTTCGCGCTCCGGGACTGCTCCAAGGACGTCATGAACGCCGCTGCGGCGAAGAAGGACTTCTCGGACGGGTGCTGGACCAAGGCGGGCGAGGACCTCAAGGCATTCAGCTCGACCGAGCCGTTCAACACCGGCTTCCTCACGACCTCCGCTCAGCAGGGCGCAGGCAGCTCGGCCGGCATGCTGGCCAACCACAAGGCAGCCATGGAGCTCATGGGTGCTTGGGACCCAGGCGTCATCGCCGACCTCACCTCGGACAAGAAGGCCCTGCCCGACCTCGGGTGGTTCCCGTTCCCGGCAACCACCGGCGGCGCGGGCGACCCGAGCGCGATGATGGGTGGTTCCGACGGCTTCGCATGCCTGAAGACTGCGCCGGCAGCGTGTGTCCAGTTCCTCAACTTCATCGCCAGCAAGACCAACCAGGAGGGCTACGCCACGGCGTTCAAGACCCTTCCGGCCAGCCAGCAGGCCCAGAGCGTGGTCAGCGATCCGGCACTCAAGGACGTGCTGTCCTCGTACAACAAGGCGTCGTACGTGATGCTGTGGCTCGACACGATGTACGGCCAGAACGTCGGCAACGCCCTCAACGGAGGTGTCGTCAACATGCTGGCGGGCAAGGGCAGCCCCGCTGACATCGTCACTGCGGTGAAGACTGCTGCGGCCAAGGGTTAGTCACTAGGAGCCTCATGAGCGAATCAGCAGAAGCACTGGCCACACGCTCGGCGGGTTCTCAGGCGGCAAGGGACGGCGTCCTTCGGGCGCCGTCCCGGGCCGACCGGCCCGGACGACGCAAGGCCGACTGGCGCCAGCGCCTCGAGATCGCGCTCCTGTCGGGGCCGGCAATCATTGTCTTCCTGACCTTTGTCATCTTCCCCGTGTTCATGGCGGCCTATTACGGCTTCTTCAAGTGGAAGGGCTTCGGAGTTCCGACGAACTTCGTCGGGATCCAGAACTACCTCACGATCTTCACCGACCAGAGCTTCCTTGCCGCGCTGCAGCACAACGGCCTCATCGTGGTGGCGTCCCTTGTCATGCAGGGTCCGGCCGCTATCGCCTTCGCGCTGCTGCTCAACCAGAACATCCGCGGCCGATCGGTGATCAGGGTGATGATCTTCGTCCCGTACGTGATCAGCGAGGTCATCGTCGGCACCGGCTGGGGCCTGATGCTCCAGTACCAGGGAGCGGTCAACTCCCTGCTCACGAACATCGGTCTCGGGGCGTTCAAGGTCGACTGGATCGCCGACCCGAACATCGCCATCTGGACGTTGATGGTGATCATCTCCTGGAAGTACATCGGGTTCGCGGTCATCCTCATGCTGGCCGGGATCCAGAGCATCCCCACCGAGCTGTACGAGGCGGCCGCCATCGACGGCGCCTCGTACTGGCAGATCCAGCGCTGGATCACCCTGCCGCTGCTGGGTCCCACGATCAGGGTCTGGGCCTTCCTGTCGATCATCGGCTCCATGCAGCTCTTCGACCTCGTCTACATCATCTGGGGCCAGTACGTCGCCTCGACGGCAGGCACCTCGACGATGGCCACGTACATGGTGCGTGAGGGGCGACTTGCCGGGAACTACGGCTATGGGAACGCTGTCGGTGTGGCCATCTTCGTCATCTCGCTCGTGATCGCGCTGACCTATCAGCGGTTCGTGCTGCGCAGGGACACCGAAGGTGCCCTCACCGGTGACTCTGGAAGGAAGCGGAAGTAGATGTCACAGGTAGCACTCACCACTCGGGCAGCGACCGGGCGCCGCAAGCGCCACGCGAACAGCTCCGGGGCCACATGGGGCAGCCCGACCACGTACCTCCTGGCCACCATTCTGATCGCCGTGTGCATCGCTCCGGTGCTCTACATCATCATCGGGGGGTTCCGGACAAACTCCCAGATCACCGTCGACCCGGCCGGTTGGCCGACGCCGTGGGTGGTCACCAACTACCTGCAGGTCCTGGCGAGCCCCGTCTTCTGGCAGGAGTTCGGCAACTCGTCGATCTCGGCGGTGGCGACCACTGCCGGCGCGGTGGGGCTTGCCCTGATGGTGTCCTACGTCATCGCCCGGTACCGGTTCGCCGGACGCAAC
>PMLO01000219.1 GCA_003158895.1 Propionibacteriaceae bacterium
TGAGTCCTGGCGACGCCGTCAGCTCCTGGAAGGCCCTCTCAGTGGCCGGGGGACCCGTCGTCGCGGTGAGCGCGTTGCGCTGCCTTGGCGCGGTCGGCACGCTTCGCCCAGGTGGTGGTCGCCGCGACGACACCCGCAGCCACCCAGAAGCCGAGCACTGTGAGAAGACCCTCCACGGGGTGTCCCATGACGATGGCGAGCACGCCCAGAACCAACCCCACCAGGGCGATGACCCCGGCCAGTAGGTACAACCCGCGAACTTGGCGTTCAGTCGTCACTTGCCCTCCCTGAAGGAACTGCCGCCACCGATGAATGCGTACGGGGCGGGCCAAGACTCCATCGTTGCCGCATCGCTGGCAGTGTGCCACCTTCGTGAGCTGTCGAAGTCGAAGGGGACGGCGTCCGCGGGGGCGGCATGCGGGTCGGTCATGGTGCAAGTAGATCAGGCGCAGGGTCAACCATGTGGGGCCGGAGAGGCTCGCGTTTCTTTCCGTGTATCGACAAGAGCGCTTTTCGAGAAGAGGCGCCGGGTTCGCCATCCTCGTCTATCTTGACAAGATGGCTACACCCCTGGTCGAGGTCCGAGACGTCCACAAGGCGTTCGGAACCTTCGAAGCCCTACGCGGGGTCGACCTGGACATCGGGCGAGGCGAGAAGGTCGCGCTCGTCGGCGCGTCCGGCTCTGGCAAGTCGACCCTGTGCCGCTGCATCAACCGCCTCGAGACGATCACCAGCGGCACCATCACGTTCGACGGCCAGCCGCTCCCGCAGGAGGGCAAGGCCCTGGCTGAGCACCGGGCACAGGTGGGGATGGTGTTCCAGGCGTTCAACCTGTTCCCCCACTTCACGGCGCTCGAGAACGTCACCCTGGCGCCGATGCGCGTACGGAAGCTGGCGAAGGCCGACGCGGACGCCGAAGCCCGAGAACTGCTCGCCCGCGTCGGACTGTCCGACAAGGCCGACAACTATCCGGCCGAGCTGTCCGGCGGCCAGCAGCAGCGGGTCGCTATCGCCCGCGCCCTCGCCATGCACCCGCAGCTGATGCTGTTCGACGAACCGACCTCGGCCCTCGACCCCGAGATGATCTCCGAGGTGCTCGACGTCATGAGCGAGCTCGCCAACGAGGGCATGACCATGCTCGTCGTGACCCACGAGATGGGTTTCGCTCGGCATGCCTGCGACCGGGTCTGCTTCATGGACGAAGGCCAGATCGTGGAGCAGGCAGCTCCCGACGACTTCTTCGACAACCCCCAGTCGGAGCGAGCCAAGGACTTCCTCTCAAAGCTCCTCCACCACTGAAAGGAACCACCTGATGTACGACTTCAGCCGCCGCGGCCTTCTCTACGTAGCCGCCGGATCCACCGCCGCCGTCGCCCTCGCAGCCTGCTCGTCGGGCGCCCCGCCGACCTCGACCAGCACGAGCAGCGCGTCCGGCTCGGCCAGCGCCAACCGTCAGATCTCCCAGGACGCGTACGACACGGTCATCAAGGGCGGTCCCGTGGCCGACGGCTCGGTCGTGTCAGCGAGTTCTTGGGCGACCAAGATCAAGAGCCAGGGCTACCTCAAGAGTGGCGGTACGACGACGGGTGCCATCTTCTCGCTCAAGGACCCGACAACCGGACGTATCGCCGGCTTCGACATCGGCATCGCTGACCTGCTCGCGCACTACATCACCGGCGGCACGGACGTGAGCAAGCTCACTCAGATCTCCCAGACCAGCGTCGATACCCGCGAGACGATGCTGCAGAACAACACGGTCGACATCGTCGTTGCGACATACTCGATCACCACCGCGCGTGCCCAGAAGATCGCGTTCGCCGGCCCGTACTACTCCTCGGGCGACTCGATCCAGGTGAAGTCCGACAATACGACGATCAAGTCGGTCACCGATCTGGCGGGCAAGAAGCTCGTCACCGAGTCGAACTCGACGGCGATCACGGCGCTCCAGAAGTTCGTGCCGGGCAACACGCCGACGCTGTTCGCCGACAACGACTCCTGCGTCGCGGCCGTCGAGCAGGGCCGCGCCGACGCGTACATCCTCGACGAGGCGATCCTGCTCGGGAACGCCGTGAAGGCCACCGACCTCAAGGTCGTCGGCACGCCGTTCACGACCGATCCGTACGGTGTCGGCGTCAACAAGAGCGACCCGGCCGTCAAGGCGTTCGTGAACACGTTCCTGCAGAAGATCTTCGACTCCGGCGACTGGTTGAAGCTCTGGAAGGCGACCGTCGGCGTGTATGTCGAGGCCGTCCCGACCCCGCCGGCGCTCGGCTCGGTCGCGGGCAGCTAGGACACGTGACGCCCGGCGCGGGTCCGTACAGCCCGCGCCGGACCGACGCCGGTGGAAGGACGCCGTGAACCAGATCTGGCAGATGCTGGCCGACAACTTTTCGTTCCTGTTGAACGGCGTGCTGACGACCGTGGGTCTGACGATTCTCGGGTTCGTCGGTGCGCTGCTCATCGGGACGGTCGTCGCGGTCTTCCGGGTGAGCCCGATCACGCCGCTGCGCGTCGTGGGCACCGCGTACGTGGAGTTCTTCCGCAACGTGCCATTGCTGACCTTGCTGATCCTCATCGTGTTCGGCCTGCCTGACATCGGGCTGCTCATCCCGCTGTTCTGGTGCGGTGTGCTGGGGCTGGTGCTCGCTGGGTCCGCGTTCATCTGCGAGACCGTACGGTCGGGCATCAACACGATCAGCGTCGGCCAGTCGGAGGCGGCGCGGGCGCTGGGGATGTCGTTCGGCACGCAGCTGCGGCTGATCATCTTGCCGCAGGCGTTCCGCACGATGGTCCAGCCGCTGGTGAACAACTTCATCGGCATCCTCATCGGATCCTCGCTGGCCGCGGCCGTGGGCGTGTCCGACATCACCAACGTCACCCAGCAACTGAACATCCGGTACGCCGAGGCGGTCGTGCTGTTCCTTCTCTCTGGCGCTGTCTACCTGGTCTTCGCGCTCGGCGCCGGACGCATCGGCTCCTGGCTGGAGGGGCTCGTGTCGACGTCACGGATCGGGAGCGCCCGCTGATGTCCGCCGACGCCGCGACCCGCGTCCTGTTCGACGAGCCCGGACCACGAGGCCGTGCGACGATCCGTCTCGCCACGATCGTGGCNNTCGACGGCATCGGCAACACGTTCCTCGCGACGGCCGTGGCCGCGGTGGTGGCGTTCCCGTTCGGGCTCGTGCTGGCGCTGGGACGGCTCTCGACGCAGCCCGTCCTGTCGAAGGTCAGCACCGCGTGGATCGAGTTCTTCCGGTCGATGCCGATGATCCTCGTCGTGTACGCGTTCCTGCTTGCCCTGCCGCGATTCGGTGTCGTGCTGCCGGTGTTCTGGATGCTCGTCGTGCCGATGATCCTCGTGTCGAGCGCGTCGACCGCGGAGGTGTTCCGCGCGGGCATCAAGGCAGTGGACAGGGGCCAGTGGGAGGCGGCGCAGTCGCTGGGGATGGGACCCGGACTCGTTCTCGCCCAGATCGTGCTGCCACAGGCGTTCCGGATCGTCCTGCCGAACCTGCTGACAGGGCTCGTGTCGCTGCTCAAGGAC
>PMLO01000256.1 GCA_003158895.1 Propionibacteriaceae bacterium
GCAACGCCCGCGCGAAGATGCAGAACGTGACCGAGGGTTTCGTGAAGCTGTTCTGTCTCCCCATCACAGGGATCATCGTCGGCGGGGTGGTTGTCGCACCCCAGGCCAGCGAGCTCATCCACGCGATCGCCGTCGCCGTCGCCGAGCGGGTCACCGTGGAGAGCTTCTCCCACGCCTTCACCGTCTACCCGTCGATCTCCGGCTCGATCGCCGAAGCCGCCCGCCGCCTCCACGGCCACGCGGAGGAGCCCTCGATCACGGTCTGACCGTTCGGGGAGAGGACCTGGCTCGGTTCGGGANNCGGCCTCTCGATGTGGCGCCGAGCTGGGGCTGGTCAATATCCCTTGGGAAACCGACGCGGGTCAGCCCTCCACCTCGTACAGCTCGGCGGTCGCGGCGTCGACAGGGCTGACATCGGGGCGAAGGGCCCGCAACACCGGCTGCCGGAGCGTTCCGTTGTCGCTGACCGTGAGGTAGCGGATCTGTACGCACAGAAGGGGTTCCACCCACGTCGTACGTCGCACCTCGGGACCCACCGGCCGTGGGGAGAAGGGACACGTCGGGCGCTGGATCTCGCGGAGCACCTTGAGCAGGTCGTCACGTTGCGCATGGCCCAGGCCCGACCCGACGCGAGCCAGCGGGTACAGCACCGGGTTCTCGTCGAAGGTCGCCTCGTCCGCCGCGTGCCCGACCCACACCGACCCCAGGCGTCCGGGCGATTCCGTCTCTGGCACCCAGCCGCCGATGACGCCGACAAGCTCGATGCGGTGCGGCACCTTGACCCACGACTCGGACCTCGCACCCGGTACGTACACCGAGTCGCGCCGCTTGCTCATCACGCCCTCGAGGTCGGCCGCCTTGGTGGCCTGCGCGAGCGCGTGCCCGTCGTCGTGCTGCTCCGACACCTGCCACACGGCGCGCCCTCGGTGGAGAAGCGTGGCCCCTGGGACGTCCAGCTCGTCAAGCAGCTGACGCCGCTCCGACAAGGGGCGACGCGTGATGTCGTGCCCCCCGACGCGCAGCAGGTCAAAGATCATGTACGTGACGGGCCTGGTCTGTGCGAGCTTCGCCGTCTTCACTGGGTCGCGCACGTGCATGCGCGAGGCCATGGCCTGCAGGGTGGGCCGACCCGTACCGTCGAGCGCGATCACCTCACCGTCGAGCAGCACCCCGTCCGGCAACCCACCGACGGTCGCCACGATCTCCGGGTACGCGGCCGTGACGTCGATCTCGGTCCGGTTCGTCAGCCGTACAGAGCCGTCACGCGTCTCCGCGAGGATCCTGACACCGTCCCACTTGACCTCGTGCACCCACTCGCCCCCGGCCGGTGGCACGCCTGGCGGACTCGCCGGTACCGCCAGCATGGGACGCATCAGGCGTCGACGATCTCGCAGAGCACCCCACCGGACGTCACGGTCTCACCGGCCTTGGCGACCAGGTTCGTCACCGTGCCGGAGCGGTGGGCGTTGATCGGCTGCTCCATCTTCATGGCCTCGATGACGACGATGAGGTCGCCCTCGGTGACGTGGTCGCCCTCGGCGACGGCGACCTTGACGATCGTGCCCTGCATCGGGGAGGCGAGCGAGTTGCCCGACGCCTCGGCGACCTTGTGGGCGCCGCGCTGGCGACGTACAGGCTTGCGGACCGACGACGGCTTCGTACCGCCACCGATCTCCGCGGGCATCCGCACCTCGAGCCTGCGGCCGTTGACCTCGACGACGACCGTCGTGAGTGCCGGCGGCTCGTCCGACTCGCCCAGCACCCCCTCGTACGCGGGGAGCTTCCCGCTGAACTCGGTCTCGATCCAGCGGGTGTGGACGCCGAACTTCCCTCCTGCCGCGGTGTACGCGGGGTCGTTGAGGACGGCCTGATGGAACGGCACGACGGTCGGCATGCCCTCGACCTTGATCTCCCGCAGCGCACGCCGCGAGCGCGCGATGGCGTTGGCGCGGTCCGTACCGGTCACGATCACCTTGGCGATCAGCGAGTCGAACGCGCCCGGCACGGTCATGCCCGCGTGGTAGCCCTCGTCGACGCGTACGCCCGGTCCGGTCGGCGGCTGCCAGGCCACGAGGGTTCCCGGCGCCGGCATGAAGTTGCGGCCCGGATCCTCGGCGTTGATGCGGAACTCGATCGAGTGGCCGGTGATGACCGGGTCGTCGAAGCCCAGCGCCTCGCCGTCGGCGATGCGGAACATCTGGAGTACGAGGTCGAGGCCGGTCACCTGCTCGGACACCGGGTGCTCCACCTGGAGCCGGGTGTTCACCTCGAGGAAGCTGATCGTGCCGTCCTGGCCCACGAGGAACTCGCAGGTGCCCGCGCCGACGTAGCCCGCCTCTTTGAGGATCGCCTTGCTCGACTCGTACAGCTGGGTCAGCTGCTCCTGCGACAGGAACGGTGCCGGCGCCTCCTCGACGAGCTTCTGGTGGCGGCGCTGCAGGGAGCAGTCGCGGGTCGACACGACGACGACGTTGCCGTGGGTGTCGGCGAGGCACTGGGTCTCGACGTGGCGCGGCTTGTCGAGGTAGCGCTCGACGAAGCACTCGCCGCGGCCGAACGCGGTGACGGCCTCACGCGTCGCCGACTCGAACAGCTCCGGGATCTCCTCCATCGTGCGTGCGACCTTGAGCCCACGACCGCCACCGCCGAAGGCCGCCTTGATGGCGACCGGCAGGCCGTGCGCTGCAGCGAACGCGGTCACCTCGGAGGCGTCGGCCACGGGGTCCGCGGTTCCCGGTACGAGGGGTGCGCCGACCTTCTGGGCGATGTGGCGGGCCTTGACCTTGTCGCCGAGGGCGTCGATCGCGGCGGGCGGCGGCCCGATCCAGGTCAGACCGGCGTCGATGACGGCCTGCGCGAACGCGGCGTTCTCCGCGAGGAACCCGTAGCCGGGGTGGATGGCGTCAGCGCCCGAGCGGGCGGCGACGTCGAGGAGCTTGGCGACGTCGAGGTACGTCTCCGCCGGGGTGGCTCCGAACAAGGCAAAGGACTCGTCGGCAAGCTTGACGAACAACGAGTCGGCGTCGGAGTCGGCGTAGACGGCCACGCTGGCCAGTCCCGCATCTGCCGCGGCTCGGATGACGCGGACAGCGATCTCTCCACGGTTGGCGATGAGGACCTTGCGGATGGCCACGGGCCTACCTCCTATGTGCAGCGGTGCGTCACGCAGTCTAGGGGGATCGGCGCGCGTCGCGGCGACTTCCGGCACGCACCGCTCGGCACGGAGGAAGATGGCGACCGTGAACACGATTCTTACCCGGGCCTGGCGCAACGGACAGGTCATTGCGGACGGATTCCCGCTGTCCGAGCTCGATGGCTGGTTGGCGAAGAAGGACACGCTGGTCTGGGCCGACCTCTGCGCTGCCGACGAGGACGTGCTCAACCAGCTGGCCGAGGAGCTGGGGTTGTCCCCCCTCGCGGTGGAGGACGCGGTGATGGACGGGGAGCGCGTCAAGCTCGCGCGGCATCCCGGGCACCTGTTCGTCACCTGCTATGGAACCTCGATCGACTTCGACAAGACCAGAGACCACAAGTCACGCCTGGTCACGAGCCAGGTGTCGGTCTTCGTCATGCCACAGGGCCTGGTGACCGTACGCAAGGACGACAACTTCGACGTCGACGTCGTCATGCAGCACTGGGACGACGACGGGGACCTGCTCTCCGAAGGTGTGTTCGCACTGCTCCACGGGCTGCTGGACGTGGTGGTCGACTCCCACTTCGAGGCTGTCCAGCACCTCGACGACGCCATCGAGGACGTCGAGGCATTGCTGTTCGAGAACGGCTCTCTTCAAGGGAGGCAGGAGGGCATCTACCGGCTGCGCCGAGAGATCGTGGAGCTGCGCCGCGTCGTCCTGCCGATGCGCGAGGTGGTGTTGTCGCTCAACCGACGCCGCGACAGCCACGCAGAGAGCGAGAACGGGAACGGGAACAAGCAGTCGACCACCCCGTCGATGACCGGCACCGCGCTGGACGGCTGGTACGACGACCTGTACGACCACAGCCTGCGCGCCGCTGAGTGGACCGAGTCGTTGCGGGACATGATCAGCAGTCTCTTCGAGACCAACCTGTCGCTCCAGGACGCCCGCCTCAACACGATCATGAAGAAGCTCGCCGGCTGGGCCGCGATCATCGCCGTACCGACGGCCGTCACCGGCTGGTTCGGCCAGAACGTGCCGTACCTGGGTTTCGCGCAACCCATCGGCGTGGCCATGAGCCTCGCGATGATCATCGGTGGCAGCGTGGCGCTGTACCTGGTGTTCCGTAAGTACGACTGGATCTAGCTGTCCTGAGCTGTCCTGAGCTGTCCTGACACGAGCGGGTACAGACGGGCGTACCTATGGCCCTCTGATAGGACGTTCGCACG
>PMLO01000006.1 GCA_003158895.1 Propionibacteriaceae bacterium
GCCGAAGACCGGCGGTCGCAACGCTCAGGGCCGCATCACGACGCGCCACATCGGCGGTGGCCACAAGCAGGCCTACCGCCTCGTGGACTTCAAGCGGTACGACAAGGACGGCGTGCCGGCCAAGGTCGCTCACATCGAGTACGACCCGAACCGCACCGCCCGCATCGCGCTGCTCCACTACATCGATGGCGAGAAGCGCTACATCATCGCCCCCCAGGGCCTGGTGCAGGGCGCGTCTGTCGAGGCCGGCGAGGCTGCGGACATCCGTCCGGGCAACAACCTCCCGCTGCGCAACATCCCGGTCGGTACGACGGTTCACGCCGTCGAGCTCCGTCCCGGGGGCGGCGCCAAGATGGGCCGCTCGGCCGGTGCTGCGATCCAGCTGGTCGCTCGCGAGGGCCGCTTCGCCACGCTGCGTATGCCTTCGGGCGAGATGCGCTTGGTGGACGTCCGCTGCCGCGCGACGATCGGAACGGTCGGCAACGCCGAGCAGTCCAACATCAACTGGGGCAAGGCCGGCCGCATGCGCTGGAAGGGCGTGCGCCCGACAGTTCGCGGTGTCGCCATGAACCCGATCGACCACCCGCACGGTGGTGGCGAGGGCAAGACGTCCGGCGGTCGTCACCCGGTGAGCCCATGGGGCAAGCCCGAGGGGCGTACCCGTGACAAGAACAAGGCGTCGAGCCGCCTCATCATCCGTCGCCGCAAGTCCGGCAAGAAGCGCTGATCGGAGCCACTGAGAAATGCCACGCAGCCTGAAGAAGGGCCCCTTCATCGATGACCACCTCGCCAAGAAGGTCGAGGCTCAGAACGAGAAGGGCACCAAGAATCCGATCAAGACCTGGTCACGCCGGTCGATGATCAGCCCCGACATGATCGGCCACACGATCGCCGTGCATGACGGCCGGAAGCACATCCCGGTGTTCGTCACCGACGCGATGATCGGCCACAAGCTCGGCGAGTTCGCCCCCACGCGCACGTTCCGCGGGCACGTGAAGGACGACAAGAAGTCGCGACGTCGGTAACGGGAAGAGGAAGCACACAATGAGCGAAACAACCCAGCGGCCCTCGCGTCGCTCGGCTCTGCTCGGGGAGCGGCCCGGCTCGTACGCGATCGCGCGTCACGTCCGCATGACCCCGATGAAGGTCCGACGTGTCGTCGACATGGTCCGCGGCATGGACGTCGTCGATGCCTTGGCGATGCTGCAGTTCGCGCCTCAGGCAGCGAGCGAGCCGGTGTACAAGGTCGTCGCTTCGGCGGCCGCGAACGCCGAGCAGACCGCCGCACTGCGCATCGAGAGCCTGTTCATCTCGCAGGCGTACGTCGATGAGGGCACCACGATGCGTCGGATCCGTCCGCGGGCCAAGGGCTCCGCCAGCCGGATCCTGAAGCGCGCGAGCCACATCACCGTCGTCGTCGAGCCCCGCGCCGAGGCTGTCGTCCCGAACAAGGCGAAGGCCGAGAAGAAGGCCGCCAAGACTGACAAGGCCCCCAAGGCCTCCACGAGCGAGAAGAAGGAGGCCTGAGCAATGGGTCAGAAAGTTAACCCGATTGGCTTCCGGCTCGGCATCACGACCGACCACAAGGCCCGCTGGTACGCCGAGAAGCAGTACGCGGCGTACGTGGGCGAGGACGTCAAGATCCGCAAGTACCTGCAGAAGACGCTCGAGCGGGCCGGCATCAGCTCGGTCGAGATCGAGCGTCGCAGCGAGCGGGTCACGATCTACCTCTACGCAGCGCGTCCCGGCATCGTCATCGGCCGCAACGGTTCCGAGGCGGAGCGTGTCCGCGCGCAGCTCGAGAAGCTGACCGGCAAGCAGGTGCAGCTGAACATCCTCGAGGTGAAGAACCCGGAGATCGACGCGCAGCTCGTCGCCCAGGGCGTCGCCGAGCAGCTGAGCGCCCGCGTGGCGTTCCGCCGGGCGATGCGCAAGGCGCAGCAGACCGCAATGCGTTCCGGCGCCGAGGGCATCAAGATCATGTGCTCCGGTCGACTGGGCGGCGCTGAGATGAGCCGCTCGGAGTTCTACCGCGAGGGACGCGTCCCGCTGCACACGCTGCGCGCCGACATCGACTACGGCTTCTACGAGGCCAAGACGACGTTCGGCCGGATCGGCGTGAAGGTGTGGATCTACAAGGGCGACGTTACCGGCACGCGTGCCGAGCGCACCGCTCAGAAGGCTGCCCGTCAGGCTGCCACCGGCCGTACGCGTCCGACGCGTCGTCCGGGTCGCGAAGGGGGCGGCGCTGCCCGTCCCGAGCGCGGTGGCCGTCGCCGGGCTGATGACGCCGTCGCCGCTGAGGCCCCGGCCACGGAAACCGCAGGAGCCTGACATGTTGATTCCTCGTCGCGTCAAGCACCGTAAGCAGCACCACCCGAACAGGAGTGGCGATGCCAAGGGGGCGACCAAGCTCGCTTTCGGCGACTTCGGTATCCAGTCGCTCGAGTCCTCGTACCTGACGAACCGTCAGATCGAGGCTGCACGTATCGCCATGACCCGTCACATCAAGCGTGGTGGCAAGGTCTGGATCAACGTGTACCCGGACCGTCCGCTCACGAAGAAGCCTGCTGAGACCCGGATGGGGTCTGGCAAGGGTTCGCCGGAGTGGTGGATCGCCAACATCAAGCCAGGCCGCGTGCTCTTCGAGCTCTCCGGCGTGGAAGAGGACGTGGCCCGCGAGGCCCTGCGCCTCGCTATCCACAAGCTGCCGTTCAAGGCGCGCTTCATCAAGCGGGAAGCAGGTGATCTGTGATGGCGAAGGCCACGACTGCCGACGATCTTCGCGGTTTGAACCGCGCCGAGCTGGACGCCAAGGTCGTTGAGCTGAAGGAGGAGCTGTTCACGCTCCGCTTCCAGCACCAGACCGGGCAGCTCGAGTCACATGGCCGGCTCCGTGAGGTCCGCAAGGACATCGCGCGGATCTACACGGTCATCCAAGAGCGCGTTCTCGGGATCGTGCCTGATCCCGACGAAGGGAAGAACTGACGATGAGCACAGAAGACACTGCTCGGGCGGGCCGCAAGGTCCGCGAGGGCCTGGTCGTGTCCGACAAGATGGACAAGACCGTCGTCGTCGCTGTCGAGGACCGCGTCAAGCACTCGTTGTACGGCAAGGTCATGAGGCGCACAGAGCGGCTCAAGGTTCATGACGAGGCCAATGAGGCCGGCCTGGGCGACCGGGTGCGCGTCATGGAGACCCGACCCCTGTCCGCCACGAAGCGTTGGCGGCTGGTCGAGGTCATCGAAAGAGCTAAGTAACACCACCACTCGTTCCGTCAGGCCCTCTGGGGAACCGACCGGACAACAGGAGAAGAAATGATCCAGCAAGAGTCGCGGCTGAAGGTCGCTGACAACACGGGTGCCAAGGAGCTGTTGTGCATCCGCGTGCTCGGTGGCTCGAAGCGTCGCTACGCCCACATCGGTGACACCATCGTCGCGACCGTCAAGGACGCGATCCCTGGTGGCAACGTGAAGAAGGGCGACGTCGTCAAGGCCGTCGTGGTGCGCACCGTCAAGGAGCACCGTCGCGGAGACGGCTCGTACATCAAGTTCGACGAGAACGCCGCCGTGATCCTGAAGAACGACGGGGAGCCTCGCGGCACCCGCATCTTCGGCCCGGTGGCCCGTGAGCTGCGCGAGCGGAAGTTCATGCGGATCGTCTCGCTCGCACCTGAGGTGATCTGACATGGCAAACACACTCCACGTGAAGAAGGGTGATCGCGTCCGCGTGATCACCGGCAGTGACAAGGGCAAGATCGGCGAGGTGCTGAAGGTCGACATCGAGCGTCAGCGCGTCGTCGTCTCCGGCGTCAACATCGTCAAGCGTCACAAGAGGGACAGCGCGCCTCAGCCGCAGTCGGGCCAGGTCATCAAGGGCGGGATCATCGCCTCCGAGGCCCCGATCCACGTCTCCAACGTGATGCTCGTGGTGAAGGAAGACGACAAGGACGTGACCACCCGCGTGGGCTACGTCCGCGAAGAGGTCACCAGGACGCGGCCGGACGGCACCGAGTACACCAAGACTCGCGCGGTCCGCATCGCCCGTAAGACCGGGGAGAGGATCTGATGAGCACCACGGTCGAGGAGAAGACCACGCCCAAGGCTGAGAAGACCGTCAAGGTCCAGCCGCGGCTCAAGGCGCGCTACCGCACCGAGATCGCCAAGGCGTTGCAGGAGGAGTTCTCCTACAGCAACCCCATGCAGATCCCTGGGCTGGTCAAGGTCGTCGTGAACATGGGCGTCGGTGAGGCTGCCCGTGACTCGAAGATCATCGACATGGCCGTACGCGACCTCACCGCGATCACCGGCCAGAAGCCGCAGGTCACGAAGGCTCGCAAGTCGATCGCCCAGTTCAAGCTGCGTGAGGGCATGCCGATCGGCTGCCACGTCACGTTGCGCGGCGACCGGATGTGGGAGTTCGCCGATCGGCTCATCACCCTCGCGCTGCCCCGTATCCGTGACTTCCGTGGCCTATCGCCGCTGCAGTTCGACGGGAACGGCAACTACACGTTCGGTCTCACGGAGCAGGTTATGTTCCACGAGATCGATCAGGATCGGGTCGACCGGCTCCGCGGCATGGACATCACGTTCGTGACGACGGCGAGCTCCGACGAAGAGAGTCGCGCGCTGCTGCGCCACCTCGGGTTCCCGTTCAAGGCCGATGCCGATGTTGCGGCGAAGGCGCAGAAGAAGGGCCGACCGGCCGTCGGCAAGAAGAAGAAGTGAGCTAGGGAGCACCCGTGGCGAAGACAGCCCTCAAGGTTAAGCAAGCCCGTACGCCGAAGTTTGCGGTGCGCGGCTACACCCGTTGCACGCGGTGCGGCCGGTCCCAGTCGGTGTACAAGAAGTTCGGCCTGTGCCGAATCTGTGTCCGGGTTCTCGCCCACCGTGGCGAGCTGCCGGGCATCACCAAGTCCTCCTGGTGAGTTCAGGCCGGCACACGCCGGTCTGACACAACTCCAGAAACCCCCGACCTTCGCGGTCGGACCCAACAGCTCCCGGACAAGTCCGGGGACCGAAACGCGGTAGGTCAGCGAAGTGCTGAAACCCCCGCGAGAAAGAGGCTAACCACGCCATGACGATGACTGATCCGATCGCAGACATGCTCACGCGTCTGCGGAACGCCAATCAGGCGTACCACGACCAAGCGACCATGCCCTCCTCCAAGATCAAGGTGAGGATCGCTGAGATCCTCAAGCAAGAGGGCTACATCAGCGAGTACTCCGTCCACGAGCCGACTGAGGACGAGGTGGGCAAGACGCTGACGGTGACGCTGAAGTACGGCCGCAACCGTGAGCGCTCGCTGGCAGGGGTCCGCAGGATCTCGAAGCCGGGCCTTCGCGTGTACGCGAAGTCGAACCAGTTGCCCAAGGTCCTGGGCGGGCTGGGCGTCGCGATCATCTCGACGAGCCAGGGCCTGTTGACCGACAAAGAAGCCAACCACAAGAGCGTCGGCGGCGAAGTCATCGCCTTCGTGTGGTGACGGGAGGAATGCAGAATGTCTCGCATCGGTAGGCTCCCAGTCCCCGTTCCGACGGGCGTCGAGGTCAGCCTCGACGGCCAGGACGTAGCGGTCAAGGGTCCCAAGGGCACGTTGACGCACAAGGTTCCAGCGCCCATCACGGTGGCGCGCGCCGAGGATGGCTCGATTGAGGTCAGCCGTCCTGACGACGAGCGCGTCTCGCGTTCGCTCCATGGCCTCACCCGCACGCTCATCAGCAACATGGTGACCGGCGTGACCGCGGGCTACGAGAAGAAGCTCGAGATCGTCGGCGTCGGTTACCGCGTGCTGCCGAAGAGCCCCACGCAGCTCGAGTTCGCGCTCGGCTTCAGCCACCCGGTTGTCGTCAACGCGCCCGAGGGCATCACGTTCGTCGTCGAGACGAACACCCGGTTCCTGGTGCAGGGGATCGACAAGCAGCAGGTCGGCGAAGTCGCCGCCAACATCCGCAAGCTCCGCAAGCCCGAGCCTTACAAGGGCAAGGGTGTGCGGTACAGCGGCGAGCGTGTGCGCAGCAAGGCCGGAAAGGCAGGTAAGTGATGGCTATCTCCCTGGGAGTGCGCAAGCACCTCGCGGACAAGACAGCGGCGAAGGCTCGTCGCCAGGTGCGTGGTCGCAAGGCCATCGCCGGCACGGCAGAGCGTCCGCGCCTTGTCGTCACCCGCAGCTCGCGTCACATGGTGGCTCAGGTCATCGACGATGCGGTCGGCCACACGCTGGCTTCCGCGTCAACGCTCGAGGTCTCGCTGAGGTCCGGAGCCGGCGACAAGTCGGCGAAGGCGCGCGAGGTCGGCAAGCTCGTCGCCGAGCGTGCGAAGAAGGCTGGCGTCGACAAGGTTGTGTTCGACCGAGCTGGCAACAAGTACCAGGGCCGCGTGGCTGCTCTCGCTGAGGGCGCTCGCGAGGCCGGACTCGGTTTCTGACGGAGGAGTTTGCTACATGACTGAGCAGCAGCAGCGTCGCGGCGGTGAGCGCCGCGGTCGTGATGACCGTCGGGGCGGCGCACCACAGGCAGAGCGCGAGAAGAGCCAGTACCTCGAGAGGGTCGTCGCGATCAATCGCGTCGCCAAGGTCGTCCAGGGCGGACGTCGCTTCAGCTTCACGGCGCTCGTCGTCGTGGGCGACGGCGACGGCACCGTGGGCGTCGGCTACGGCAAGGCCAAGGAGGTTCCCGCGGCGATCGCCAAGGGCGTCGAGGAGGCGAAGAAGCACTTCTTCCGCGTTCCTCGGATCCAGGGCACGATCCCGCACCCCGTCCAGGGCGAGAAGGCCGCTGGCGTCGTGATGCTCCGTCCGGCATCGCCCGGTACCGGTGTCATCGCCGGCGGGTCGGCGCGTGCGGTGCTCGAGTGCGCCGGCGTGCATGACGTACTGGCCAAGTCGCTGGGCTCGTCCAACGCGATCAACGTGGTTCACGCCACGGTGGCCGCGCTGCAGAGCCTGGAGGAGCCGGAGCAGGTCGCGCGTCGTCGCGGCAAGTCGGTGGAGGATGTCACCCCCGCCGCTCTGCTGAGGGCACGTGCGGAAGGCATCCACTGAGATGGCACAGGTGAAGGTCACACAGATCAAGTCCGGCGTCGGCGGTAAGCCCAACCACCGCGAGACGCTCCGGACACTCGGCCTGAAGAAGATCGGGCAGAGCAGGGTTCACGAGGACGGTCCCGGGGTACGCGGCATGATCAGGGCCGTCGCACACCTCGTCACCGTCGAGGAGGTCGACTGACATGGCGCTCAAGGTTCATCACCTGAGGCCCGCACCGGGTGCGCACACGCCGAAGACGCGTGTCGGACGCGGTGAGGGGTCCAAGGGCAAGACGGCAGGTCGCGGTACGAAGGGTTCTGGCGCTCGTCAGAACGTGCCCGCGAACTTCGAGGGTGGCCAGATGCCGATCCACATGCGGCTTCCGAAGCTCAAGGGCTTCAAGAACCCGTTCAAGGTCAGCTACCAGGTCGTCAACGTGGCACGGCTCGCCGAGCTGTTCCCCGACGGCGGCGATGTCCGCGTCGAGGATCTCGTCGAGAAGGGCGCCGTCCGCGACGGTCAGCTCGTCAAGGTGCTCGGCAACGGAGAGCTCTCCGTGGCCCTGTCGGTGAGCGCTCACGCGTTCTCGGCGTCGGCCAAGGACAAGATCGAGAAGGCGGGCGGCTCGGCCAACGAGCTGTGAGCCTGTAGGTGAGTTCAAGGCTTCGGCAGGTCGGTTGTTACCGGCCTGCCGCGGTCGTTTACGGGTCTTCGTACCCACGCTTATGTGAACAGCGTGTGAGCGAGTCGGCACTCACCGACCGTGCTTGGTACGATTCCCCGGTTGCCGTCGGCGGACTGCCGAGCGGCAGGGTCACGGCGTACACGTCGTGAGCGACACGTACGTGATGAAAGGGCCCGAATGCTGTCGGCCTTCGCAACCGCGTTCCGAACCCCGGATCTGCGCAAGAAGCTGTTGTTCACCCTGCTCATCATCGTGGTGTTCCGTCTCGGGTCGACGATCCCGGTGCCGAACGTCAACGTCCAGCAGCTCAACGTCTGCCGGACCCAGGCCGCCACGGGCGACAACGCCGGTCTGTACTCGATGGTCAACCTGTTCAGCGGCGGCGCGCTGTTGCAGCTGGCCATCTTCGCGCTCGGCATCATGCCCTACATCACGGCGAGCATCATTCTCCAGCTCCTCACGGTCGTCATCCCGCGGCTCGAGGCGCTGAAGGAGGAGGGCGCGTCGGGTACCGCCAAGATCACCCAGTACACGCGGTATCTCACCTTGGTCCTGGCCGTCATCCAGGCGACGGCGTTCACGACGCTCGCGGTGAACGACCAGCTGTTCCAGGGCTGCACCGGCATCGTCTACAGCCAGGACATCTTCCCGGTGGTCGTCATGATCCTCACGATGACCGCGGGCACCAGCATCATCATGTGGATGGGCGAGCTGATCACCGACCGGGGTGTCGGCAACGGTATGTCCGTCATGATCTTCACCCAGATCGTCGCCCAGTTCCCCTCGTCGCTGTGGTCCATCAAGGTCGCCCACGAGACTGACGCCACGAAGGGCTGGTTCGTGTTCCTGCTGGTCGTCGCCGTGGGCATCCTCGTCATGCTCGGCGTCATCTTCATGGAGCAGGCCCAGCGCCGCATCCCCGTCCAGTACGCCAAGCGCATGGTCGGTACGCGCATGTTCGGTGGCTCGACCACGTACATCCCGCTCAAGGTCAACCAGGCCGGCGTCATCCCCGTCATCTTCGCGTCGTCGATGCTGTACCTGCCCGTGCTCTACGCGCAGTTCCAGCCCAACACCGCCATTGGCGCCTGGATCGCACAGAACTTCACCAAGGGCGCAAACTGGGCCTACAACCTGGCGTTCTTCCTGTTGATCATCGCGTTCGCGTACTTCTACGTCGCGATCACGTTCAACCCCGAAGAAGTCGCCGACAACATGAAGAAGTACGGCGGCTTCATCCCCAGCTAC
>PMLO01000285.1 GCA_003158895.1 Propionibacteriaceae bacterium
CTACTACATCCCGCTCATCGAGCGCTCCGCGGCGTTCAAGGACGGCGGCCTGATCGACATCACGTTCGACGAGGCCAACCCGCCCTTCTACTCGATGTCGTTCAACAACGCCACCGACCAGACGGCGGTCGCGAACAAGGCGGCGAAGAACGAGATCTACGACTACACCGCGCCGACCATGAAGGACCAGGCGAAACTGGCCGTACAGTCCCCGGCCAACCAGTTCCCCAAGCCCGGCCCGCTGGCCAAGGACTACGTGAAGGCGGACCTCGCCGGCCAGAACATCAACGGTCGCAACGTGAGCTGGGAACCGACCGGACCGAACTCCACGCTGGGCACCGACGCCTACGGCAACCAGCTGTACCCCGGGCCCGGCGACAATGGCTACATCACCCGGCCGCCGTCCTGTGAGCAGGACACGACCCTCGTCAATGCCACCGCCAGCAACTGCGTCCAGGGCGCCAAGAACACCGGCGCCGCGTTCGGCCTCGCGGGTGCCAAGACTCTTCCGGCAACGGTGGCGTCCGGTACGAGCACGGTCCAGGCGGCAGTATCGGCGACGGACATCGGCCGCCAGGTGACCGGTACGGGCATCCCGGCCGGCTCGTACGTGGGCTCGGTGACCAACGCCGGACCGAACTTGGTCACCACGGCGACCGGGGCGGTCACGAACGCCTCGTTCATGCTGGTGGACGTCAACGGTAGGAAGGTTCAGACCACGACGGCCGTCACGAGTGTGACGCTGTCTGCGCTCGGCATCCCCGGCCACCTGGCCACCGGGCAGACGCCGCTAGCGACGTTCGACGCCCAGGATCCGACCCCCGGCGGCGGCATCACGGGTTCGGTCCTGATCTCTCCGCTGATCAAGCCGGGCACGGTGTCCGAAACCAGCTACAACCACTACTCGTGGCTACGGACGATGGAAGACATCTTCCAGGTGTCCAAGGGACACAGCTACGCCACCCTCCCGGCCGGCACGGTCAGCGGCGGCCTCGACCACCAGGGCCACCTCGGCTTCGCCGCCCAGTCGGGTCTCATGCCGTTCGGCACCGACGTCTTCAACAACGCCGGCAATGGCCACGGTCGCCCGCCCTACCAGCCCGGTAGCCCGAATGAACCTGGTGACGGACGCCAGAACCAGGGCAACGGCTAGGAGCGCACAGGACCCGTCGACCGGGTACCCCCCGTGCCCGGCCGACCGGCCCACCGCTGCACCGAAGGAAACGATCATGACCAAGATCTCGAAGGTCCTCGTCCTGCTCGGCGTGTGCCTCCTGCTGGTCACCGGCTGCTCGACCGCACCAGCGGCAGTTGCTCCTATCGGTACGGCGTCGGGGATCGGTGACCTGCCGACCTTCCTACCGACGCCCACCGCCAACGGCATCGCGCATGGCAGCGCCGACTCCCCGGCGATGTCCTACCCGGGCAGCCCCGTGATCGTGCAGCTCGCGACCGGACACGTCACGGTAGAGGTGGACGGACCCGCCCTTCCAGCCGACACGAAGCTCAACGCGGTACAGGTCGCCTGTACGTTCACCATCACGCTGCGCGACTCGGACACCACGGTGCCATTGGCGGTGTCGCAGTTCGACGTACTGGACCACACGGGTGGCATCCACCCTCTGACGCTGGCACCGTCAACCACCGTTGCGGCGAAGGTCGACCCACACCAGACGGTGACGCTCAAGCTATCCGCCACGCTACCCAGCGGAGAGGGGCTGATCCGGTATCACCCGACAGCTGATGCTGTCGTGGCCGCCTGGGACTATGTCGCCGAGACCGACTGACCGCGCTTGTCGCTGATGCGGCCGATGAAGGTCCGGACAGCTTCGATGTCAGTCCTTGTGCCCGTACCTCGAGATGTAGGCTTCGACGAGCTCACGGGCCTCACGGTCCTCGATCTGCTTCGGCGGATGCTTGCTGAAGTACGCAGCCGGCTCGATGATCGCGCCGGACAGGCCGGCGTCCAGAGCCAGCTTGCAGCAGCGGATGGAGTCGATAGCCACGCCTGCGGAGTTGGGCGAGTCCTCGACCGAGAGGCGCACCTCCACGTTCATCGGTACGTCTCCGAAGTGGGTTGACTCGATCCGCAGGAAGCAGATCTTGTTGTCCTTCTGCCACGGCACGTAGTCGGACGGCCCGATGTGGATGTCCTCGGGCGCGATCGTCTGGCCCCTGGCCTCGATCATCGAGGTCACGGCCTCTGTCTTGGACGTCTTCTTGTCTGCCAGTCGCTCTCGCTCGAGCATGTTGAGGAAGTCGGTGTTGCCGCCGGTGTTCAGCTGGTAGGTGTGATCGATCCGCATGCCGCGGTCGAGGAAGAGGTTCGTCAGCGTCCGATGCAGGATGGTCGCCCCGACCTGCGCCTTGATGTCATCCCCGACGACGGGGAGACCCGCATCCGCGAATTTCTGGGCCCACGCATCGTTGGAGGCGATGAACACCGGGATGCAGTTCACGAACCCGCAGCCCGCCTCGATGGCGGCGTTCGCGTAGAACTCGGTGGCCAGCGTGGAGCCCACGGGCAGGTAGTTCACCACGATCTCTGCACCGGCGGCCTTCAGGGCGGCCACGACGTCGACCGGCTCCTGGGCGTCGTCGACCGGGACGAGCTCGGCTGTGTACTTGTTGACTCCGTCCAGCCGCGGCCCCTTCTGCACCAGCACGCCGGTGGTGGGGACTTGCGCGAACACGGTGGTGTTGTTGGGCGCGACGTAGATCGCCTCGGCGACGTCTTTGCCCACCTTGTCGGCGTTCACGTCGAAAGCGGCCACGATCTCGATGTCACGGATGTGGTAGCCGCCGAAGTTCGCGTGCATCAGACCCGGGATGGACTCGTCGTCGCCAGCGTCCTTGTAGTACTCAATGCCCTGGATGAGTGACGACGCACAGTTGCCGACCCCGACCACTGCGAGCTTGATCTTGCGGTCCACGGTTCTCCTCCTTCGACGCCCGTCGGGCGCCACTCCTGTACACGTGAAATCCTCACCAGGTTAGGGCATGACATTCCCCTACGTGCCAGACTCGAGGGGTCCTGACAAGCGCGGTCTCACAGCTGATCGTCGACGTCACCGACCGCGGTCGGATCAACTCGTACGAACGTCTGCCCAGAGCTGTTCGTAGCACTGGGCTGCGCGGCTGGTTGCGGCGAACACGGGGACGGGAGCCCGATGCTCGGCCATCTGTTCAATGATCGACAGGGCTGGTATCACCGTGGTGCTGATCCGCGCACCGCGAGGCGGCGCCGCGGCGATCACGTCGCGGTGGAGACGCTTGCGTCGGTCAGCCATGGAGAAGAAGGCGACCAGTTCGGGCTTCCTGCCTGCCGAATCGGCCACGAACTGGGTCAGCTGCTCCAAGGTGCGCATGGACANNGAGACCAGCGAGACGCTTGGCGGGCAGTCGAGAAAGATCACGTCGTAGTCGTCCGAGACCTCCTTGAGCAGCTGTGCGAGGCGCCGGATCGGCTTCTTGGTGTCATCGAGGTCGAGATCCATGTTGCGATAGCTGAAGTCAGCGGGAAGCAGGTCCAGGTTGTCGTAGTCGGTGGCCTTGATGGCGTCCTCGATCGGACGGTGGCGGGCCACCAAGGCGTGCGCACCACCTTTGACGCGCGGACGCACGCGGAACAGGTACGTGGCTGCCCCCTGCGGGTCGAGGTCCCACAGCAGTGTCCGTCGCCCCTCACGGGCCGAGAGGTAGGCCAGGTTCACCGCAGTCGTCGTCTTTCCGACACCGCCCTTGATGTTGTACGTCGCGTAGACCTTCATCGTCGCGTACCCCCGAGCTTGTCCATCGCCTGCCGGGTCGGCCGCCCGGAGAATCGTGCGAACGCGCCATCGAACTGCCGACGAGCCCTGGCCTGTTCCGCGTCGAGATGCGCGATCAGCTCGCCCATCGCCAACAGGGCGGACGCGGGCGTCCCGTCGGCCATCATGGCCTCCGCGAAACCGTGAAGGGCGGTGCTTTGCACCTGGCAGTCCTGGAAGCGGCCCAGGACGTCCTGCAACTGCTTCAGGTGAGCCAGCGCGTGCTTGCGAGGACCGTTGGCGACGACCGGAGCGCACACCTCGATCGCGTACCGAAGCTCCTTGCACCTCTTGCGCAAGGCATGAAGATCCGTGGCCGGCGAATCGGACGTGATCGCGGCGCCGCCCCGTACGACTCGCCGGTACGCCCGAGAGATGCTTCGCTGAGCCCACAGCCCGGCCGAGAGGGCCTTTGAGTTCGGGCCGTACGAGGCATCGGCGAGTCCGTCGAGCTCGTCGCCCCACTGCGTCAGCAGCCGCCGGAACCCGGGTGACCGCAGCTCACGGACCAGAGGTTCCCGTGCCGTGGCACGTCGAGTGCGCAGATGCGCCGAGAATGGCTCGAGGTCGGCTGGGCCCGCCGCGACCAGCCACCCGGCCATGGTGGGCAGGTCCAGCTCGTACACGTCAAGGTCCCGTACCGGTGTCGTCAGGTCGCCCAACCCCTTGAAAGGGGGTTCCCAGCGCTCGCTCACCGCCTGCGGCAGGATCGACCGACCGAGCTTGAGTGTCGACCTCGTCCGCCGTACGGCAACCCGGAAGTCGTGCAGGAACTCAGTGTCCACGTCGTCCAGCAGGCCTGGAAGGTTCATCCGCATCGTCGCGAGGCCGCCCTCCAACCCCATCGCCAACAGGAGGGTCGCCGACGCGTGACGGTCCGCCTTGGTCGGCTCGGGGGGCGAGTCATGATCGCCGTCAGAACCACGCCTCAGCGGCCGCAGTCCCGCTCCGGACAAGAGGCGAGCCGCGCGTTGCGCCTGGTCCTCGTAGCCGCGCAGCGTACGTACGGTGAGTTGCGCCGGTCCGGCGGTCGGGGATCCCGGCTCGTCCACCTCGACTCGGGCCACGGTCTTGCCGTCCTCGTTGAGCAGGTCCAACCGCCTCAGCCGGCGGAACTCCTGCGGCATGGCGAGCAACGCGCGGATACCTGTGACCGGAGCCGTGAGCTCTCGGAGACGACCCGCCGGCAGCGCGTCGGCGAGCGCCGGCCATTCAACTTTCCCGAGGGGTTGCGACAGAGTCGTCTCGCCGTCGCCCAGTACGAGCACGTCCCCATCCCGGTAGGACTGGTGCTGAAGGGTCAGCCCGGCAGCCCTCAGCCGGTGGTCGAAGGTGTCGAGCCGCGCTCGGCGTACCGGTTTCACCGGACTGGTGACCACGCTGAAGCGGGTGGAGAGAGCAGCGGTGATGACCTCGAGATCAAGGGGAACGTCGTGCACTGTCTGCAGCGTCCGCGTCGGCCTTGTCATCGTGGCGACCATCCTAGTCTCGAGCTTTCGTCGGGGCCTCGGATGGCTGTGACGGCTTCAGGATCACCGGGGCCTGACTCTGTCCTCAGGCGTTCTCCTCGCGCGATCCTCGATCGTGCTTGGCCGGTGGGCTGCTCGCGGTGGTTGACGCCGCGGCGCGCACCCATCTCGAGTCCACGGTCCTCAGCTGACTTCCGGAAAGACACCACCCCGTACGAAAGGGAACCTCATGAACCAGCCCGACCACCAGCCGTCCGTCCTGTTCGTCTGCGTCCATAACGCCGGCCCGTCCCAGATGGGGGCGGCGTGTGCGACGTACCTGTCCGGCGGCGCCGTCGAGGTGCGCTCGCAGGGTCCGCGCCGGCCCAATCGGTGGGGCGGCGGCGGGCCTGTTGAAGCCGACCAAACGTGTAGGGCCGAGCAAGTCAGCCGCCAGCGCGTGGACTCGGCGATCCAGATCGTCTCGTACGAGCCGCATTCGCTCCATGTCTTCGATCCCGCGCTCCGAGGGTTCGTCGGTCGCCCTATTCCATCCGTTCGACGATTGCTTGCAAACCATCCGGCAGGCCGGCGATCACCGTGAGCTGGTCATCGAGGCGCCCCAGTCGGACGATCCCATCCCAGTACCCCACGTCCCGGTAGTACAGGACGAGGCTCCCGGTCGGTGAGTAGTAGCTGATGTCGCCTGCTGGAGCCCGGTCGCCCTTGGGCATCCCGGAAACGTCGAGCTTCCTGGGCAATGGGGTCAGCTTCTCCTGGCCACCGAAATCATGGAACGCCACGGCAAGCGGGAGAAGCGAGACAAGGTCTCGTGTTGTCGAGTTGTCTTCCAGATGTGCTGAGAACGACTGGGAGCCCACCTGGATCCGAATCCGTTGATAGTGGTCTCGGCTGCCGACGACGCTCGTGGTGTATCGGTCATCCTCTCCACGCCCATCTCATCCGAGGCCTCAGCGACACGATGGGTGGGCCGATGTCCTCACGTCGACCGAGCTTCATCTCGCCTCATCTCTTGGGTGTTTCGGGAGCCGGAGCGAGGGGTGCAGCGGTCCAGGATGCGAGCAGTTGCAGGGCCTCCGCTGTGCGGGACGCAGGTTCCGCGGCATAGATGGTGAGGGTCAGCCCGGGGTCAGAGATCATGTCGACGCTCTCGTAGGCCAGATCGAGGTCGCCGACGACGCCGTGGTGGAAGAGCTTGGTTCCTGCGCCGTGCAGGCGTACCTCGTGGCTGCTCCATCGCCGGCGGAACTCGTCGCTGAGGGTCGACAGCTCACCAACGAGGTCCTGGAGCTGCCGGTCGTGCGGGTCGAGCCCGGCCTCTGTGCGGAGGATGGCGACGCAGATGTCGGCAGCGGTGTGCCAGTCGGGGTAGAAGGTGTGGGAGTCGTCGTCGAGGAACGTGTAGCGGGCGAAGTTCGGGACGCCCGCAGCCGTCCGCTCGTACAGCGAGGAATGCATCGCGTGGCCCAGCGCATTGGCGGCGAGCAGGTCCATCCGTCCGTTGCGCACGATCGCCGGCCCACCCGTGATGGTGTCGAGCACCCATTGCAGGCTGGGTCGAGGTGACCACGGCCGGGACGAGCTCCGCCGAGGGCGCAGCAGCACGCTGGTGCCGTCCGAGGCCTCGGCCAGGTGGAGCATGTGCGCGCGTTCGGCCGCGTCGAGCCTGAGTGCGCGGGCGATGGCGTGCAGGATGGCCGGGCTGACCCCGGCGAAGCCGGTCCGCTCGATCCGGGCGTAGTACTCGACGCTCACTCCGGCCAGCGCGGCAACCTCGCTGCGGCGCAACCCAGGAACTCGCCGACGTCCGGCGTCGGGAAGCCCGACGTCACCGGGAGCCAGCTTGGCTCGCCGGGAGGTGAGGAACTCTCGCGCCTCGGCTCGGTTGTCCATGGCCTCAACGGTATGTCCCCGGCATCCGGGTAGACACACCCTCGCAGTACACCCATCCAGCGGGACTCCCCCATGGTGCGGGCGACTGGTTGCATGGACAGCGTGACCCACACCGCGACAGAGAGCACGGCGATGAGCGTCGACGCAGGCCCTGCCTCAGGCTCCGGTGCAGCGTCCGACAAGCTGACAGGAGCGATCCTTGCCACGGTCGTGTTCGTCGGCGGGATCGCTCCGCTGGCCACCGACATGTACGTGCCGGCGTTCCCCCTTGTGGCCACCGACCTGCACGCGAGCGCCGCGCAGGTGCAGCTATCGCTGACGACATTCTTCGTCGGCATGGCGCTCGGCCAGCTCGTCGGTGGCCCGGTCTCGGACCAGCGCGGACGTCGCAAGCCCCTGCTGGCTGCGCTGATCATTCTGACGCTCGCATCGCTGGCATGCGCCTGGAGCCCGTCGATCCCGATCATGCTGGCCGCCCGGTTCGTACAGGGACTTTCGGGTGGCTGGGCCATGGTGATCGCCCGCGCTGTGGTCGTCGACCTCGCCTCGGGCGTCCATCTCGTGCGGTCGTTGAACGTGGTCGCAGGCGTTGGCGGGATCGCGCCTGTCGTGGGACCGCTGATGGGCGGGCTGATCCTGCTGGTGTCGCACTGGCGGGTGTCCTTCTTTGTCCTTGCCGCCTTCGCGGCGGCCATGACCGTCGCCGTGGCGTTCGCCGTGCCCGAGACCCTGCCGCCAGAGCGCCGCCACGCGGGCGGGCTCGGTCGGCTCGTTCACGCCGCTGGGCAGGTACTCGGTCGGCCACGGTTCGTCGCCTACTTGGTGGTGATGGCGTTCTCGATGGGAGTGACGTTCGCCTACGTCGCGACCTCCGCGTTCATTCTGCAGTCGATGAACGGCCTGTCCCCGATGACGTACTCCATCCTGTTCGCCGGGAACGCGGTCGGCCTGGCCCTGGCGACCCTCGTCGCCGGCAAGCTGGCCGGCCGAGTCCGCACCCGCACCGTGATCACCATCGGGCTCGTGACCACCGGGGCCGCCGGGCTCCTGCTGCTGGCGGGCGCCATGTGGTGGGGCATGCCCCTGTGGGTGGCCATCGTCGGCTTCCTGGTGTTGATGAGCGCGCAGGGACTCGTGGCGGCGAACGCCGGTGCGCTCGCGTCCAACGAGGTCCCCGAGCACCCGGGAACCGGGTCCGCGGTGCTCGGCTTCCTGCAGTGGTGCATGGCCGGAGTGATCGCTCCCCTGGCCGGCCTCGGTGGCGACCGAACGGCCGTCCCGATGGCCGTGATCATCCTCGTCCTCACCGCTGCATCGCTGACCGCCATAGTGCTGACCCGTACGTCACGGCGGCCCGTAGCCGCTGCCTGA
>PMLO01000221.1:0-8427 GCA_003158895.1 Propionibacteriaceae bacterium
ATCGGCATCGGCATCGGCATCGGACGATGCGTAGCCGAGCCGGCGGAGATGCCCGGCAACCTCCTCGTACAGCGCTGAGTCCCATGGCTGTACGTCCTCGGGGCTGCCCAGGACGAGCGTCGCGACGTCGTACACCCGGGCGAGCTCGGTCGGCGCGTTCGGGTGGTCGTCGACGCGCACGTCGGCGAGGATGCCACTCGCGTCGTAGCCGGTGCCGGCCTCGTGGACCACCAGCGCGGCGCTCTGGCGGCCGCGAGAGTCACCGCCCGCCGCATCCCCGGCCAGCAGCGCGGCGAGCAGCCGCTTGTCGAGCGACTGGCCGGCCGTCGCGAGGAACGCCCGCTCCATCTCGGTGACGACGTCGGGTCCGGTGAGGATGTTGCCCTGGATCGCGTACGCCTCCTGCGCGTCGCCCTTGGCGATGCCTCCCGCCCAGTCCATGCATTCGGCACCCGTGTACGTGGCCGCTCCGTCCGGGCCGACAGCACCGACCTGGCGGGACTCGCGGCCCTCGTCAGCGGCGACCGCGACGTCGAGCGCCGCCTGCGTCCCCGTACCCGCCGCCAACGCGTCGAGGATCTCGGCCCGGTAGGCGAACCGGCAGAACGACTGGCTCGCCACCGCCCCGACTCCGACCCGCACCTCGGGGACGATCGCCCCCACGCAGACGAACTTGCTGGCGACCGCGACGCCCCAGGCGTTGCCGGAACGTGCGGCGATGGAGAAGGTCATGACGGCACAGTAGGCAAGACTGGGCGCCTGCGCGACATCACTCACAGCCTGTCGAACGTTGTAAGGAATATTCGTCGGACCCAGATCGTTTCGATTTCAACTACTTCATGGGAGTGCGACATGCATTTCGGGATCTTCACCGTCGGGGACGTCACGACCGATCCGACCACGGGGTACACGCCCAGCGAGCATGAGCGGATCAAGAACACGGTGACGATCGCGAAGAAGGCCGAGGAGATCGGGCTCGACGTCGTCGCGTTCGGCCAACACCACAACCCGCCGTTCGCCGCGAGCTCGCCGACCACCACGATGGCGTACGTCGCGGCGCAGACCGAGCGCATCCTGCTCTCGACGGCGACCACGCTGATCACGACGACCGACCCCGTACGGATCGCCGAGGACTACGCGCAGCTCCAGCACCTCGCCGACGGCCGCGTCGACCTCATGCTCGGCCGCGGGAACACCGGACCGGTGTATCCGTGGTTCGGCAAGGACATTCGCGACGGCATCCCGCTCGCCGTCGAGAACTATGCGCTCCTGCGAAGGCTCTGGGACGAGGACGTCGTGACGTGGGAGGGCAAGTTCCGTACGCCGCTACAGGGGTTCACCTCCACGCCGCGCCCGCTCGACGGTGTACCCCCGTTCGTGTGGCACGGCTCGATCCGCAGCCCCGAGATCGCCGAGCAAGCCGCGTACTACGGCGACGGCTTCTTCTCCAACCACATCTTCTGGCCCGCCTCGCACACGAAGCAGATGGTGGCCCTGTACCGGCGGCGCTTCGAGCACTATGGCCACGGCACGGCCGACCAGGCGATCGTCGGGCTCGGCGGTCAGGTGTACATGGCGAAGAACAGCCAGGATGCGATCGCCGAGTTCAGGCCGTACTTCGACGTCGCCCCCGTGTACGGTCACGGCCCGTCCCTCGAGGACTTCATGCAGCAGACGCCCCTGACCGTGGGGTCGCCGCAGCAGGTGATCGAACGGACGCTCGGCTTCCGCGACTACGTCGGCGACTACCAGCGCCAGCTCTTCCTCATGGACCACGCCGGGCTGCCGCTGACCACGGTGCTCAAGCAGCTCGACCTGCTCGGCAGCGAGGTCGTACCGGTCCTGCGCAAGGAGTTCGCCGCCCTGCGGGGTCCCGGCGTGCCCGACGCTCCCACGCACGAGTCGCTGCTCGCGGCGCGCCAGACCGAGCCGGTCGCCGTATGACCCGATCGATCGTCGTCGTCAGCGCCGGCCTGGCGAACCCGTCGTCCACCCGGTTGCTTGCCGACCAGCTCGCCACCGCCACCGACCTGGCGCTGCGCGGGCATGGTGACGCGGCGGACATCATCGTCATCGAGCTCCGAGAGCTGGCCCATCCGCTGGCAGACCACCTGCTCACCGGGTTCGCCAGCGGGGCGTTGGCCGAGGCGATCGAGACCGTACGACACGCTGACGGGCTGATCGCCGTCACGCCGGTCTTCGCCGCGTCGTACTCGGGGCTGTTCAAGATGTTCTTCGAGGTCCTCGAGCAGGACCTCCTGCGCGGCAAGCCCATCCTCCTCGCCGCCACCGCCGGTACAGCCCGGCACTCGCTCGTGCTCGAGCACGCGATGCGGCCGCTGTTCTCATACCTTCGGGCCATCACCGTACCCACGGCCGTCTTCGCGGCGACCGAGGACTTCGGCGGTACGGGCTCGGGCGCGTTCACCGAACGCATCGCGACCGCCGCGGGCGAGCTGGCCGACCTCGTCCTCGGATCCCGTCGCGCCGTGCCGTCAGACCCGTTCGAGGACGTCACACCGTTCGACCAGCTGCTCAAGGGCTGACCTCGCTCCGGCCGCCTCATTCGTTCCGTCGAAGTGCAGGTTATGACGGCACTCGCAGGACCTGTACGAACTCGTTCGATCAACGTGCAGGTTCTGACACCCCGATTCGGCCCTCAGAACCTGCACGTCGATTGATTCGGCTCGATCGGCTCCTGAGCCACCCCCGAATGACCAGCACTGTGATTGATCCGGAGCCGGCGCCTAGGTGACCGGCCAGCCCCTTCGTGACGGGCGACCGTCATCGAGGGGTCATGACACGCCGCCCACATCGCTGGCACGAGCAGTTGTCGACTCCCCGACCCAGCGGCCGGATGACACTCCTGGTCGAGGGGTCGCGACACGCTCAGCATCGTTCCCAGCGTCTGCCGGTGGTGACCCCTCGATGACGTGCCGCAGGAGCGCGTCCATATCTCGACGCCGACGTCGGGTCCCGCCCGCTCCCCGTGACAGGCGCCGAAGGTGCCGGGGACAACCTCAGGGACCGGATGTGCCACGTGCGCCATCGAGGGGTCAGGGCACCCGCCGGATCGGAGCACCCACGTGGCGCGCGGTCCCTGACGGGGTAGAGACTGGGTCTCGATGACCGCGCGGATCGATGACGTCACCAAACCTGTACGGGGGGCCAAACAACGACCGACCCCCCGGTGGGTGGGGTGGTTCCTCATCGCCACGCCCAGCCTCGCGGCCGCAGGGCCGCTCTGGGGCGCTGGGCCGTGGACGACGTTCCGCGCCGCTGTCGCCGTACTCTTCCTGACCGCCGCGTGGGACTGGTGGCGGTTCCAGGACCGGTCCCGCACGTTCTTCACGATGCTCGGCATGGGGATCGCGTTCCAGGTCTCCGGGATCATCGCGCTGGCCTGGTCGAAGCCTCCGTCGGACGCCGCGTGGCACGAGCTGCTCGGCGTCGGGCTGATGTTCGCCCTCGGCGTGGCGCTCGTACAGCTCTATCGCACCGCCGAGACCGTGCTCACGATCGCGCGCGGCTGGCTGTACATGGTGGTGCTCGTCGAGGTCGTCAACCTGTGGGAGCTGGTCAGCGGGAGCCGTCTGTCGAACTATCACCTGGCCCCTGACCGGCGCGGCACTCCCGGCTGGTCGGACATCGCCGGCCCGTTCGGGACCCCGAGCCAGCTCGCGGCCGTGTTCGTCATGGCGGCGATCGTCATGGCTGTGGGCTGGTCGCTCGAACACGACCGGAGACTGCGCTGGGCGTACGTGGCCGTCTGCGCGCCGATGCCGTACCTCCTCTGGCGCACCTCCTCGACGCTCGGCCTCCTGCTGTTCGTGATCGTGGCCGTGTGCTGGCTGGCCGTGTACAGCTGGGGGCGACGGATCGGTATCGCCCTCCTCGTGGTCGTGCTCGTCGCGCTGCCACAAGGGCGGTCGTTGCTGGTGTCGCTCTGGCGGCAGATCAGCACGCTCTTCGGCGGCACCACCGATGCGGCCTTCTCGGCGGGCGACGCGTTCAACCTCCTCCGCGATGGTGCCGTCCTGCTGGTGCGCTCCACGTGGATCGGTGTGGGCCCAGCCGGCTTCCCGTACGCGATGACGACCCGCTCCACTCCGTACTTCACCCACGCCGTCGTCACCCCCCACAGCGCAATCGTCGAGATCACGAGCCAGTACGGGATCGGCATGTTCGTCCTCGTCACATTGGCCGGGATCGGGCTCGCCAAGTGGGCGATCGACCGTCTTCGCCGTACAGCCCGGCAGCCACTGCGCGGCGCCCCGCGGATCGTCGCGATGTGGACCCTCGTGGCGGTGCTGATGTGGCCGCTGCTCTCGATGCTCGGCCCGACGTACCTCGACCAGTCCGTGGCGGCGCTGTTCGTCGCGACCGTGGCCATGTGGGCCCGTCACATCGAGCGACCGCTCGGGCGACGCGTGCGTCCGTCCGAGGTCGCCTTCCGCAACCTGCCACCTGCGCCGGTGGCACAACCCACCAAGGAGACATGATGCTCATCCGAGCCGATCGATTGGTCACGGCCACCGACGTGTACGAGCCGGGGTTGCTCCGTACGGAGGGTGACCGGGTCGTCGAGGTCGGACCCTGGACCTCAGGGTCGCCTGATCTCGAGGTGGCCAACCTCGCGCCTGGCCTCGTCGACGTACATGGCCACGGTGGCGGCACCGCCTCGTTCTCGATCGACCCTGAGACGGCGATCATGGCCCACCGCCGGACCGGAACAACGACCCAGATCGCGAGCCTCGTCACGGAGACGTACGACGACCTGGAGGCGCAGGTCCGCATGCTGGCCACGTACGTGGAGTCGGGCGACCTCGCCGGCATCCACCTCGAGGGACCGTGGCTGGCCGAGGAGTTCCACGGCGCGCATCCCATACCGCTGTTGCGTGATCCCGAGTGGTCGGCCGTGGAGAGGCTGCTCGACGCCGGTCCGGTGAAGATGGTGACGGTCGCCGTCGAACGTCCGGGTGGGATCGAGGCCTGCCGCCGGATGGCCGAGCGCGGTGTCGTCGCCGCGATCGGGCACACGAACGCNNGCGCCCGGCCCGATCGTGGCGCTCATGGCGCACCCCACCGCGTGGCTGGAGCTGATCGTCGACGGCACGCACTCCCACCCGGCCCTCGTGAAGTGGGTCGCCGAGGCCTACCCCGAGCGGATCGTGTTCGTGACCGACGCGATGGCCGCCGCCGGCGCCGAGGACGGCGACTATATCCTTGGCACGCTCGCCGTCGAGGTCCGCGGTGGCGTCGCCAAGATCGCGGGAACGGACACCATCGCCGGCTCCACACTGACGCTGTCGAAGGCGGTCTTCAACGCCGTCCGGTACGGGGTCGACCCGCTCGTCGCCGTACGCGCCGCCACCATCCAGCCGGCCCGCTACCTCGGCCTCGATGCCGGCGACCTCATCGTCGGTGGCCGCGCCGACGCCGTCGGGCTTGACGAGAACTGGGCCGTCACCCGCGTGCTGCGCAAGGGCGAGTGGGTCAGCTCGCCCACTGGCCTGTGAAGAAGCGCGCGGCCCACCAGATGAGCAGCAGGATGCTGATGGTCCCCCACGTGACGGTCACGACGATGCGCGCCCTACGGGTCTTGCCGGGGCGCGTCGCGAACGAGCCGAGCAGCAGCCAGAGCGGGAACCACAGGAGCACGGCGCGGTTGACGCTCATGTACCAGTAGGAGGTCGCGAACGCCACGACCTGTACGCCGACCCAGGTTGCCTCGGCCCAGCGCTTTCCGACAAGGCAGGCGATCGTCACGACGATGCCCACCGCGATGGAGACGACTTCGCCGCGAAACACCCACGCCCATCCGGGGTGGTCCGCGTACGCACCCGGCACGATCGCCCGCAGCGTATGGGCGAACGCGTCCCACGGCCACGTGAGGCTTCGGCCCCAGCCGTCGGCCTGCGCGCTGTACCAGGCGAGCCACGACCCCTTCGTGATCCGTAGGTACGTGGCGTAGGCAGCCGGGACCGCGGCAGGGACGAGGAGCCACGCGAGCGCCTTGAGCCGCTGCACCCACCGCTTGTCCCCCTCGTACGCACCGGTGAGCGCCATCACTCCCAGCGCGACAAGCAGGAACACTCCGGAGACGCGCACCGAGCACGCACCGGCCGCGAGAATCGCCGCAAACGCCCAGCGCCCCTCGCGAGCCCGTACCCACGCCCAGAACGCGAACGCGGAGAACAGGCTCTCCGTGTAGGGGACGACGGTGAACACCGCTGTCGGTGCGAACAGCCACAGGGTTGCCGCGACCACACCGACGCGCGGGCCGCCGAGCCGCCACAACGCCCACGCGGCGAACGCCGACCCGATCACCGAGACGATGATCCCGGCCGCCGTCATGTCCAGCCCGACCGCACCCGCGGCGCGCAGCAACAAGGGCAGCCCCGGGAAGAACGCCGCCTCGTTGGTGGCTGCGTACCCGTCGCGCGCGATGCGCAGGAAGTGGGCGACATCCCAGTTGCCGGCCGCGCTCCGCCATGCGGTTCCGGTCGACCAGAGCGTCCACACGAGGACGAGGGCCAGCAGCACCCGGCTCCCCAACCATGCCTGGACGACGAGGCGCGGACCGTCCTCGGTGCGTACGTGCTTCACCGCGGCTGGTCGAGCCCCTCAGCGCCGGGGCCCGAGTCGTCCGGGAGCGCACGGCGCGGAGGCGGGGAAGCCTGCGCGTCGAGGACGTCGACCGGTCCGTACACGACGCTCCCCGACGGTGCGGCATGCAGCGGCGGAGCCGTGTCCGCGCTGGCGGACACCAGCCTCAGGCTCCATGCGTCACGAGCTCCGTCGAACAGTCCACCGATGGGGTCGTCGACGCCGTCCTCGCGGACCACGTCGTCGATGGGGTTCATCATGTCGTTGGCGACGACGATCATGAGCCAGATGCTCACCCCGACGCGGAGGAACACGGCCAGCCAGTACACGCGGTCCGGCCCGCCGTCGCCGGGATGCAGCGTCCCGGCGAGGTGGCCCCAGATCGCGAAGTAGTACGCGATCTCGGCAACGTTGAAGATCGCCCACTCGCGCCAGGTCGGCCGAGCCAGGGCAAGAAGGGGCAGCAGCCACAGCGCGTACTGCGGCGAGTAGACCTTGTTGACGATGAGGAACAGCGCCACGACAAGGAACGCCACCTGTCCGACGCGCGGTCGCCGCGGCGCCAGGAAGATGAGCGCGCCGATGCCGAGGCATCCCAGCATCATCAGCAGGAACGACCAGATGCCGGGGTTCGGAACCGGGATCCCGGCCAGCGACATCACGTACCAGACCGACCCCAGGTCGGCGCCGCGGTCGACATTGAACTGCCAGAAGTACATCCACCCCGACGGCGACTCGAAGAACACTGGCGCGTTCACCAGCACCCAGGTCACGGTTGCCGTCGCCAGCAGCTTGCCGAACGCGCGCAGATGCCGAGAGCGCAGGCAGAGCAGCAGCAAAGGGCCCAGGATGAACAGCGGATAGAGCTTCGCTGCGATGGCGAGGCCGAAGAAGATTCCCGACACGTACGGATGCTTCTTGCCCCACGCGAACAGCGCGGCAGCCGTCAGCACCACCGCGAAGATGTCCCAGTTGATGAGCCCCTCGGCCATGACCACCGGCGCGACGGCCACCATGAGGCCCGTCGCCCACCAGCGTTTGCCGCCCATGTGGAGCTGGAGCACCACCAGCGCCAGGAAGCAGGCGAACAGCATGAACGAGCACACCGAGTAGAAGATGTCGGCGTTGGTGAGGATCTGCTGGCTGGTCAGATTGGGCGACGCGGGGGTTCCCAGGAAGTCCGTGATGCGTCGGGCGACGTCGACGAAACCGCCTGTCAGCACGGGGTACTCCCACTGCGCGGTGACGTAGACGACTTTGCCCTCGCTGAGGCCACGGGCCTGGTACAGGACGGGGATGTCGGTGTAGCACAGGCGGGCGATCGCATTCACCGCCGTGTTGGGATCGGTCTGGCGGCACGAGCTCTGGTGGCCCATGAGGAGTAGCCAGCTCATCGTGGCCAGCACCAGGATGACGGCTGGGCCGAGGACGAGCCGCGACCCCGCGTGGCTGCCGAGCGGGCCGCCGAGGCGGCGCAGCATCATCTCCGACCACGACGTGGCTGTTCGCTCCGCAGGCTGCCCCGCGGGCTCGGTCACGGTCGGCGCGCTCACGCCGCCATGCTACGGGTTCAGCCTGTCGCCGAGCCGTACAGCCGCGCTAACTGGGCGGCCCAGAGGGGGCGCCGCTGGCGGACGACGATGGTTTGCCCGACGCCGTACTCGTCTGGCTGTTGGACGGTTGTGACGAGGATGCCGGCGCAGTCGAAGCCGGCGCAGTCGAGGCCGGCGCAGTCGAGGCTGATGCCGTCGGCGTCGTCGCGGGTGTCGGGGTCGCCGACGCGTTCACGTACACGGGTGGGTCGAATGTCAGCTTCGG
>PMLO01000221.1:8441-20152 GCA_003158895.1 Propionibacteriaceae bacterium
TTGACGTCCGCGGTACCGGTCTTGCCGGCGATCTGGCGCCCGAGGCTCGCCACCTTGGCGCCGGTGCCTTCGTTGACGACGTTCTCGAGCGCGAACGTGGTGTCCTTGGCGATGTTCGGGTCGATGTTCGACTGCGACTGCACCTTGGAGGTGAACAGGACCTTGCCGGTCGAGTCCTTGACCTCCTTGATGACGTGCGTCGGTACGTACGTACCGCCGTTGGCCAGCGTCGCGTAGCCGGTCGCCTGCTCGAGGGGGCTGACCTCGGCCGTACCGAGCGCGATGCGGTTGTTCGCGTCCCAGCCGGCACCGGTGGCGACACCCGCATCGTTGGCCGCCTTGATGATCTGCGCCGGGCCGTTGGGGATCTGCTGCGTCAGGTCGACGAACGCCGTGTTGATCGAGTCCGCGGTCGCCTTGACGAGCGACACCGTCCCGTACTGCGTGTTGAACTCGTTGCGGATCGTCGACGTGTCGCCCTTCGGGGTGAACGTGTTGCCGTTGAAGGTCGAGCGCAGGCTGAAGCCGTTGCGTAGCCCGGCGACGACCGCGTACGCCTTGAACGTCGACGCCGCGGGTCTGTCCGTGGTGGCCCAGTTGCGGGAGCTGGCGACGTAGTCAGGCCCTCCGTACAGCGCGAGCACCTCGCCGGTACCGACGGCGACCGACGCGATCGCCGCGTGCAGCTGCGCCGGGTCCTGCTTGGCCTTGGCGCCGGTCGCGGCCGCCTCGGTGTACTTCTGGGCCGACGCGACCGCAGCCGCCTGCGCCGCTGCGTCGAACGTCGTGGTGATCTGCAGGCCGCCGCCGGAGATCGTCGCGGCGTCGAAGCCGTCAGTAGCCAGCTCGGCGTCGACCATCTTCAGCAGGAAGCCCTTCGGGCCGCCGTAGCGCGAGCTCGTGGGCACGTCCGGAAAGACCGGCAGTGCCTGCGCAGCATCGGCCTCTGCCTGCGTGATCGTGCCCATCTGCACCATCCCGCTGAGCACGTACGCGTACCGGGTGGTGAGCCGCGCCACGTTCTTCGCACCGTCGGACGGGTCGTACAGGCTCGGGTTGTTGAGGATCGCGGCCAGCGCGACCGACTGCTGCAGCGTCATGTCCTTGGCGTCGACGTTGAAGTACGCCTTCGCGGCGGCCTGGATGCCGTACGCGCCGCGGCCGAAGTAGATCGTGTTGAGGTAGCCCGCGAGGATCTGCTCCTTGGGCATCGAGCGGCCCATCTTGATCGCCAGCAGCACTTCGGTGAACTTGCGGCTCGCGGTCTGGTCACTGGTCAGGTACAGGATCTTGATGTACTCCTGCGTGATCGTCGACCCGCCGCCCAGCGCACTCGTGCCCCGCAGGATCCCCCACATCGCTCGCAGGATCCCGGTCGGCGAAATGCCCTTGTCGGTCCAGAAGGTCCGGTTCTCCGCCGCGACCACCGCGTCCTTGATCGACTGAGGCATGTCGGAGTACGGGATAGTCGTGCGGTTCTGATCGGCGAAAGAGCCGAGCAGCGTCGTGCCGTCGCGGTAGTAGACGTTCGACTTGTTCGTCAGGAAAGCCGCGTTGGCATCAGGGAGGTTGGTGCGCGAGTAGGCGACCGCCACCACTCCGATCCCGAGCAAGGCGATGACCAGGACGCCGATCGTCGTGACTTTGAGCGCGGTGAGGAGTCGGCGTTTCCAGCGAGGCTTGGGGGGCTTCGCCGCCTTGCCGCCTGTCCCGGTCGTACCGCCGGGAGTCGTTGCAGCGCGGGCGGGACCGGAGGCTCCGCGTCGGGCCCCGGTCGTGCGATCAGCCATATATGTCCTCGACGGTCCTCTGTCGGCGGGGAGGACGACGCGTGACGCCGTCCCCCAGCAGGTACGAGGTGATCATGTGGTTCCAGCCGCACTCCGTGCACACCTCAACGACACAGACGCGGAACTCTCCGAACTCATTCTCCATCTCTTCGAGCTCGGCCGCCGACTTGATGCGACCGCTGTACTGGCCCAGCTGTTCGCCNNCAGACATCTTCGCGTCTCAGCGTACGCACACGGCTACGCAGCCTCTCCAGTGCATGGCGGCGCTGCAGGGCGTAGTCAACGGTCTGCCGCTTGGACCACATGCCGTCCAGGGTAGGCGGTGAATCTGTCGGGCTTCCAGATCCTGGGGTTCAGCCAGGGTTGAGGCCATTGGTCGGGTACACCGGCCGGAAGGCGCGATGCGGTTCGCCGACGAGGCCCCGACCCCGGCTCGGAGCCTCGAACTCGTGGTTATGGGAGCCGTCCCGCACGTGCGATGCGGTCCGGCCTACGAGATTGTGGTTACGGAGCCGTTGTGGGGCTCCGTAACCACAATCCCCGAGGACCAACTTCCTCCGAGGCGCCGTCCGGCTGCTCATAACGACGAACGCGAGGCGCGATGCGCTGGGCGCCAGGTCAGTCGAAAGGTCTCTCGGGGAAAGGCCAGCGTGTACGGATCGTCCCGCCGTCTCGCTGCCGGACCACCCATCGACCCGGCTGCCGGCCCACACGCTCCCGCGCAGGCGAGGAGAGAGGGGAGGCGGGGCGGGCGGTTCGGCAAGTATGCTTCTCATGCTCGCCGCGTGTGAGCTCGGGGAAGTAGCGCAATTGGTAGCGCACCGCCTTTGCAAGGCGGGGGTTGCGGGTTCGAGTCCCGTCTTCTCCACCCTCTTNNGCCGGTGAGACGATTGTCACCGAGCGCGGTGTACCGGCGGAGCTGGACCTACAGTGAACTGCCGCTGAGGAAGGGCTCGCTGACGGGGAGGTACGCGACGCATGGCGCTGTTTCGAGACCGACGGGTGTTCCCCCGCTGGTCGTTCATCGACAGCCGCACCCTTCCGCGCCCGCGCTACGCCAGAGACGAGAACAGCCCCGAGTCCGTACCGACACCTCCTGAGCCCCTGACCGAGGTCGTGTCCGCGCCAGAGGTCGAAGTGTGGCGCGACCCGCAGCCCGCGCCCGTACCGGTTGCCGAGACCGCTGCCCCGCAAGCTCCGGAGCCGCCGCCGCAGCGGGCCTCGGCTGAGGTCTCGCCGGCCTCGTGGATCGAAGAGCGACGCAACTGGTTCGCCGAGGGCGACTGGCCGACAGAGGCGTCGGAGGAATCCGTACAGCTCGCTGCAACCCATCCCGAACGCCCGTACGTAGCACCGGTGCACGGCGGACTGCCCGCGGCCAGCCCTGCCGAGGTACGAGCCCGGCACGGACGCGGCTTCTCGAGCATGACCCGCCGCCAGCGGCGTCGACGCCACGATCACGAGGAGGCGCGGCTCCGCACGCACATCGACCTGCCCGCCCTCGAGTCCGCCCTCGACGCAGCCGCCGCCGCGGTCGGCGATGGCCTGATCGGCCTGGTGGTCTGGCACACGATCACCGGCCTGACGCTCGCGAGCCGCGGCACCTCGGCATCGGAGGTCGCATCGGTGTGGCACGGTGCGACGCGCGACGTGCGTGCCAGCCTCCCGCACGCGGACCTGCCCGATGCCGGTTCGTACCATCTGGTCGGACTCGCCGACCGGCGCCTCGCGGTGCTGCTCCACGTTCACCCTGATCTCGGTGCCTGCATCACGGTCGACCTCGATGTCGTCGCTGTGGACGAGCTCCTGGCGACGGCCGTTCCGCAGCTGAGCAGCGCGCTCGCTGCGACGAGCACGGCGTACTGACGTGGTGATCGATGCATTGGACGCCATCGTCGACGACCTTCGCCGGCACGTGGGCGACTCGCTCGTGGCGCTGGACATCTGGGAGTCGGAGTCGGCGCTCAGCCTGGCTGGTTTCGGCGCGACGACAGCCACAGGGCCGATGCTCCACCGTATGACCGAGGATCTGCGAAACGCAGCGTCCCTTGCCGGGGCGAGCCTCGACGACTATCACGTCCTCACCGTCGCGGGGGGCATCATCGCGGTGGTCTCGGGGCCGTACCTGAGCGCCGCGCTGCTGATGACCGACGACGCGGAACCCGCGTGGGTGCTGACGAGCGTGGTCCCGGCCGTACGGGCAGCACTGGACACTGCCTCGGCCTGAGGCGCCGGCTGGGATTTGTGGTGGCCCGGTCGGATTGGAGTGGCCGACCGGGCCCAGCAGATCTGCCACATTGCCTTGGGGAACACCTGGCTCGGGGCATCTTGGGGAGCCCACGGATCTGCTGCTCTTTCGATTGTGTGACTCAACTCACATGAACCTCGAATCGAAACGCGGCGCATGAACCGGAAATGACCCAGATTTAACGCTCCGCTAGGTCTTATAACGATTCAATCGCGGGTTCCGACGACCCTGCCCCCTAAACGGGTGACTTGCGCGACGTACTCGTCGTATGTGTTGCGGTAGCCAGTGACCTTCTCCAGGGCCGGTCCGAGCCGCCGCAGGCCCTCGAGCACGAACCTCGGGACGGCGTCGAGAACAGTCACGGGGTCGTCCAGGTGGAGGTCGGCGCCGTGCACCGTGCCCTCAAGCCCGGAGTAGCCGATCTGGATGCACGGGAGCATGACCGACAGGTCCCCCACATCACCGGCAGCCGCTGATCCACCGCGGTCGTCCAGGAGCGCCTCGATGCCCGGCACGCCTGCCTGGAACGCCTCGCGGAACGGTTCCGACAAGGGACGATGCTGCCGGAACGGGAGGTAGCCGACCTCGGTGTCGATCTCGGCAACACCCCCCAGCGCGAGCGCCGCGCCCTGCGCCATGGCGTCCAGCTTCACCGAGAGCTCGGACATGTACGCGAGATCGATGGTCCGGACATCGGTCGACACCCGGGCTGTGTCGGGGATGACGTTGGTCGTCATCGGCGGCGATGACACGACGGGGTTGAGACGCGCCAGCACGTCTTCGCGCAGCTGCTGGCGGCCCAGCCCGATCGCCGTCTGGTACAGGACGGCCATTGACGCGGCGTTGACGCCGGCGAAAGGGACGAAGCCGGCGTGCGCCGCGCGGCCGTGGAACGTCACGTGCTTGTACGCGAAACCCGCCAGGTCGCAGTCGAGCTCGACCGTCGGCGTGTCGTACCCTCCGCCCATCGTGTGCGTGAGNNCCGAACCACGCGATCTCCCCGGCGTCCCGCAGCGCGCGCCGGGTGTCGAGGTCGATGTACTCCTCGGCCGGTACGAACACCACGACGAGGTCGTACGGCCAGTCCCAGGGCTTGCCCGCCAGCTCAGCGATCACGGCGCACGCGATCCCGACCTGCGTGTGGTGCCCGCAGGCGTGAACGGCACCGGTGACGGGGTCGGCGTCGGGGTGCGCCGGCACGATGAGCGCGTCCAGCTCCGCGACCAGCGCGACGGCCCGATCGTGCCCCGGGCCGAGCCGCAGCCGCAGCCCTGTACGTGCGAACGACCTGATCTCGGCACCCGGCGCGTGCAGCTCCAGGAACTCACGGACACGGGCGGACGTGTACGTCTCCTGATAGCCCACCTCGGGATGCGCCCACAGGTCGGCGACCAGTTCCGCCACCTCGTCGTACGCAGCAAGCAGCGGTGCGCTCATCCGGGGTGCGGATCCGTCGCCGCCGCCCATCGCTTGGCCCGATCGTCGCGCTCGCGCGCCTTCGAGCCGAGCACGATCCCGGCCGCGACCACCACCGCGAACACCACCAGTCGCTTCATTCCGCCAGACTACGTGCCGGTCAGGTGATCCGACGGGTTCCGTCGCGGTCCAGGGTCAGAGAGCCGGCGGTGCTGCGGACCTGGATGCGGTCGGCGTCGAAGGGTGCCTGTACCCAGCCCGTGTCGTAGCGCCCGTAGTCGGACGCCACCGCCTGGCCGTCCTTGGCGAGGCCGCCGGCGGATAGGACGTACGAGGCGTCAGGTGTGCTCACCCGGAGCCGCGCGCCCGACAGCGTCACCGAGCAGCGGGACAGCCACGTGCTGAAGTCGTCGAGGGACCCGTACTCGGCGAGCTCGGCGCACACGACGACCCATCCGGTCACCTTGCCAGCCTGCCGCAGGGCGTCGCCGGACTCCTGGACCAGCTCCGACGTGGCGAGTACGCCCACGAGGCCGCTCCCTTGTCGTACCGCCAGCCAGTGACTGCCCTGCGCGTACTCGTCGAGCTCGGCGAACGGCACGTACAGGTGGCTGCCCCGCACGCGCTTGGCCTCGCCCAGCCCGCGCCGACCGCGGGTGTCGTACACCGCCAGCAGCACCGGCCCCGCTGCGGCCACGCGCGGATTGACGCCGTTGCCCACCCACGCCGACGGCGTCTTCTGCCGTGTCGCGTCGTCGACGAGAGGGCCTCCAGGGTGGGTCGCGAAGATCGGTACGCCGCCCGGTAGGACCACCTGCCACAGGTGCTGCTGATCGCCGAAGTGGCCAGGTCGGTAGTTCTGCGCACTGCTCAGCACGTACGAGTCGGAGCGGGTGGTCGTGACGTGCGCACGCTCCAGCGCCATACCGGCCACGGCCGGTTTCGCAAGCCGCATCGCGCTGGGCAGCAGTCCGCTCGGCACCCACTCCAGTGCGTGCAGCGCGGAGACGAAGGGGTTGCTCGCCATCCGCCACGCGTGGAACGCGGTCATGGTCGCCCGGATGGCGCCGGGGTTCACGAACGCCTCCATCGCCCACAACAGCGCGCCGGTCGACTCGGGGTCGTCGGGCGCTCCGTACAGGGCGGCCGCGTCGGCGATGTCCAGGCCGTGCCCGGAACGTACGGTCCGTGGCGACGAGTCCTGGGCGATCTCGCGGATCACCGCCGGGACCTCGTAGGACTTCCTGAGGCAGAACACCATCCCGATCCGGTCCCAGTTCGCCGTGACCTGGTCGTCGGTGAACGCGTGGTCGACGATCGGCTGCATCTCGGAGGTCGCCGGGTACTTCTTCTCCGACTCGTACAGCCGCCCGGAGCTCGCGACGAAGTGACCATCGAAGCGGTGCAGCGCGCAGTCGAGGAGGAGCAGGTCGAGCACGCCGGCGGCTCTCTCGGCGATCTCCGGATCCGGCGCGTGCTCGACGAGCAGGCTCAGCGCTGCGGCGTCCTCCTCGTAGTAGACCGGCGACAGCCACTCGGAGAACCCGAACCGGAACCGCAGTTCGAGCCATTGCAGCAACCGCCTGCGCCCGTCGTCTCGGTGCTCCGCGCCCGTACGGCGATCATTGTTGAACGTGTCCTCGCAGAAGGTCGCGCCTGCGAGGTACTCCGCGGTCGCGAACAGCAGCTGGTGGTTCTCCGACCAGAAGCACATCGCGTCGTCGCCAGGCTCGGCCATCCAGTACTTGAAGCCGACCAGCGACCGCTGCACCAGCTCCGCCGACGCCTCCGGGACCTTGCCGCCCAGCAGCACGGCGAGCAGCGCGATGGCGCGGAAGTCGGCGCAGTCCCGCCGCATGTCGACGAAGGCGCACAGGTCGCTCAGCTCACCGACCAGGGCGGCGGCGTCGAGGGGCTCCGTGCCGTCGAGCCCGGGGAAGAGCGACGCCAGCGCGGCGTACGTACCCGCGACGGGACCATCGAGCCTGACCCTCGCGGGCAACGTCTTGGCCTTCCTCATCTCACCTCCGCAGCCTTCCCATCCTTTCGCGCCATGTTGTGAAACCGGATCCTCGTCCACGTTGTGTTACCGGATCGTGAGGCAGTGGTTCGTGAGGGCATCCCAACGACCGGTGTCGCCGAGGGCCGATCTCAATAGGCTGGGCTCGATGAATGTGATGCAGGCAGTGCGGGCCTTCAAGGCTGCCAACGACGGCTGGCGGGTCGATCTCGCGCTCGCCGGCGCGGCGCTGCTGCTCGGGCTCCTGCCGTACGTGATCCTCGACCACCTGTTCGATCACGCCCAGACGGACCTCGCGGCCGCCACCGTGACGACCTTCATCGCCTTCCTCGCGATCTCCGTGCGTCGCGCCTTCCCGATGGTGTTCATGTTCGTCACCGCCGGCGTCCTCCTCATACAGGTCGCGCTCGTTCCCACGCCGACGGTGGGGATCGTCGTCGTGCCGCTGGCGGCCTACACGGTGGCACGCTGGGTGCCCGGGCTCAGAGCGCGGTTGGTCGTCGTTCTCGGCGCCGCGGGCGCCGTGGTCGCGCCGCTGAGATGGATCGTTCTGCGGTTCGGCTTCGGCGAGCCCGTGGTGACCGTTGCCGCCATCCTCGCCTCAGGCGTGTGCGTCGGGCTCGTCATCACTCCGTACGCACTCGGTCGCCGTGCCCGTGACATGGTCAGCGCCCAGGCGACGCTGCTCATGGCGGAGACGGAGCACTTCCGGACCCTGCTGTCCGAGCGGGAGCACGAGGCCCGCGCAATCGAGGCGCGCACGCGCAACCAGATCGCTCGCGAGCTGCACGACGTGGTGGCCCACTCGCTGTCGGTGATGGTCGTACAGGCTGAGGGGGGGTACGCGCTCGCGTCCAAGAAGCCTGAGGCAGCCCAAGCAGCCCTCGGCACGATCGCCACGACCGGCCGGGAGGCGCTCGGCGAGATGCGCCGCATCGTCGCCGTGCTGCGCGAAGGCGATGCCGAGGCCGAACCCGAGCTGTACACGCCGCTGCCGACACTCGTCGACATCCCTCGCCTGGTCGAGAAGACCGGCGCGGCGCTCACGGTCACCGGTGATGTGCCGGACGTCTCACCAGCGCTCGGCCTGACCGCGTACCGCGTGATTCAGGAGGCACTCACGAACGTCCTCAAGCACGCGGGACCACACGCCGATCCGCACGTGGCCGTCTCGTACACCCCGAAGGGCATCGACGTGGAGATCATCGACTCGGGCCTTGGCCAACGGGCCACCACTGACGGCCGAGGGCATGGTCAGCGGGGGATGGCCGAGCGCCTCGGCGCCCATGGCGGCACGGTCGAGGTGGGCCCCCGAGCCGACAACGGCTACCGCGTCCACGCGTGGCTCCCGCTTCCGGCCACGGCATCAGGGAGGATCAAGACGTGACCATCCGCGTACTACTCGTAGACGACCAGGCTCTCGTACGCAGCGGGTTCCGCATGCTCATCGAGTCGAGCGACGGAATCGAGATCGTCGGCGAGGCCGACAACGGAGCCCACGCTCTCGAGCTGATGGCGACGACGCCTGTCGACGTCGTCCTCATGGACATCCGCATGCCCGTCATGGACGGCGTCGAGGCCACCAAGCGGATCGTCGCGTCCGGCTCACTCGCGCACGTCCTGGTGCTGACCACGTTCGACGCCGACGAGTACGTGTACGCCGCGCTTCGCGCAGGTGCCAGCGGCTTCCTGCTCAAGGACAGCCGCCCCGAAGAGCTGCTCCAGGCGATCCACAGCGTCGCGAACGGTGACGCGGTGATGGCGCCCAGCGCGACGCGACGGCTCCTCGACCACGTCGTGCCGCTCCTGCCGGCCAGCCATGGCGACCGAGCGGACACGCGCCTCGACATCCTCACGGATCGCGAGCGCGAGGTGCTCATCGAGATCGCGAAGGGCGCCACCAACGCCGAGATCTCGAGCACCCTGTACATGGCCGAGGGAACCGTGAAGACCCACATCGGCCGCTTGTTCGCGAAGCTCCACGCGCGCGATCGCGTACAGCTCGTGCTGATCGCGTACGAGACGGAGCTCGTCAAGCCCTAGCTGCGGAGCCGTACGGGGAGGCCGGGGCCCACCCGTGCGCGGAGCACGGACGGCAGGACGACCCGCCTGTCGCAGGGCTCGACGTCGTCCTCGAGCTCGCTGATGAGCTGTGACACCAGCAACGGCGCCACCTCCTCGACGGGCTGGATGACGCTGGAGAAGCCGAGCGCAGCAGCGACCGGGGAGTCGTCGAAACCAACGATCGACTCGGCCGGGTGGAATCCCTCGACCGGCGACTCGTACAGCACGCTCAACGCGCCGAGTGCCAGCGAGTCCGTACCGCAGGCTGCGGCGGTGGCGCCGCGGTCGCGAAGGATCCGCATGGCTCGGAAGCCATGCTCGATCCCTTCCGGCACACACATGTCGAGTTCTGCGAGGTTCTCGTCGACGCCCTTCATACCGCGCAGCCAGCCCTCGCGACGGTCACGGTCGATCATCGAGAAGTCGCTGGACCCGATGAAGCCGATCCGCGTGTGGCCACGCTCGCGCAGGAGCCTGGTGCCCTCCTCGACGCCGATGGCGTTGTCGATGTCGACCCACGGATGGGGTGCGTCGAGCTCACCCCACGGACGGCCGAACGCGACGAACGGCATGCCGATGCGACGGAGCTCGGCGGGACGGCTGTCCAGCGGCGACGTGTACGCGAGCATCGCCGCGTCGACCAGCCCCGTCTCGTACAGCCCCGTCAGCGCCGCCAGCTCCTCCTGCTCGCCGGAGGCCGTGACGAGGACGGGGTGGTAGCCGCGCTCCTCGAGAGCCTCCGTCGCCGCGTGGAGGTAACGGTCCATGACGGAGCCGTTGATGCCGTCGAGGACCGGCGACATGCGCATCCCGACGATCTTCGTCCGGTTCGTACGCAGGGCACGTGCCGCCGCCGACGGCCGGTAGCCGGAGCGCTCGATGTGTTCGCGGACCCGTTCCCGCGTCGATGTCTTGACGAGGTGGGGCGCGTTGATGACGTTCGAAACCGTCTGGCGGGAGACACCGAGCTCCTTCGCCAGGCTGATCAGCGTCGGCCGCGCCATCAGGCTCCTTCGATGTTGAGGTGACGACCGGAATTTACCTTGAACCTTCACATTCCGGTAGCGAAAGTCGTCATCCGGTCGCCTCGACTTTCGATCGGCACCGCGTCCTGAAGGCCTGAATCGATACACTCCCAGCCATGCCTGACGTTGCTGCCTATGCCATCGACTCCGCCACCGGTTCCTTCGCGCCGACGACCATCGTCCGCCGCGAGCCCGGTGCCACCGAGGTCTACTTCGAGATCAAGTTCGCGGGGATCTGCCACTCCGACATCCACACCGCGCGCGGTGAATGGGGCCCGGCTACGTACCCGCTCGTCCCGGGCCACGAGATCGCGGGCATCGTCACCCAGGTCGGCGGCGACGTGACCAAGTTCGCGGTGGGCGACCGGGTCGGAGTGGGCTGCTTCGTGAACTCCTGCGGCGAGTGCGACTCCTGCCGCGCGGGTGACGAGCAGTTCTGTACGGGCGAAGGCGGCACCGTCTGGACGTACAACTCCATCGGTCGCGACGGCCTCCCGACGGCCGGCGGGTACTCGGAGGGCATCACGGTCGACCAGGACTACCTCTGCCGCATCCCCGACTCGATCCCACTCGACGTCGCCGCGCCGCTGCTGTGCGCAGGGATCACTCTGTACGACCCGCTCACCCGGTACGGGACGGGCCCGGGCCTCAAAGTCGCCATCGTCGGCATGGGCGGCCTCGGCCACATGGGCGTACAGATCGCGGCGGCCTTGGGCGCTGAGGTGTCCGTGCTCAGCCGCACCCTGTCCAAGAAGGACGACGGTCTCGCCCTCGGCGCCAGCCGCTACTACGCGACGAGCGATCCCGAGACGTTCCGATCGCTGCGCGGCGCATTCGACCTCATCGTGAGCACGGTCTCGGAGACGCAGGACTTCACGCATCTGATCGCCTGCCTCCGTACGGGCGGCACGCTCGTCAACGTCGGCCTCCCCGAGCTGCCGGTACAGCTCGCGATCAACTCGCTCGGCGCCCGCAAGGCGATCGCCGGGAGCATGATCGGCGGCATCGCCGAGACCCAGGAGATGCTCGACTTCTGCGGAGGGCACGGCCTCACGTCGGACGTGGAGGTGATCCGGATGGAGGACATCAACGAGGCCTACGAACGCATGCTGAGGAGCGACGTGAAGTACCGCTTCGTCATCGACATG
>PMLO01000012.1 GCA_003158895.1 Propionibacteriaceae bacterium
CCTCCGCCAACGGCGAGATGGCGCGTCTGAGCAGCAGAAACCCGGATCAGGAGCGCTGGAGGTACGCCAGTACAGCCAGCACGCGTCGGTGGTCGCTCGGCGACTCCGCGAGGCCGAGCTTGGCGAAGATGGCGCTCACGTTCTTCTCGACCGCGCCGGTGCCGATGACGAGGCGCTCGGCGATCGAGGCGTTGCTGCGGCCCTCGGCGATGAGCTCGAGCACCTCGCGTTCGCGCGGCGTGAGCAGTGCGAATCCGCCGTCGTTCCCGGCCATCAGCCGCCTCACCACGAGTGGGTCGAGGACCGTACCGCCGTTCTGTACGCGTCGTACGGCATCGGTCACCTCGTCCAGCGACGCGACACGGTCTTTGAGCAGGTAGCCGACACCGCCGCGGGCATCGGCGAGCAGCTCATGCGCGTACACGGTCTCGACGTACTGGCTGAGCACCAGCACACCGACGCCGGGCAACGCCCGCCGGATCTCCAGCGCTGCCCGGATGCCCTCGTCGCGGTACGTGGGCGGGAGCCGTACGTCCATCACGACGACATCAGCCGCGGCCTCGCGGACGCGGGCCACGATGTCGATCGTGTCCCCGTACGCGCCGGCCGTCACGTACCCGGCCTCGTCGAAGAGCCGCACCAGCCCCTCGCGGAGCAGGAGCGAGTCCTCGACGAGGACGACGCGTACGGGCTCGGTCACGGCCTCAGGGTAGCGGGACCGTACGGAGCGGGACCGTCACCTCGACCCGCGTCGGGCCGCCTTCGGGGCTCTCGACGGTGAGCTGGCCGCGGAGCCCCGCCAGCCGCTCGCGGAGACCCACCAGCCCGTGACCGTCGAGCAACGTGGCACCGCCATGGCCGTCATCGGTCACCGTCATGCGCAGCCGTTGCGGCTCGTCGTACCGGAGATTGCCGGTGAGCTCGACCGACCGCCCGCCCGAGTGCTTGGCCGCGTTCGTGAGCAGCTCGGCGACGACGAAGTAGAGCGCGCGAGCGGTGTCAGCCGGTACGACCTCGTCGATCGCCGGGTCGAGCGTGGTCGTCACCGTCAAGGGGCTGTCCTGGCCGAGCTGCATGAGCGCGGCCGTGAGCCCGCGGTCCTGGAGCAAGGGCGGGGCGACGCCGCGGGACAGGGCGCGCAGCTCCTCCAGGGCCGCTTTCGCCTGCGTCTGCGCCTCCTGGGTGATTGCGATGGCTTCCTCGTGGTTGCCCGCCGCGACCCGGCGCTCGACCGCGGCGAGATCCATCTGGAGCCGTACGAGTCGTTGCTGCGGCCCGTCGTGCAGATCACGCTCGAGCCGCCGCATCGCGCTGTCCTCGGCCTGGAGCGCGGCAACGCGAGCGGCGGACTCCTGCCGTACCTCGACGGCCAGGTCGTCCGACGGCCAGCGGCCGAGCATGGCCGAAGCGACCCCGTGGTGAACGTGCGACAGACCACGCAGCACCCAGGGCAGCGTCACGCCGGAGACCACACCGAGGATGAGGTAGATCACGGCCTCAAGAATCCTGGCTCCGCCCGTCACACCTAGTCCGCGCGCGATCCAGTCTCCGACCGTGGACGCTTTCGACGTGAAAGTCCACGCCCAGAGCCAGAACGTCAGGCCGCCGAGCGTTGTCGCGGCCCAGGTGATCGCGACCGAGAACGTGATCGTCGCGAGGATCGGGGCGATGAGCATCTGGTGGAGCAGGTACGACCAGTAGTGCCCCGACTTCATCGGCGACACGAGCTTCGACACCGTGGACGCCTCGGGGGCGGCTGTCGGCCACGTCGGTTCTGCGATCTCCGGAAGGCCGGTCAGCCTCATCAGGGTCCGATCAGCCATCCCGAAGCCGCGGGCAGCCAGGAGCGAGCCGACGATGATCGGGACCCCGACCACGAGGATCACCATCCCGACTCCACTGAAGAAGACCGAGCTGAGCACGCTGATCGCCACCATCGACAGCGCGAAGCCGCCGATGAGGTACGCGAGGGAGCCGGGCACCGATCGCCACAGCGCGGCGTACGAGACGAGCCAGGACGGGGTCTCGTCGTCGCGGTTCCGCGAGTCGTTCATGGGCCCTCCAGAAAGCATTGTCATGGTCATGGGTTCACGGTAGGAATCGCGGCTTCGCCCGGGCAGCCTGCGCACCACCGGATCGGTCCGGGGGCTAGCCCCCCTCCGCTGCCCGGACCAGCAGCGGCCGGAGTCGCGTGGGCAGGTGCTCGGCGAGCGAGATCGCCGTGCTGCTGCGCTGTACGCCGGGAATCTTGAGCATCGCCGTCGTCACCTCGTGCAGATGGGCGGTGTCGCGGGCGACGACCTTCGCGAGCATGTCCGCGTCGCCGGTCGTGGCGTGCATCTCGATCACCTCGGGCAGGGCCATCAGGCCTTGTGCCGCGGCGGCACCTTCCGACTGGGAGATCGACACCGACACGAACGCGACCAGCGGGTAGCCGAGGGCGGCCGGGTCGATGCGTTGGGCGAACGACCTCAGGGCGTACGCGCTGACCCTCCTCAGCCGCGCCTGGACGGTGTTCCGCGCGATCCCGAGCCGACGGGACAGAGCGAGCGTCGTCGCCTCGGGATCGTCGTCCAGGGCGAGCAGGATCCGGGCGTCGAGTGGGTCGATGGCGTTCATGATGAGCATCATGCAGCGTGTGAGTGCTCACAGCGAGCATTGTGCTCATCCGAGAGGACCCTACTTGCGCAGGCTGCCCCGACTCGCCACGATGCCTGCATGTCCGCGCACACTGCCACCGCACCAACGACCATCAGCGATCCCCTCGCCCACGGGCGGGTCGAGGACATCTTCGGAGTCCTCAGCGGCACGTTCGTGGCGTCGCTGGGCATCTACCTGCTGCACAGCGCGCACGCGGTGACGGGCGGTACGGCGGGGTTGAGCCTGCTGATCTCGTACGGCACGGGCTGGTCGTTCTCGGTCATCTACGTACTCGTCAACCTGCCGTTCCTCGCGCTCGCTCAACGCCGCAAGGGGTGGGATTTCACGCTCCGCACGCTGATCTCGATCGTGCTGGTCTCGTCGTTCGCGCTGCTCCACCCGCTGGCGATGCCCGAGACGCGCCTCAACGGTCCGTACGCGGTCATCGTCGGCAACCTCCTCGCGGGCGTAGGGATGCTCATCCTGTTCCGCCACAAGTCGAGCCTCGGGGGCCTCAACACGGTCGCGTTGCTCGCGCAGGAGCGGTTCGGGTGGCGCGCCGGCTACGTACAGCTCGCGCTCGACGGGACCATCATCGTCGCGTCGCTCACGATCGTGGCGCCGGTAGTCGTCGCACTGTCCGCCGCCGGCGCCGTCGTGCTCAACCTCGTCCTCGCGCTCAACCACCGCCCGGGCCGCTACCTCGGCCACTGAGACCGGGGCGCCTTCGTCGAGGCGGGTTTTCGCCGCCCAGTTGACTTCCAGAGCCTTGAAGGGGG
>PMLO01000248.1 GCA_003158895.1 Propionibacteriaceae bacterium
GACCTCATCGTGGCCGTGCTGCAGCACGAGATCGACGAGTGCGTCGCTGCCGCCGAAGAGCTGAGCGGCCGGCTCGGCCCGTGGGAGGCGCTGGTTGCCTGGGTCGATCGCCTCAACGCGTTCGTCGCCACCAAGCGGGGGCTCGCAGCGGCACTTCACTCCGGAGACCCAGCGTACGACGGCCTGCCGGAGCGTCTCGTGTACCAGCTCGAGCCCGCGCTCGCCGGCATGCTCGTCCGCGCGATCGCGGATGGCGCTGTACGCAGCGACGTGACGGCCCGCGAGGTCATCACCACCGTCTCCCTGCTGTCCCAGTCCGTCCCGAGCCAGTCCCCCGACTTCAACCAACGCATGACCCAGGTGTTCGTCGAGGGACTCCGGCTGTACCGGTAACTGGTCCTCCCTTGCTGGGCTATGCGGGCAAACGTGCCTCTCACAANNCCTCCAGTACTTGGGGGACATCAAGGGACATTGCCGAACATGGCTGTGGCTAGGGTGAACATTGCTTGGTCACGTTCTCCGGACCTCTTCTGTGAATGACTGGCTAACTATCCGGTGAGTCTGGGGACAACCCGTGGTACATCGCCCTGATCCCCTTCCTTTGTGTTCAACGACAACGCAGGGGCGCGTCCGTGAGTGGCGAGAGCTGGTTCGGCCTGGGCTCGGACATGAGGTCCGTCTTCGCCGGCGCTTGGGGGTGGGTGGTGCAGACCCCCAGTTGGCCGCCCGTTACCGATCCCCGATTCGTGGTCTGTGGTGTCCGTGGAGACCTCCTCGTTTCGCTTCTGGAGGGTGAAGGACGCGAAAGGGATGAATCGAACGTTCGCGACCGCCGATGCCCCGGCAAGTCTCCGCTGTCAGCGTGTGTGTAAGCGCAAATGAGGATGTCCTGCGCGCACTCTCCTAGCGACGCGCCGCTGCCTGCGGCGTGCCGCTTGCCCGTTGTTCCTCCCCTCCGTGAGCAGGAACGGGCAGTGGCAGGGCTTATTGATGGTGAGAGGAGGAGCTGTGGCGATCGGGCTTCAGAAGCTGTCAGCGGGGTCGGGCTACGAGTACCTGACCCGCCAGACCGCGGCCATGGACGCCACGGGCCGCGGCCACACGACGCTCGCCGATTACTACAGCGTCAAGGGCGAGGCGCCGGGCCACTGGTACGGCGGCGGCGTGGCCGGTGTCGGCCTTGCGCCCGGGGATGAGGTCAGCAGCGAGCAGATGAAGCTCCTCTTCGGGGCCGGACTGAACCCGCTGACCGGCGAGAAGTTGGGCCGGCGGTACGCGGTGTACGGCATCGAGCCGACCCCGTTCCAGGTCGAGCTCGCCCGGCGGATCGAGGCCTGGGTGCGCGGCGACCACAAGGCGATCCCCCAGCAGGTACGCGACCGGTTACGTACCGAGCTGGCCCGCGAACGGTTCGCCCGCGAGTACGGCCGTGAGCCGTCGGGTCCGCGGGAGCTGCACGGGTTCATCGTCAAGGCGACCGCACATCCGCGTACCTCCGTGGCCGGCTTCGACCTGACCTTCACCCCGCCCAAGTCGGTCTCCGCTCTGTGGGCCGTCGCCGGTCCCGAGCTGGCCGCAGCCATCCGCGCGGCACACGTCGCGGCCGTGGGTGCCGCGATGACGTCCGCCGAACGTCGGGCGGTGTTCACGCGGCAGGGACACGAAGGTGCCCGACACGTCGAGGTGCGAGGGCTGCTCGCTGCCGCCTTCGTCCACCGGGACTCGCGCGCGGGAGATCCCAACCTGCACACCCACGTCGCGATCGCGAACAAGGTGCAGACGCTCGCCGGCGACTGGCTGGCGATCGACGCCCAGCTCTTGTACCGGGCCAAGGTCAGCCTGTCCGAGGAGTACACGACCAGCCTTCAGGCCCGCCTGCGACAGCTCGGTCTGTCCTTCGTGGCGACCGGCCCGGAGGGCAAGCGGCCGGTATACGAGATCGCCGGGGTCGACCCGCGCCTGCTCGCCCGGTGGTCGTCGCGCCGGCACCAAGTCACCGCCCGCACCACCGAGCTGGTGGCGCAGTTCGAGGCCGACCACGAGCGGCCTCCGACACCATTGGAGAAGCTCGACCTGGCCCAGCGGGCCACCCTCGAGACGCGGCAGGCCAAGCACCAGCCCCGCAGCGAGGCCGAGCAGCGCGCCGTGTGGCGCAGGCAGGCCGAGCACGTTCTGAGCCCCGACGGGCTCGTACGGATGCTCGCTGCGGTGGTGTCGGAGCGGACGCCAGTGGTGCCGGTCGTCGACGAAGCGTTCGTGGTGGGCACGGCTCAGCACGTGATCAGCGTTGTCGAGGCGGAGCGGTCGTCGTGGACAGCGTTCCATGTACGGTCTGAAGTGCTGCGGCAGGTGCGCGCCGCGGGGGTGCCGCTCGACGGCGTCGATGCAGCCGTGGGCCGGATCGTCGGGCATGCCCTGTCACCGGAGCGGTCGATCCCGATCGTGACGACCTGGGTGATGCCGGTTGAGCCACTGGCGTTGCGTCGGCGGGACGGTGCGTCGGTGTACGCGGAACCGGCCGCCACCCACTACACGTCCCGGCGCATCCTCGACGCCGAGCAGCGACTGGTCGACCGCGCGGGGCAGACCGGCGGGAGGGCCGTCGAGGGCAACACTGTGACCTTCGCGCTGCTCCAGTCGATGGCCAACCACGAACCGCTCAACCCGGGGCAGAGGCTCCTGGTGCAGGAGATGGCCATGTCCGGTCGCCGGTTGCAGCTCGCGATCGCGCCAGCCGGAACAGGCAAGACCACCGCGATGCGCGCCCTTGCGACCGCGTGGACGACCGCCGGTGGCACCGTACTCGGGCTCGCGCCCTCCGCCGCCGCCGCCGAGGAACTGCGCACCCATCTGGACACCGACCAAAGGACCACGCGGAGCCTCGAGGCCGACAACCTCGCCAAGATGGTGTGGGCGATCGATCACAAGGAGCCGCTCGCGGCTGCGGTCGGTCCCGACACCCTGGTGATCGTCGACGAGGCCAGCATGGCCGACACCCTCACCCTCGACCGCGTGGTCACTTGGTGCTGCGACCGTGGCGCGAGCGTCCGGCTGATCGGCGACGACCAGCAGCTGGGTGCCATCGGCGCAGGTGGCGTACTGCGGGACATCGCCGCTACCCACGGAGCCGTACGCCTCGACGACGTCGTCCGCTTCACCGACCCCGCGGAGGCGGAAGCATCGCTCGCCCTCCGCGCCGGCGATGTGGGCGCGCTCGGCTTCTACCTCGACAACAACCGGGTCCACGTCGTCGATCCCGACACCGCAACCGCGGCCCTGGTCGCAGCCTGGCATGCCGATACCCAGGGCGGGCTCGACGCGATCATGCTCGCGCCCACCCGCAACCAGGTCGCTGAACTCAATCACGCCGCCCGTGCCATCCGGCTCGAAGGAACGGCGGCCGATCGCGAGACGATCCTTGCGGATGGCAACCCGGCGAGCCGCGGTGACGTAGTCATCACGCGTCGCAACAACCGGGCGCTGTCGAGCGGGGCGGCCGCGTGGGTACGAAACGGCGACCGTTGGCGCATCACCCGGCTTCATCGTGACGGGGCGCTGGGACGTGCAGAACCTGCGCTCGCGGGCAAGGCTGACGCTGCCAGCGGAGTACGTGTCCGCGTCGGTCGAGCTCGGCTACGCGACCACCATCCACGGAGCCCAGGGCGTGACCGCCGACACATGCCACGGGCTGCTGACGGGGAATGAGTCGCGCCAACAGGCGTACACGATGCTCACTCGCGGTCGGTCCTCGAACCACGCCTGGGTGCTGGTCAGCGATGTCGACCACCACACCGTGCCCGTCGCGCAGAAGCTGATCGCGCCCTCTACGGCGACGCAGCTCCTCGGGTCGGTAATCCAGCGTGACGACGGGCCGGTCTCCGCCACGACGCTGATGGCTCGTGCTGACGATCCCGTCCAGCTGCTCGGTCCAGCAGTCACCTGCCTCTTCGACGCCGTGGGGTTCGCCGTGGACGCCACCCTCGACCAGGCGACCAAGGACGCCATCGACTTCGCCGGGCAGGCCCACGGCCTCACTGGCTCCGACGCGTGGCCCACGCTGCGGGACCACCTCATGCTCATCGCCGCCCACGGATTCGATCCCGGTGTTCTGCTCGCGAATGCCGCAGCGCTCGGCAGCCTGGAAACGGCCCGCGATCCCGCTGCTGTC
>PMLO01000175.1 GCA_003158895.1 Propionibacteriaceae bacterium
TGCCTCGACCACGGGCTCGGCGGCCACGACGGCTTCGGGCTCGATGGCCTCGACCACGAGGACCTCAGGCTCGGCAGCGACAGGCTCGGCCTCGGCAGCAACCTCGGTGGTCACGGAATCGGCGTTGCCCAGGAGCTCGCGCTCCCACTCGGGCATGGGCTCTGAGACGGCCTCTTCGCCCGTCTGCGCCACGGCGGAACGCGACATGAGGCCGTCGGCGACAGCATCGGCGATCACACGGGTCAGCAGGCCGACCGAGCGGATGGCGTCGTCGTTGCCCGGGATGGGCCAGTCGACCTCGTCCGGGTCACAGTTGGTGTCGAGGATGCCGATGATCGGGATGTGCAGCTTGCGTGCCTCGTCGACCGCGAGGTGCTCCTTCTTCGTGTCGACGATCCAGACGGCCTGCGGGACGCGGCCCATGTCACGGATGCCGCCGAGGGTCTTGGAGAGCTTGTCCTTCTCGCGGCGAAGGCCGAGGAGCTCCTTCTTCGTCAGGCCGGAGGCCGCGACGTCGTCGAAGTCCATCGACTCGAGCTCGCGGAGCTTCTGGATCCGCTTGAGCATCGTGGGGAAGTTGGTGAGCATGCCGCCCAGCCAGCGCTGGTTCACGTAGGGCATCCCCACGCGGGTCGCCTGCTCGGCGACGGCCTCCTGCGCCTGCTTCTTCGTACCGACGAAGAGGACCTGGCCACCCTTGCCGACGATGTCCTTGATGAAGGCGTACGCCTGATCGATGTAGGTCAGCGACTGGTGCAGGTCGATGATGTAGATGCCATTGCGCTCGGTGAGGATGAACCGCTTCATCTTGGGGTTCCAGCGACGGGTCTGGTGCCCGAAGTGGACGCCACTCTCGAGGAGCTGGCGGGCGGTAACAACGGCCATGGCCGTGTCCTTTCTGTGCGAGCGGGATCATGCCCCGATCGCGAGGTTTCCTCGGCCCCGAACCGTTCGGTGCCGCCTGATGCCGACGTCCGGCCTCGCCCGGCTTCCCGGGACCCTGAGACCGTGACCCACACGTTGAGGTGAGTCGACATGCGATAGTCGATCGGCACGAACCGATCGCCGCGGGCATTCTACGGCCACCGGCTGCCCGGACCCAACTCGGAGCCATCGACTGCAACCAGGGTTGTCCACAGCCGTGAGCGCTGTCCACAGCTGCGAGGTCTCGTGACGGATCGCGGGCCGGCCTGCCCATGGTCTGGGCATGAAGACTTCAGTACGGATCGCACTGGCCGTCGTGGCCGCGCTCGGGTTCGCCTGCGCCCCGGTCGCGGCGTCGGCGACACCCGACCTACCGGCCGGCATGCGGCCCATCCCGGGCCCTGTGATCACCCGCTTCGACCCGCCCGACGTGACCTGGGGAGCCGGACATCGGGGGGTCGATCTCGAGGGCAGTCCTGGCGAGACCGTGGTGGCGGCGGCCGATGGCACGGTGACCTACGCAGGCGACCTCGCGGGCCGCGGCGTCGTGGTCGTGGACCACGGCATGGTCAGGACCACGTACGAACCGGTGTCGACGACGGTCACGGTGGGCGAGGTCGTGAGCCGTGGTCAACCCATCGGTCGGCTGCAGGCTGGACACCCCTCATGCCCCGCCACGACCTGCCTGCACTGGGGACTGCGAGAGGGTGACGCGTACCTCGACCCACTGCTGCTGCTCGGCCCGACGATCCGGCTGCTGCCTGCCTCGGCGACGCCTGCGCTGCGGACGTCGGCGGCATCGGGATCCGTGGCGGCGTCTACCGCTGGGCTGGTCAGACCGGCGACGGGACCTGTGACGTCTCCGTACGGCATGCGGCGACACCCGATCACCGGCGTCTGGAAGCTCCATGACGGTACGGACTTCGGCGCTGCGTGCGGCAGTCCGATCCGGGCTGCCGCGGCCGGCACCGTGGCGTCGATCACGTCGACGAGCGCGTACGGGAACAGGCTCATCATCGATCACGGCACGGGCGCACCGGCGCAGCTCCAGACCTCGTACAACCACGCCCAGGGATACGCCGTGGCGGTCGGCGACCATGTCGCGGCCGGCGACGTGATCGGCACCGTCGGCAGCACCGGACTGACCACGGGCTGCCACCTCCACTTCCAGGTGTGGATCGACGGCCGGCTCGTCGACCCGATGACGGTGCTGGCATGACGCTCTCCGGAGCGGCGACTTGCGCCGTGACCCGGGGAGACGGACCCTGGCCACGTGACCAGCCGACCGTACGACGCACCGCCGTCGGTGCTCGGCGAGGTCATTGCTGCCTACCTCGACCACCTGACCAACCGGAACGTCTCGCCGCACACGTTGCGTGCGTACCGGGGGGACCTGCATGCGCTGGACGCGTGGTTGGTCGAGAACGGCTACGACCGTGCGGAGGAGGTCGACCTGCGGGCGTTGCGGTCCTGGCTCGGGAGCCTCGGGGTCGCGGGTGCCGAGCGGACGTCGGTCGCGAGACGGGCCGCAGCGATACGGGGCTGCTTCTCCTGGGCGCACGCTCACGGGCTGCTGGGCTCCGACCCGGCGCTGTCGCTTCGCTCGCCGAGGCCGGCGAAACGGCTTCCCGAGACGCTCAGCCAGGCGGAGACGTTCGAGATGCTGCGGGCGGCGATCGCGACCGCCGCCGAGGACGACTCCGTGCGAGGAGTCCGCGATGTGGCGATCCTCGAGCTGCTGTACGCGAGCGGCATCCGCGTGTCCGAGCTGTGCGGGCTCGACCTCGGCTCGGTCGACGAGTCGCGCCAGACCGTACGGGTGCTGGGCAAGGGCGATAAGGAGCGGGTCGTTCCCATCGGCACGCCGGCTCGCCGGGCACTCGACCGCTGGCGCGCTCGCCGCGGCGAGCTCGTGACCCCCCGGTCCGGGTCGGCGCTGTTCCTCGGCGAGCGTCTCGGAGACCGGATCGACCCCAGGATCGTGCGACGCGTCGTGCACCACGCCGTGGGGTTGGTGGACGGGGCGCCCGACATCGGTCCGCACGGGCTGCGCCACGCCATGGCGACCCACCTGCTCGAGGGCGGGGCCGACCTCCGTACCGTCCAGGAGCTTCTCGGTCATGCCTCCCTCGCGACGACCCAGGTCTACACGCATGTCAGCGGCGAACGACTCCGTACCGCGTTCGCTCAGGCCCACCCAAGGGCCTGAGGCGCAACCGTTGCCCGGACAGAACCCGCGACGGATACTTGACGCGTGCAGTACGTACTGCTCGGTCTGGTGCTCGCCATCATCACGTCGGCGATAGCGGCGTGGATGAAGATGACGGGCGGCAACGATGGAGTCGCTGATGCCGAACTCGTCGACATCAGCGATCTCGATGAGGCGCCCACATCCCACGACCTGCCCGCGTCCAATGACGTCCCCGCCCGCCACGCCGTGCTGACGGTCGCCGCGCGGCACATCCCCTTGGTGTTCGTCCGCACGGGACCTCGTGTGGGCCAGGCATGGCTGCACTTCGCCGACGGCACGGAGCTGCTCGCCGAGGAGCGCGTTCTGGGCCCCTTGGGGTTCCTCGCCTTCGACCTGGCCTTCCATGGACCGACCGCGAAGATCGCGATCGTGCCCCCGGCCGACGGCTGCTGGGTGTCCGTCGGACGCCGGAACACGCCTCTCCGAGTGCTCGAAGCGCATCATCCGGAGGCCCTGGTCGACAGGTGAGCTGGTGGTAGTCACTATCCTGTCGCGAGCCGCCTGATATGGGCGGTGGCGAGAGGGAGGCCATGAACGTCGAGGAACTCATGACCGGTGGCACGGTGCTGCCGATCACGCGATGGGGCGAGCCGGTGATGCACGCTCAGACTCACCCGGTGACCGTCTTCGACGAGGAACTGGCCCAGCTGGCGCGAGACATGTTCGCCACGATGAACGCGTCCCAGGGAGTCGGTCTCGCGTCCACGCAGGTCGGCCGCGACATAGCGATGTTCATCTTCAACTGCCCCGACGACGACGACGTCCTGCACGTCGGTGTCGTCTGCAACCCGGTCGTCACCCTGCCCGACGGCAAGGACCGCAACTTCGAAGAGTCAGAGGAAGGGTGCCTGTCGTTCCCGGGCGCCTTCGAGATGCTCGCCCGTCCCGACAAGGCCGTCTGCCACGGCCAGGACGTCGAGGGCAACCCGATCGAGATCGTGGGTACGGGCCTGCTCGCTCGATGCCTCCAGCACGAGACGGACCACCTGACCGGGATCGTCTTCGGTGACCGGCTCAACGGCAAACGGCGCCGCTCGCTGCGCAAGAAGGCCGCGGAGATGGCGTATCGCTACCCCGCCGACTGGCCCATCTCCGACAAGCTGCCGTTCGACCCCGAACAGCACCGCGGATCGGCGTCACCTCTGTAGGGAGTAGCAGGCGACCGCGGCTGCAGCCGCGACGTTGAGCGAGTCCACCCCCGAGGCCATGGGGATCATGGCGACCGTGTCCGCACCCCGCAGCCAGGCGTCGCTCAGCCCTTGACCCTCGGTTCCGAGGAGCAATGCCAGTCTCGTGTCCCGGCCCGCGTGCCGGACCGCGACCTCGTCGAGGGATACGGCATCGTCGCGGAGTGCCAGCGCCACAACCTCGTACCCTGCCGCCTTCAAGACCGCCGGGACCGCCTCGTCGTCTGTGGCCCGCGCCCACGGCAGGCTCAGGACGACGCCCATGCTCGACTTCACAGCCCGTCGGTACAGCGGGTCGGCTGACCGGCTGCTGAGGAGCAGACCGTCCCATCCCAGCGCGAGCGTGGACCGAGCGATGGCCCCGAGGTTCGCGTGATCCACGAGGTCCTCGACGACCACGAGCCGCCTGCACGACGCCATGAGTGACGCGACGTCGTACCGCTCCTCGCGTTCGTACGCAGCCAGTGCCCCACGGTGCACGTGGAAGCCCGTCAGCGACTCGACCACGCCCGCCTCGCCCACGTACACGGGCACATCGAACCGCGACCACACGTCACGCAACGCATCCACCCACCGGGGCGCGAGGAGGAAGGA
>PMLO01000059.1 GCA_003158895.1 Propionibacteriaceae bacterium
GCGCACCTCCGCAGGTGCGAGGCGTCGCTGTCGGTGATCGGCGACGGTGCGGACGTCGGCCCGTACTCGTACCTGCGTCCCGGCACCCGGCTCGGAGCCCGCGGCAAGATCGGCGGCTTCGTCGAGACGAAGAACGCGGTGATCGGCGAGGGCGCCAAGGTGCCGCACCTCACGTACTGCGGTGACGCGGAGGTAGGGGACGGCGCCAACATCGGGGCCGGCACGATCTTCGCGAACTACGACGGGGTGACGAAGAGCCGTACGACGGTGGGCAAGGCGTCCTTCATCGGGTCGAACTCTGTGCTCGTGGCGCCGGTGGACATCGCGGACGGTGCGTACGTGGCTGCCGGTTCGGCGATCACGAACGAGGTCGGACCCGGTGAGCTTGCGATCGCCCGATCCCGACAACGCAACATCGAGGGCTGGGTCGCCAGCAGACGACCCGGATCCAAGACCGAGGCAGCAGCCGACGATGCCCTCAGGGCGAAGAAGGGCGAACAGCAGTGAGCACCGGTCTGACGAAGAAGGATCAGAAGCGCCTGATGTTGTTCGCGGGCCGGTCGCATCCAGCCTTGGCCAACGAAGTGGCCTCGATCCTCGACGTCGACCTGGTGCCGATGCGCGCCGTCACGTACGCGAACTCGGAGATCTACGTACGGTTCGAGGAGTCTGTACGTGGGTCCGACGCCTTCGTCATCCAGTCGCACCACGCGCCCGTCAACGAGTGGATGATGGAGCAGCTGATCATGGTCGACGCGCTCAAGCGTGCGTCGGCGAAGCGGATCACCGTGGTGTCGCCGTTCTACCCGTACGCCCGTCAGGACAAGAAGCACGCCGGCCGCGAGCCGATCTCCGCGCGGTTGATGGCCGACCTGTACGCGGCGGCCGGTGCCACGCGCATCATGTCCGTCGACCTGCACGCCGCCCAGATCCAGGGCTTCTTCAACGGTCCCGTCGATCACCTGCACGCCATGCCGCTGCTCAGTGAGTACGTCGCCAGGAAGTACGGCGAGGAGGACCTCGTGGTCGTCTCGCCCGACGCCGGGCGCGTACGGATGGCCGATCAGTGGACGGACAAGCTCGGCTGCACCCTGGCGATCATCCACAAGCGGCGCGACCCCAACGTGGCGAACACCGTCGCCGTGCACGAGGTCGTCGGCGAGGTGGAGGGCAGGGTCTGCCTCCTGGTCGACGACATGATCGACACCGCCGGGACGATCTGCCTGGCCGCGGATGCGTTGATGGCGCGTGGCGCGAAGGCCGTCATCGCCGCCGCGACGCACGCGGTCCTGTCCGGGCCTGCCGCCGACCGGCTGAACCGCTCGGCGTTCAAAGAGGTCATCGTCACCAACACGCTCCCCATCGACCCGTCGGTGGACGTCGAGTGTCTCACCGTCCTCTCGATCGCCCCGCTGATCGCGAAGGCGATCAAGGAGGTCTTCACCGAGGGCTCCGTCACGAGCCTGATGAACGAGGGCTGACGGCGGTACGGTCCGAGCGGGTGCCGCCTGCCGGTGCCCGTCGGTTCATCACGTTAAGTGGGTGAATCGGAGGTTCACATGGCGAATTCGCCGTGTGAAGGTACAACTCGGCCACTTAACATGATGAACCGAACGCGGGCAGGGCGGCCTCGGGAGGCCCTACAGGGCCTCGGTCGCGAGGCGTACCGCCACCGCGAGCATGGTCAGGCCGACGAGAACGTCCACCACCCGCCAGGTGCTGGGGCGGCCGAGGGGCTTCGACAGAGCCCTGGCGCCGAAGCCGAGGGCCGTGAACCAGACGATGCTGCCCGTACCGGCTCCTGCCGCGAAGATCCAGCGGGCGGCGCCTTGCTGAGTGGCCACGGTGCCGAGCATGACCACGGTGTCGAGGTAGACGTGGGGGTTGAGGTACGTGAGGGCCAGGGCGGTCGCGATGATCGACCGGCGACCGGCGTCTTCGCCCATCGAGAGCGCGGCAGGGTGCATCGCTGACCGGAACGAGCGGTACGCGAACCACAGCAGGTACACGACACCGGCCCAGGTGAGGGCGACGAGCAGCCACGGCACGTACCTGGCGAGCGTGCCGATGCCGAGCGTGCCGACAGCGATCAGCAGGAGGTCGCTCACGGCGCAGATCACCACGACGCTGCCGACGTGCTCGCGGCGCAGTCCCTGCCGCAGGACGTACGCGTTCTGTGCGCCGATCGCCACGATGAGCGAGAGGCCCGTCAACAGGCCCGTCAGGAAGGCGGTCAGCACGGGTACTGCCTATCGGCCGACGGGTCACCCTGACAACTCCCGTGCTTCGCCGGACTCTTCCGCCGCTCAAGGCGCTCCGTCGAGCGCCCGGAGATAGACCACGGGAGATTGTTTGATGATGGCCCTCTCACCATGGTTGCAGCCTTTGTACGACTGCAGTCATAGTTCGTCACGTACCTATCCTTCCGGGGGGAACGGCTGGGGAATCGTCAGGCGAGGGCCCGACGATCAAGGGAAGGGAACTCCATTGCTTGCCGCGGTCTCTGCGTATCTCACGTCGATGGCGTTCGTCATTCAGGGAAGGCTCGGAAACGCCGCCAAGGGCGCGACCGCAGTCGAATACGGGCTCCTCATTGCCTTGATCGCCGCCGTGATCATCGCGGTGGTCGCTGTTTTTGGTACCACCCTGAGCGGCGTTTTCGCCAAGATCACGACGAAGGTCACGCCGTAGTCGTCGCCTCGGTGACCGCTTCGGCCGCCACTTACGCTCGCGCTGCTCAAGATCCGCGCCGTCGCGATCCCGACGTCGACGCTGCTCAGCGCCGCCGACCTCGCCTTCCGCTCCGACCCCAGTCACGCCACGGCGGTCGTCGCGCCGACGGCACTGCGGACCCGCGTCGACGAGCTGCCGAAGTCGATCACCTCGACATCTCCTCGCCCGGCTGGGGCAAGCACGCGTGGAGCAAGTTCTTCTCCCCGTTCCTCGCCCAGGCAACTGTCTTCGTCGTCAACTGCGACCGCTTCGATGAGTCCGCGCCGATGCAGGTCATGGATGCACACAGTGAGGAAGGCGGTCAGCACGGGTACTGCCTCACGGCCCAGCGACGCAGCAGCAACGTCATGTAGTGCCTGGGCCCGATGCGCCCCGCCCGTGGTAGTAGCCGGCGCACCTCGGTCGTAGAACCGGAGTCCCCGTCTGATGGCATTCCTCTCACTCACCCTGTTAGGGCGGGGCGCCTCCCTCGACAGTGATCGTGATCCTTCTGGGGGCGAAGGGACACCGATGAAATCGATGGGCTCCGATGGCGAGGACGAGGGAGGGGGCCCACTCATGCTGACCGCTGTCGGTGCGTACGCGACGACTTTGGCGTACATGCTTACGACCCGTCTCGGCAAGGCGTCCAAGGGGGCGACCGCCGTCGAGTACGGGCTGCTCGTGGCACTGATCGCCGCCGCGATCGTCGCCTCTGTGGCGGTGTTCGGCAACAACCTGAGCCGACTGTTCAGCAACCTCGCCACGACCATCCAGTAGACCTGCCACGGCGGAGCGATCTCGACGCCCCGGCGAACATCTCAGGGCTAGGCTACGAAGCCGTAACTCACGGATGAGTGGCAAGGAGTTCTGATGGCATTCACACCTCGTCCCGCGACGGACGCCACTCACGCTGTACGGGAGGCGCGCGACTTCTTGATGGCGCACGGCACCGACTACGACGCCGCGTTCGCAGGGTTCCGCTGGCCCGAGCTCGACGAGTTCAACTTCGCCACGGAGTGGTTCGACGTGATCGCCGGCGAACATCCAAACCGCAACGCGGTGACGATCGTGTCGCCCGAGCTCGTGGCCTCGTCCTGGACGTACGCACAGCTCTCCGAGCGCTCCGACCAGGTTGCACGCTGGCTGCGCAGCCTCGGTCTGGGATCCGGTGACCGGGTGATCGTCATGCTCAACAACACGATCGAGCTGTGGGAGCTGCTGCTCGCGCTGCTCAAGATCCGCGCCGTCGCGATCCCGACGTCGACTCTGCTCAGCGCCGCCGACCTCGCCTTCCGCGTCGACTACGGTCACGCCACGGCGGTCGTCGCGCCGACGGCACTGCGGACCCGCGTCGACGAGCTGCCGAAGTCGATACTGAGGATCGGGGTGGGGGAGCAGGTGCCGGGATGGGTCGCGTTCAGCGAGTCCGAGAACGCGCCCACCGCGTACACGCCGAGCGAGCCGACGAAGGCCTCTGACCTCAGCCTGCTGTACTTCACGTCCGGTACGACCTCGCGGCCGAAGCTCGTCCGGCACACCCACGTCTCGTACCCCGTCGGGCACCTGTCGACGATGTGGTGGCTGGGCGTACGACCGGGCGACGTGCACCTCAACATCTCCTCGCCCGGCTGGGGCAAGCACGCGTGGAGCAACTTCTTCTCCCCGTTCCTCGCCCAGGCGACGGTCTTCGTCTTCAACTACGACCGCTTCGATGCGTCCGCGCTGATGCAGGTCATGGACGCTCACGATGTCACCAGCTTCTGCGCACCGCCGACCGTGTGGCGGATGCTCATCCAGGCGGACCTCTCCCAGCTGAAGAAGCCGCCGCGCGAGCTGGTCGGTGCCGGTGAGCCGCTGAACCCCGAAGTCATCAGCCGCGTCCGGGACGCCTGGGGCCAGACGATCCGTGACGGCTTCGGGCAGACCGAGATGACGTGCAGCGTCGGCAACTCGCCTGGTCAGGTCGTCAAGGACGGCTCGATGGGCCGGCCGATGCCGGGCTACCCGGTCGTGCTGCTCGACCCTGTCACCGGCGAGCTGACCCAGGACGAGGGCGAGATCTGCCTTGATCTGTCGCAGCGAATCCTGGGCCTGATGGATGCGTACGACAGTGACGCGGACATGACTGCCGAGGCGTGTCGGGGCGGCTACTACCACACGGGCGACATCGCCTCCCGTGACGCGGACGGCTACCTCACGTACGTGGGGCGCTCCGACGACGTGTTCAAGGCGTCGGACTACAAGATCTCGCCGTTCGAGCTGGAGTCGATCCTGCTCGAGCACCCGTACGTGACCGAGGTCGCGATCGTGCCCAGCCCCGATCCCGTACGGCTGGCGGTGCCGAAGGCGTTCGTGACGCTCGCCCGGGACATCGCCGCGAACCCTCAGGACGCGGCCAAGGAGATCTTCGAGCACGCCCGCGAACGGCTCAGTGCGTACCAGCGGGTGCGGATCATCGAGTTCGTGGGCGAGCTGCCGAAGACGATCTCCGGCAAGATCCGCCGCGTCGAGCTCCGGGAGCGCGAGGCGGAGCGCGTCGCTGATCCCGAGCGCACCGAAGGCGACCAGTTCCACGAGCGCGACTTCCGGTAGCACGGGGTCCGGGCCGGTTTCCGTACCGCCTCGCCCATCCGGTAGCCTGTGCGGGTTGCCTCGGCGAGGGGCGGCCCGGTTTGCCCGGCCACCCGTGATCGACTAGGTCCTCCCTCGGACGAGCTCCTGCGCGGCGTACATGGCCGCATCTGACATTCGAGGTTGAGGAGAATCACATGGCCGACCAGGTCACGCTGAGCGCCACGCAGCGCTCCGAATTCGGCAAGGGCGCAGCACGTCGTCTCCGTCGCGCCCACCAGGTGCCGGCCGTTCTGTACGGCCACGGTGCCGATCCCGTACACATCAGCCTCCCGGCTCACGAGACCCAGCTCGCGCTGCGCGTCGCGAACGTCCTGCTGGAGATCGACATCGAGGGCGGCAACAAGCAGCTCGCGCTGCCGAAGCAGGTCCAGAAGGACCCGGTCAACGGCAACATCGAGCACGTCGACCTCGTCGTCGTACGCCGTGGCGAGAAGGTCTCCGTCCAGGTACAGCTCGTCACGGTCGGCGAGCACTCCAGCGACGTCATGGTGATCATGGACCAGAACACGATCATGCTCGAGGTCGAGGCCACCCACATCCCGACGCAGATCGAGATCGACGTGACCGGCCTCGAGATCGGTCACGTCATCGCCGCCAAGGACCTCGTCCTTCCTGCCGGTGCGGTCTTCAACGGCAACCCGGACGACCTCATCCTGTCCGGCCACTCGGTCCCGTCGCAGTCGTCGATCGACGCTGAGCTCGATGCGGCGTCCGGTGCCGGCGAGGCGGCTGCGGCAGCGGCTCCGGCCCCGGCTGCGGACATCGACGAGGAGTAAGCACTGTCCATGGCATGGCTCGTGGTGGGGCTCGGGAATCCGGGCCCCACTTACGCGTCGCATCGGCACAACGCCGGCGCGATGGTCGTGGCTGAGCTGGCCCGCCGCGCGGGCGTGACGCTCAGCGCCCACGCGCTGCAGCGGGCGAACACCGGGGATGTACGGGTCGGGCCGAGCGGTGTGGGTGCGGTCGGGGCGGACACGGAGAAGGCGATCCTCGCCACCTCCCGCACGTACATGAACGAGTCCGGCGGACCCGTCGCCAAGCTGCTGGCCCACTACAAGATCACGCCGGACCATCTCGTGGTGATCCACGACGAGCTGGACATCGACTTCGGCACCATCCGTACCAAGTTCGGCGGCGGGGACAACGGCCACAACGGCCTCAAGTCGATCCGCGGCGCGATCGGCACCGGCGACTACTACCGCGTGCGCTGGGGAGTCGGGCGTCCGCCCGGACGTCAGGACCCGGCCGACTTCGTACTCTCCGAGTTCCCCAAGTCGCTGTCCGAGGACGTCGCCGTCGAGATCGGCCGCGCCGCCGACGCCGTCGAGTGCCTCGTCATGTACGGACTCGACGCGACCCAGCAGAAGTACAACAGCTGAGGCGTGCGTGATCGCCGATCACAGGAACGTACCTATCGGCCCGTCGCGAGGCTGAGTCACGCGTGGGACCCCGCCCTCGTGGGGTGTTAGGTACGTTCTTCTGGCCCCGCGGGACGCGGGCAGAGCCGTGGCCGAGCCTGTCGTACAGCGCGGGTAGGGTTGGCGGCCGTGACGGTGAAGGCATTGGTGGATGTCGTGGCGGCCGACCGGGCGGTCGGGCGCTGCATCGACGACGCCCGGAACCGGCTGCCCGTCCTCGACGTGACGGCGCCTCCCGC